>NZ_AP014821.1:2750036-3100072 GCF_001548115.1 Geminocystis sp. NIES-3709 | reverse complement strand
CTTGGAATTTGATGCGGATGCACAGTCTCAAACCTAAAACAGAATATGAAGAATTGGCGAAAAAAATCGCTAACTTGATGAATGAACACGGAAGCGATCGTCAAAGAGGTGGCTGTTATGATGTAGTGGAACGTATTGTCCCAGAAGGGGAAAAATATCATCGTTATGTATGGCACGATCGCAAACCTTGGTGGCAACAAGAACAAATGATTCTTGCTTACTTCATTTTATCTGGGGTATTAAATGATCAAGAATATCACCGTTTAGCCAGAGAATCGGCGGCATTCTACAACGCATGGTTCTTAGATTTAGAAGACGGAGGCATTTATTTTAACGTTTTAGCCAATGGTATTCCCTTCTTAGCAGGGGGTAACGAACGGGGTAAAGGTAGTCACTCCATGAGTGGTTATCATTCCTTTGAATTGTGTTATTTAGCGGCAGTTTACACCAATTTGCTCGTCACTAAACAACCGATGGATTTTTACTTTAAACCTATTCCAGGGGGTTTTGCCGACGATATTTTACGGGTTTCTCCTGATATTTTACCTCCGGGTAGTATCAAAATTAGCAAAGTAGAAATCGATGGCGAACCTTATCATAGTTTTGATGCAGACGCTTTAACGGTGCAATTACCAAAAACTGACACCAGAGTTAAAGTAAAAGTTACGATCGTTCCTGCATAAAAAATGGACAATTGACAATTGACAATTGACAATTAAAAAATTACAAAGAAACATGGAAATCAATATAAGTGCCATCGACAATGTGCAAATTGTTACTATTGATGGAGAAATAGATTCTTCTGTTGCCTCCCAAGTGACAGAAACTATTATTCCGTTAGTGACAGAAGAAGCAAAAATTATCATTGATATGACGCAAGTTGCCTATATGTCCAGTGCCGGATTAAGGACTTTGTTATCAATGCACCGTCAAGCAACAGCAAAAGAAGCACATCTAATTTTAGTGGGATTGTCAGAAGAGATAAAAGATACTATGTCAGTAACAGGATTTTTAAACTTTTTCACAGTCTGTACCTCTGTTGAAGAAGCAAAAAAACAGTTATAGCGATGGTAAGTTGGGTTGAGTTACAAAACCTAACGTTGATCTCCTGTTCAAATTACATTAATGATATTGGGTTGACTGTTGTTTCACCTTAGTTCTTAGTTACGATAAAAAGATCGGTAGCAAAAAATGCAAAGAATTGATATTCTTCCAACTCACACTTACGGTAATTTCAAATTAAGACGAGGAAATCCTTATCCTTTTGGAACAACTTTTGTTCCGGGAGGGGTTAATTTTTCTATTTTTTCTAGTTATGCCACATCTTGTATTTTAGTATTGTTTCATAAACACGACCCCGAACCTTTTGGGGAAATTCCTTTTCCTGATGAATTTCGTATTGGTAACGTTTATTCAATGGTTGTCTTCGGTTTAGACTATGAAAATCTTGAATATGGCTATCGTATGGATGGCCCTAATAATTTTCAAGAAGGTCATTGGTTCGATCGAAGTAAAATTTTACTAGACCCCTATGCCAAAATTATTGGCGGTAGAGATGTATGGGGTGTTACTCCTGACTGGGATGATATTTATCACCATCGTGCTAGACTGGCTTTTGACGATTTCGATTGGGAAGACGATCGACCTTTAGAAATTCCTCCAGAGGATCAAATTATCTATGAAATGCACGTGCGCAGTTTTACCAATCATGAGTCGTCAGGCATTAAACAAACCCATAGGGGAACATTTGCGGGGATTCGAGATAAAATTCCCTACTTGAAAGAGTTAGGGGTAAATGCGATCGAACTCATGCCCATTTTTGAATTTGATGAATTTGAAAACAGTCGCCCGAATCCTCAAACGGGAGAAACCTTATATAACTATTGGGGTTATAGTACGGTGGGCTTTTTTGCCCCGAAAGCAGGTTATGCCGCAACGGGTAAATTTGGAATGCAAGTCGATGAATTAAAAGCTCTTGTCAAAGAATTACATAAAAACGAGATAGAGATCATTCTGGATGTAGTTTTTAATCATACCGCCGAAGGTAACGAAAAAGGCCCCATCATTTCTTTTCGGGGTATTGATAATAAAACCTATTATATGCTGACTCCAGAAGGCTATTACTATAACTTCAGTGGTTGCGGTAATACCCTTAATTGCAATAATCCGATCGTGCGAGGAATCGTCCTTGATTGTCTTCGTTATTGGGCTTCAGAATATCATATTGACGGCTTTAGATTTGACTTAGCCTCTATTTTAGGACGAGATCCTTGGGGAGCCCCCCTAGCAAATCCTCCTTTACTCGAAACCCTTGCTTTTGACCCTATTTTGGCAAAATGTAAGCTCATTGCAGAAGCATGGGACGCTGGTGGACTCTATCAAGTTGGATCATTTCCAGCCTATGGGCGTTGGGGTGAATGGAACGGAAAATATCGGGATGGGGTTCGTAAATTTATCAAAGGAGATAGCACTGTGGGGGATATAGCCCAAAGATTACAAGGATCTCCTGATTTATATGCCCCTGCTGGTAGAGTTCCGGCTACTTCTATCAACTTTATCACTGCCCATGATGGTTTTACCCTAATGGATATGGTTTCTTATAATGAGAAACATAACGAAGCCAATGGGGAAAATAATAACGATGGTAGCAATGATAATGATAGTTGGAACTGCGGTTGGGAAGGAGAAACCGATGATCCGGGTATAAATGCTTTACGTCACCGTCAAATAAAGAATGCGATCGCTATTCTTATGGTATCTCAAGGAGTACCAATGATGCTCATGGGTGATGAAATGGGACGCACAAAATATGGTAACAATAACACCTATTGCCACGATAACGATCTCAACTGGTTAAATTGGAATTTATTGAAGAAAAATAATGATTTGTTCCAATTTACCAAAAATTGTATCGCCTTTCGTAAAGCTCATCCTGTACTAAGAAATACTCAGCACTTCCAAAACCGAGATTATGTTGGTAGTGGTTATGCTGACATCACTTGGCACGGCACAAAGGCTTGGAGTGCAGATTGGTCGCCTCTTAGTAAGACGATCGCATTTATGCTTTGTGGCAAACACGCTAAAGGCGGTACAGTAGAAGATAATTATATTTATGTCGCCATGAATGTCTATTGGGAAGCCACTTGGTTTGAGTTGCCAAATCTTCCACCTTCCTTAAAATGGCATATTTTTGCTAATACGGGAGTACCATCTCCTGAAGATAGTCATACAGTGGGAAATGAACCATTACTAGATAATCAATCTGGGTTATTATTAGGCGATCGATCTATGGTTATCCTAGTAGGAAAATAACAATTAACAATAAACAAAATAAACAATTAACTTTACACCATAAAAAGGAGTGAAAAAATGGCTTTAGATATTAATTTAGTAATAGAAGATGATGTTGCAAAAATTACTTTAGCAGGAGAACTAGACGGTAGTAATGCCGCCGATTTTAAGGCAAAAATTGAAGAAGCCGCCGCCGCTAGTGTAACTAAAGTAGTTTTGTTTATGGCAGACTTAGAGTTTATGGCTAGTGCTGGTTTGAGAGTTTTAGTGTTTTCTAAACAGAAAATGGGGGCAAATGTTGATGTTTACGTTATTGGCGCTCAGGAAATGATTTTAGATACGATCGAAAAAACAGGGCTTAATCACACTTTAATTATTCAAGACAAATATTAAGATTAAGCTATTAGAGATTAGTAATTAGCAATTAGTTATCAGGTATTGTGAAGTTAAATTGCTGGCTAACATTAGTAATTGATTACTTATTCTTTAATGGAAAAAAGGCTAAAAGCTAACAGCTAAAAACTAACACCTAACAGCTAAAAGCTAATCCCTTTAATTAAAAATATCTAAAATTCTCACAAATGATTTAGGAATACGATAGAAAGATCAAGAAGATAGTTAGACAAATAATTAATGTCTCTTGTTGTCGTGTCATAATAGTTATATAAAGTTCATTATAAAAAATATAATTATTATGGCAACTATTACTGGTACAAACAGAATCATATTGCTTCCGAACTTATATTACACCGAAAGATTAATCGGAACAACAAGTAATGATATTCTTTCTGGTTTAAGAGGTGATGATCTCATGGATGGGGGAAACGGTGATGACTCCCTCTATGGTGGTCAACTTAATTCAAGTTATCTTGATGGTCGTGATACTATTGTTGGTGGTGCTGGAAACGATTATGTTGATGGTGGGAATGAAGACGAAATTAATCCCTATTTGGATTTGAATGGAGATCCTACCACTACGAATACAGGTATTTTAAATCCCAATTTCGGAGGAGATTCTTTAGACGGTGGTATTGGAAATGACAAAATTTTTGGTCGTGCAGGTCATGATTATCTTAATGGAGGAAAAGGTATTTCTTCGGGTAACGATTACTTAGATGGCGGTACAGGAGATGATACAGTAGTTGGAGATCATGGTTCAGATATTTTAGTTGGTGGAGAAGGAGATGATCTTCTTGCCGGAGGTGTTGGAGGAGTTGCAGGAGATAGTAGTCTTGATTGGTTTGTTTGGACGAATCCTAATGAAATCGGCGATCGAGTTCAAGATTTTACTAAAGGTTTAGATAAAGTTGTTCTAAACGCTAGTACTTTTGGTTTAAATATAACAGGAACAGCTATTACATCAAAACCTCTTTCTTATTCTTTGGCAACCCAATCAGGACTATTTGCAAATACAACTCCATTTCACAGATTAGATAGTTCTGAGTATGAAAAAATAATTGTTGGAAGTGGTGGTTTTCCCGATTTATCTTCAGCTTTAGCTAGTGCCACTGACGACATCGTTGGTATTATTCCTAACGGCATTACCAGTGATGTTCAACCTGCTTCCCTTTACTATAATAACGGCGGAAACTATGAATTAATTGCTACTTTTACTAATGGAGTAACTCCCACTCAAACCAGTACTACCTTATTTGATATTTTAGTGTATTAAATTTAGATTTCCAATTGTTAATTGTTAATTGTCCATTGTTGAACTATTTACCCATTCCTAATTGTTGGGCTTTTTGATAGACTTTCCCTTCAGTTAATAAAGAAGGTGCAATGACGACTTCTACTTCCTGCATTTCTTTAATATTTTTAGCTCCAAGAGTACCCATACTTGTTTTTAATGCTCCTAATAGGTTATGAGTACCATCATCAAGTTTTGCTGGCCCTCTTAAAATTTCGGAGATCGTACCTGTAGTGCCAACATTAATCCTAGTACCACGAGGCAGAACAGGGCTAGGAGTTGCCATACCCCAATGAAAACCTCTACCGGGAGCTTCTGCACTACGAGCGATAGGTGAACCAATCATAACGGCATCAGCACCACAAGCGATACATTTACAAATATCACCCCCCGTAATAATACCACCATCAGCAATGATGGGAATATATTTACCGGTTTCTTTGTGGAAATCATCCCTAGCAGCGGAGCAATCAGCTACTGCAGTGGCTTGAGGTACACCCACTCCTAAAACACCTCTAGAAGTACAGGCTGCACCGGGTCCAATCCCAACTAAAATACCGGCTGCACCTGCTTTGAGTAAATTTAAAGTTACATCATAGGTTACACAATTGCCAAGAATTACTGGCATAGGCATTTCGGCACAAAAACGAGCTAAATCAAGAGGCGTAACTGACTCAGGAGATAAATGAGCAGTAGAAACAACAGTGGCTTGAATAAATACTAAATCCGCTCCCGCTTCCGCTACCACTGCACCAAATTGACTGGCACCAGCCGGAGTTAAACTTACCGCCGCAATTCCTCCTAGTTGTTTGATTTGGATAATTCTTTGTTTAATTAGCTCAGGTTTAATGGGTTCGCTGTATAATTCTTGCATTAACCCGACAAATTCTGATTTTCCAACGGAGGCAATGCGATCTAAAATGGGATTGGGATCTTCGTAACGGGTTTGGATGCCTTCTAAGTTTAGTACTCCCAATGATCCTAATTCTGACAGCAGTACAGCCATTTTGACATCAACTACTCCATCCATGGCACTGGCAATAATAGGGATTTCTCTTTCAATACCGCCAAGATTGACACGGGTATCCGCTAAAATAGGATCTAGTGTACAATTTCCCGGGGCTAAGGCTATTTCATCTATACCGTAGGCTCTACGGGCTTGTTTTCCACGACCGATTACAATACTCACTTTATTCTTTCTACTATAAGTTATTTGCTTAGATTATCAAATTTTCATCGATCGTGGCAATTTGAGCAATATTTTAGAGGGAATTTTTTTAAAGATTTAGAGATTTGGTTAAGATATAATCGAAGCTCAGTTACTTTGAAGTAGGCAAGAATAGTTTATGTTAGGTAAATTTCAAAAAAGTGAATTAAGAATTGAAGTAAAAGTCGAAGAAACAGTTTTTCGAGATTGTTTATTGGATATTAGTAAGTTAAAACAATGGTTTTTTCCTCTTAAATTTAAGAAAAATTCTATTAATAAATTATCTGAGGGGGATACTTTTAGTTTTTATTTAGGATTAATAGAAATTAAAAATAAAGTAGATTTTATTGATAATAATTGTATAAGATTAATTTTAAGTGGTGGTATTGATGGCTATCAAGAATGGTGTTGGGGAGATGGTTGGATTCAATCTCGTTTAGAAGGAATTTCACTGCTTCCTCTTAATTTGGGACAAACGGTTAACTTATTGCGTTTAAAATCTTTTGCTAGTAACTTAAAAGTTAAAAATTAACTTAATAATAAATCTATAGTAATCCTATATGAGTCGTGACAAATAATTATGTTTAATTAGCTATCAGAAATTAGTTATCTATCAGCTATTTTGAAGTTAAATTTCTAGCCAACATTACTTAGTAATTGATTACTTATTCTTTAATGGAAAAAAGCTAAAAGCTAACAGCTAAAAACTAACAGCTAAAATTTAAGTGTTATAAATTAACAGTTTTAATTTAACCTAATATCTAACATCTAATACCTACTCCTTTAATGGTGAAACAAAATCAACCAGAATTATCTCTATTAATACCTTGTTATAATGAAGCGGAAAATTTAGAGCGACTTTTTTCTAGTTTACAATTAGTATTAAAATCTCTTGAGTTAGATTATGAAATAGTTTGTATTAATGATGGAAGTAAAGACAACACCCTTAAATTTTTAATTGATTATCATTACCTAGATAACCGGATTAAGGTTATTAATTTATCTCGTAATTTTGGCAAAGAAATCGCTATGAGTGCTGGGTTGGATTATACCACAGGAAAAGCGGTTATTCCGATCGATGCAGATTTACAAGATCCACCAGAATTAATTATTGATTTAATAACAAAATGGAGAGAAGGTTATGATATGGTTTATGCTGTGAGAAAATCTCGTCAGGGAGAGTCATGGTTAAAGAAAAAAACGGCGGATTATTTTTATAGTTTTATCGGAAAAATTAGTACTATTCCTATACCTGCTAATACGGGAGATTATCGTTTATTAGATGAAAAAGTTGTGAAGGCTTTAAGACAATTACCTGAAAAAAATCGCTTTATGAAAGGTTTATTCTCGTGGGTAGGTTATCGGCAAACTGCGATATATTTTGAAAGACTGCCACGATACGGAGGAAAAAGCAGTTTTAATTACTGGAAATTGTGGAATTTTGCTTTAGATGGTATCACTTCTTTTAGTTCGATTCCTCTCAAAGTATGGAGTTATTTTGGTTTATTTATTTCTGTAATTTCCCTCTTTTATGGTTTATTTCTCATGCTTAAAACTTTGATTTTTGGTATTGATTTACCGGGTTATGCTTCTACTATTGTGGCTATTTTATTTTTAGGTGGAATTCAATTAATTACTTTAGGAGTTATTGGTGAATATATTGCTCGAATTTATGAGGAAGTAAAAGGCAGACCATTATATCTTATCCGAGAAACTTATGGTTTTGACGATCGATAATTGTCTGTTGGATTAATAAAAAATCCTTGAATCAAATGTAAAAAATTAATAAAAAAAATAAAGTTTATTAACATTTCAAAAACAAAACTTTACACTAAAGTTAATATTTAAGATATATAAATATAATCTACCTAGTAAAGCTCAAAATAAGTTACTCTAACAATAAAGATAATTTCATTAAAACTTTGATTAATTGATATTTTGTGATGTAAAAAAACTAATTAATTAGAGAATTAAACTTAGATTAGGAGTAGCAATTATGACTCAAAATAGCGGTGAATCGATTAGAAATATAGCGATCGTAGGGCCTTATTCTAGTGGAAAAACTACCTTATTAGAAAGTTTATTATTCGTTTCAGGGGCTATTAATCGCAAGGGAAATGTTAATGATGGAAATAGTGTAGGGGATTTTTCTACAGAATCAAAAAATCATAAAATGACGATCGAGATAGCTTCTGCTTATACTGAATATGAAGGGATTAATTTTACTTTTCTTGATTGTCCGGGATCGGTGGAATTTATGCAAGAAACCTATAATGTTTTAGTGGGTGCAGGAGCCGCTATTATCGTTTGTGAACCTTCTGTCAGTAAAGTTTTAACCCTTGCACCTTTGTTCAAATTCCTCGATGATTGGCAGATACCGCATTTAGTTTATATCAATAAAATGGATCGATCGCAAGATTCTTTTATGGATGTTTTAAAAGCAATCAAAGATGTTTCCAGTCGTCCTCTTGTACCCCAACAATACCCAATTAAACAAGATCAAGACATTATCGGTTACATTGATTTAATCACAGAACAAGCCTACCACTATCATCAAGGTAGCGAGGCAGATTTAGTGTCATTTCCTGAACATCTCAAAGAAGTGGAAACCGAAGCAAGACAAGAGATGCTAGAGACTTTAGCGGATTTTGATGATCATTTATTGGAAGAATTAATCGAGGAAATTGAGCCTTCTCAGGAAGAAATTCTTAAGGATTTAAAAATGGAATTGGGTGCAGATTTAATTGTACCTGTATTTTTTGGTATTGCTCAAGAAGATTATGGAGTACGCCCTTTACTCGATTGTCTCATGAAAGAAGCTCCCGAACCTAGTATTACGGCTCAAAGACGAGGACTCAATACCCCAAATCAAGAACCGGCGATCGCTCAGGTTTTAAAAACCTACTATAATGCCCAAGGTGGAAGGTTGTCTTTAGTCAGAGTTTGGCAAGGTAAATTAACCGATGGTATGACTCTTAATGGTGTGAGAGTGGGGGGAATGTATCGTTTAATGGGTAGTCAACAAAAATCCTTAAATTATGCGCAAGTCGGTGAAATTGTGGCATTAGGACGACTAGAAGGTATTAAAACTGGAGAAACTCTGACGGATTCTAATAAAACTATTAAATCTCTTCCTCAAGCTCAAATTTTTGAACCTGTTTATGGGAAAGCTGTCGTCGCTGAAAACCGCCGAGATGAAGTTAAAATCTCAGGTGCGATCGCCAAAATCCTAGAAGAAGATCCTTCGTTAAAATGGGAACAAGATGAAAGTACTCATGAAGTTGTATTGTGGGGACAAGGAGAAATTCATTTACAAGTGACTTTAGAAAGACTGAAAAATAAATATAACTTATCTCTGGTTACTCAAAATCCGAAAATTCCCTATAAAGAGACGATTCGTAAGGGAACAAAAATTCATGGACGTTATAAGCATCAAAGCGGTGGTCATGGAGCATTTGGGGATGTATATTTAGATATTAAACCTTTATCTCGGGGAGAAGGTTTCCAATTTCATCAAACTATTGTTGGTGGTGTTGTGCCAAAGCAATATATTCCGGGAGTGGAAACAGGAGTTAGAGAATATTTACAGACAGGTCCTTTAGGTTATCCTGTAGTTGATATTGATGTTACCCTTATTGATGGATCTTATCACTCGGTGGACAGTTCAGAACAAGCCTTTAAACAAGCGGCACGAATTGCTATGACAGATGGAATGGTGGAATGTGATCCCATTTTACTTGAACCCATCTTACAAGTTGATATTTCCGTACCTTCTGAATTTACATCTAAAGTACTACAGTTGATTACTACCCATCGAGGACAAATTTTAGGTTATAATGCGATCGCAGATTGGAAAAACTGGGATCAAGTTAATGGTTATTTACCCCAAGCCGAAATGCAAGATTTTATTATAGAATTACGATCGCTTAGTTTAGGAGTAGGCTTTTTTAATTGGAAATATGACCATTTAGATCAAGTACCTGATAAAGTGACTTTAAAAGTTTTAGCTACAGCATAAGTAATTAATTGGTGATGAGGGAATGGGGTGATAGGGTGATTTTGTGTTTAAACCCTCACAATTTCCTTATTTTGAAAAGATTTAAGGGAGGCTTGAGCTACTTTCAGACTATAAGCACTATCTGTATTATTTATATAAAGGGGTTTTCCCGTTAGTAAATGTTCTAATACTAATGTGGTATCTTGAGTAAATAATCCTCGACGACTGGCGACTTCTATGGCGATTTCTTCGTCTCCTCTTTTTATCTTACCTTTTTCTCCATCAAATATTAGTGTACCTCGATCGCCGTAAATTTCTAAAGTTCGATCGTTGCTTTGAAATTGATTACCCTTGCCATAATTGAGACAAACCATCATGTTATTTTTAAATTGTAATTGGGCTTGACACCAACAGGCGGAAAAATAACCACTTTCCATTGCATCCCAAAAACGAGCAAAACAACTAACAGAATCCACCTCTCCGAATAAATCTGTAAAGCGATTGATGCGAGATACTGCGGCTATAAAGGGAAAACCGTATAAATCATAGTTATAAGTCCAATGAGGTGTAACTTTTGCTTTTGCCAATATAGTACTATATCGAGCTAAAAAAGGAGTTCCTATTTCGGGTAAATATTTTTTGATGGCTTGATGTACTCCGCCTAAAATCTCAATGTGTTCGATGTGGAGTAATTTTTGTTTTTGTCGTGCTAAATTAATTAAATCTTCACTTTCTAAGGGGTTGAGAGTTAAAGGATACTCTACTATAACGTGTTTATTGCTTAATAATGCCCCCCGCACGATCGAGCCATGATCACGATTTACATTACAAATACAAATCAAATCTAAAGAGGGATCATTAACTAAATCTTCCCAATTTGTCACGGCTGTAATATGATAGGTTTGACAAAAATCTTCAGTATTTTCTAAACTATTACCTACTACCGCTACTAATTCGGAAAAAGGCGAATCTTGAAAAGCCTCAGCCCTCCTTTTGGCGGCGTATCCTGTACCGACTAATCCAACTTTGATAATTTTTCCTTCTAAACCGTAGTCAACCATTTACTTAAAATATTCTGAAAATTTGCACCAAATCATAACATACTGTTAATGGTACATTTATGCAATAGATTATTTATTAAACTTTTCAGTAAAGGATTTTATTTTATTTACTATTTTAATAATAGTTTCTTCCAACCATAAAATAATTCGATCGAGCTTTTCTAAAATAATTTCTAAAAAGTGTTTTTCGTATTTAATCTCAATAACTTTTGCTTCAATTTCATCCTCAATAATAACTTGTTTATTGACTAAATTATTTGTTTTTTCTTCCTTTTTTTTGTCTATTTTATTACTTATTTTTTTATCTAAAACCAAATTTTCTTGAGGTTCAATAGAGGTAGTAATTTCTACATTATTGATAAGAGTTTCTGAGGATTCGATCGAAATGTCAATACCGCTATCAAGTAATAAAAAATTATCAAGAGTTTCGGTTTCATCAATAGGAGGATTAATATATAAATCTTCCCATAATAACCAAGGATCAACTATTTCATCATTGATTAAGATAATCTCTGTTTCGGAAAAACTAGGTAAAAAACTTTTTTTATTATTATTAGATATTTTTTTTGAAGAGTTTTTTTGACTTAAGAAATAGTTAATAGCCGCCCAAATTAAAATTTGTATTTGAAATGGATCTTCTGGATTATTTAATTTATTATTAAGATTATTTTTTGCTATATTAAATTGATTTAAACCTTGATTAATTAGTTGTTCAGTTGTTTCTTGAATTTGGGGAATAATATTCTCTGCTCTTGCTTGGGATTTGCCTATAATTGTATTAATATAATTTTCTGAAAATGGTAAATTAGATGAAGTATTCTCATTTAAAGGTAAATTTTCTATACTATTGTTATTGTTACTCAACTGATTATTTTTTGATTTGAAGAAATACTCGATCGCAGCTTTTATTAATAGTAATAATGATAATTTTTCTTTATTTTCTTCTGTAAGTTGTTCATCTTTTTTTTGTATAATAGCTTCTTTTTGTCTAACAATTAAACTTTCTAAAGTAGCTAAAATATTGTCTAGAAAAAGAATAATTGAGTTATTTTTATAATAAAAACTAGTATCATAATCATTATTATTTAATGCTATACCTGATGATTCAAGATTATTAAGATCTTGAGAAATTTTTGTCTCAACTTTTGATTTACCTAAAAGATTAAACCAAGAAAAAATTTTAGTAAAAATATTAGATTGAGAAGAAAGATTTAAAACTTTTTGAGCAATAAATTCCTCTGTTAAATTATTAATGAGTAAATTTAGCTCTGATTGTTGCTTAATGGGTATAATGTCTTTAAATTTATTATTTTCTAAAACAAAAATTATCTTTTTATCTTTTAATCTACTAGCTAAACCTTGAAATTTTTTAGGAGGCAAGGAAGGCAATTGAGCATGAGAATTGATAGCCTGATTTACTATCAAAATTAAATCACTATTATCTGTTAAATTATTTGAGTTTTCTGTGGGAGGTAAAGAAGCAGAATTGCGAGATGGAGAAGTAAAACTGTTGGTGATTTTTTTTGTCGTTTCCCACAACCAAAATAACGGTAAAATAAGAGTCTGTAAACTTCCTTGTACCACATACCCTAATTCACGGATCTTAAGATTAACTTTACTATTAAACTTGATATAATGACGGTTAACAAAATTAAATAATCTACTTTTATAGGGTTTTGTTGATGATGGGGGTAAAGACATAGGAAAATATAATTGATAATGGATAATCGATCGTTCACGATTCATTATTAACTATTAACTATTAACTATTCATTGTTCCTTGTCAATTGTTATCAAATTTAATATGTTATGACAGATATAAATAACCTTGTAATTGAGTTAAAAAAGACAAAAATAGCTTATCAACAATCCTTACAAAATAGTCGTTTTAAGGGGGGTTTTCTTGGTAGGATTGCCCATGAAATTCGATCGCCACTGGGTAGTTTAATGGGATTACATCAGCTAATTATCAATGATTTATGTGAAAGTAGGGAAGAAGAAAGAGAGTTTATTGAGGAAGGTTATAAATATGCTAAAAAATTAATGGATATTCTCGATCGATTAATTATGGTATCTAAATTAGAGGTAGGAAAAGTTACTTTAGAAATTCAAAAAATAAATATCTCAGAGTTACTAACAGATATACAAGAAGTAATGGTATTACAGGCGGCTAACCGCAATCTGAAATTAACATTGGGCAAGTTAGAAGAAAATATCATAACCCAGTCTGACAGAACAAAATTAACTGATGCCTTATTATCTTTATTAGAAGTGGTAATTGATTACGGGCAAATGGGAGAAATAGTTTTACACTGTAGTAAAAATGAAGAAAATAAAACAGCAATAATTGCTATTGATTTTCCTTATCAACATCTAAATATTAATGAAGATATAGATTTAGTGGAATCTCCTATTGAAGAATTGAAACAACTAAACAGTCTTCCCCAACTGTCTAGTGGCATGAAAATAATGTTAGCAGAATCTTTGTTAGACATTCTAGGAGGCAAGTTAATGTTAAATGGTAGTGAAGAAGATAATCTTACACAATGGCAGTTATTTCTTCCTCTTGAGACTCTCTAACAACATCATTGGCGGTGGGATAACGATTATATAACACCATTGTCGTCGTTGTATTTTCCTGAAAACCAATTTTTTGATAGAATTTTTGTTGATGAGTCGTTGTTAAATAAATTCTTTCCACTCGATTTAATTGAGGATGACTAATTAAAGTTTCTACTAATTTACTCCCTAATCCAAATCCTTGATAGTCAGGATGAATCACGACATCCCATATAGTAGCACGATAAATTCCATCAGATGTTGCTCTAGCACAACCAATCAATTTTTTGTTATCCCATACTGAAACCACTGGATGACTGTTGTCGATGGCGATCGCAAGATCTTCAAGAGTCCGATTTTGCGCCCAAAAAGCTGTAGCTCTATATAATTCTTGTAGTTGTGATAAATCGATCGTGGTTTTATCCGTACAAAATTGGATATGGCTAAAATTCATTAATGTCACTCCATATTAACAATGAAAAATTAACAATGAACCATTAACAATGAACAATTAATTAATAACTTTTGTTCTTTAATCAACTCATGTTAACTTCATTAATAAGAATATCTGGGCAATTTAACAGTATCAATCTTAGCAAAAGAATTCAATGTTTGTTAATTGATTTATAAACTAGAGAACCAGTAATAAAAGCTAAAATAAAGATAATAGGATTAAGGTTTAGTTGTACTAAGGAAACAACTCCAGGGCCCGGACAAAAGCCTGAAATTCCCCAACCAATACCAAAAATGATAGATCCTACTATTAATGTTTGATCTATGTCTTTGGAAGTAGGTAGATAAAATTTCTGATCAAAAAAAGGATGTTTTAAAGGCAGAATAAATCTAAAACTAATAATTGTGACTCCCACTGCACCACCTAGTACAAACATTAAGGTTGCATCCCACTTTCCCATAACATCCAGAAATCCAATGACTCTTTCTCTATCTATCATTTGAGACACTGCCAAGCCTAA
Organism: Geminocystis sp. NIES-3709; assembly: GCF_001548115.1. Taxonomy (GTDB): domain Bacteria; phylum Cyanobacteriota; class Cyanobacteriia; order Cyanobacteriales; family Cyanobacteriaceae; genus Geminocystis. The sequence goes on along the minus strand of NZ_AP014821.1, from coordinate 3,085,293 downwards.
ACCAAATAATAAACCACTTATTAAAGCAACTATATTCTGTTTATTATTCATTTCTACCCTAAAATATGTCTAGTTACAAATACGGTGATCATTCCCGATATTAAAAAAGTAATTACGGCAGTAAACGATCGAGTTGACAATCTTCCTAAACCACAAACCCCATGACCACTGGTACATCCGTTTCCCATTCTTGTACCAAAACCAACTAAAAAACCACCGAGAATCATAGGAATTAACGCCAAATTGTAACTAGGAGTTTTAGGTAAGGGAAGCACATATTCATAAATAATTCCTCCTAATAACATTCCTCCGAGAAAAAAAACTCGCCATTTTTCCGAAGGTTTAAATTCCAAAACCGCATTAATCATGCCACTAATACCAGCAATTTTTCCGTTAAAAGCTAATAAAATAGTAGCACTAACACCAATTAAAACACCGCCGATTAATCCATTTATCCAGCTTAATTCAAACATAATTACATCAAGCTACAGTACTTAAATATATAACTTTATAGTAATATAAAATGAAGAAATAAAGAGGACACTGAAAACAGCAGAAGATTAAGTACTATTTGATTTTAATAATCTAGTTTCTTGTTATATTGTGATCACAAACGACAATATGGCGACTACTATCAAAAGAAATAAATCCTTGTTTTTGTAAATCCCCTAACAATCTAGTAATTGTAACTCTAGTGGTACTAATGGCATTAGCTAGATTTTGATGGGTAAGTCTTACTTTTAATCGAATACCAGAATCCCTACTTTCTCCCATTTCCCTAGCTAAAAGTTTTAATAGTTGTACCAGTCTATCTTCTACTTTTCTTTTGCCTGCGATCGCCAATAAAGCCTCACTTTGTCGAATTCTTTTCACCACTTGAGAAAGCATTGCTTGAGCTAAAACAGAGTTTTTTTCTATTTCCGTTATAGAATACCATTGTAAATGAACATCTGACAAAGATTTTGCCTGAAAACTATCTAAGGAAGTAAACCAAAGACCAAAAAAATTATCTGAATGTACCCATCCTAACAATGTCTCTTCTCCTTGAGGGTTAAATTTCACCAACTGTACAACTCCTTTATTCACTTGCCAAACTCCTTGACTGATAAGAGGAATTTCTTCTCCTCGCTCATAAAAATGTAATCTTCTTTGTGTTTTTTGACCTTGATTTATAAGATTATGGTTAGAAGGAGAGGTTAACAGCATAATAGTTAGTGTAATTGACAATACATTATTATAAGTACAAGGTTATCCTTTCAAAGTTAAGAAAAGGTAATGAATAGTTTAAAGTTTTAAAAATTGCAAATTTAAAATTAACAAAATGCTTTTTTCACTTACTTGATAGCTTATTGATTATTTGTCTAAAATCCATTTGACTAATTTTTTAATCAATTTTTCTTACTTTTACCTTTTACTTTTTGCCTTCTGCCTATCTTCATCGATAATTTTATATCCAACTGAAATAATACTCCATCGTATTAAAGCTGAAGTAATACCTACTAATAAATACTATATATTAGCAATCCTATTTAGGTTGTAATAATCATCTTATTCTAAGTCTCTTCGACCTTCTAGGGCTCTTGCTAAGGTTATCTCATCCGCATACTCTAAATCACCTCCCATCGGTAAACCAAAGGCAATACGAGTCACTTTTGTAAATGGTTTTAACAACTGTCCGACATACAACGTGGTTGTTTCTCCTTCAATATTAGGACTAATAGCCATAATTACTTCTTTAATATTACCTTTCCCAACTCTTTGTATTAAAGTTTGAATATTTAGTTGTTCAGGAGTAATACCATCCATAGGTGAAATAACGCCTCCTAACACATGATACAAACCTTGATATTCTCTAGTTTTTTCAAGAGCGATCACATCCTTAGAATCTTCTACCACACAAATAACATCTTGATCTCGATTAGGATTACGACAAATTTCACAAATACGATCGGCAGAAAGATGAAAACAAACCTGACAAAATCCAACTTGTTTTTTTGCATCAAGAATGGCTTGAGCAAGGTTTTCAGCATCTTTGTCGCTACGTTTAAGGATATGAAAGGCTAGTCTTTGCGCACTTTTAGGGCCTATGCCGGGCAACTTTTGTAATTGTTCGATTAATCGTGCTAATGGGGGGGTAAAAATACTCATATTTTCAGTTGACGGTTGACAGTTGACAATTAAGTGATGTTTTTTCTTAATATTCTCAATAACTTTTCCATTTCTGGAGGCAAAGGTGCGATCGATTCTATAATATTTCCTGTGATGGGATGGCTTAAAGTCAACCTAAAAGCATGTAATGCTTGACCTGTTAAATTGACACCAACAGAATGACCAGCACTATATAAAGGATCGCCGATAATGGGGTGTTTGATGTGACTAGCATGGACTCGGATTTGATGGGTACGTCCTGTTTCAAGCTGAAATTTTATTAAACTATAATTTCCTAATCTTTCTTCTAGTTGCCAATGAGTTACTGCTTCTCTACCTCCTTTTTCGATAGATACGATGGCCATCTTTTTTCGATGGATAGGATGACGACCGATCGGTAAATTGACCATTCCTGAGTCTTGACGAGGTGATCCATAGACAACCCCAAAATATTCTCTTTTTGCCGTTTTCGCCTTTATTTGCTCTTGTAAACTGCGTAAAACTGCTTCTGTTTTGGCGACTACCATTACTCCTGTTGTATCTTTGTCCAATCTATGAACAATACCGGGTCGTTCAACTCCCCCAATACCTTGTAAATCAGGACAATGAGCAAGTAAAGCATTAACTAAAGTTCCTTCTTGATGACCGGGGGAAGGGTGTACCACAAAGTTTGCAGGTTTATTGATAATGATCAAAAATTCATCTTCATAGAGAACATCTAAAGCAATAGATTGAGGGATAACCGATGAGGCAATGGGAGGCGGAATATCAATGTTGATAACATCTCCCGATTTTAAAATAGTTTTTTTTTGAGTACAAATTTCGTTATTTAGGGAGACTTGTCCATTTTCGATAATTTTTTGCAATCTCGATCGAGATAAATCAGTGACACGATCGGACAACCATAAATCGATTCTTCCACCATCATCGGTGACAATTAATTGTTGTGAAAAAGATAAATTATTCAAAATAAGAGAATTTATTAAAAGGACGAGAGAAAGTAATATTTATTGAAAGAATGATTGGTTTTTTCATTATTAATTACTAGGAATTTTTGACTACTTGGGCAATTAATTGATTTTTCTGAGGTGTTTCTGCTAAATCTTTACGAGAATCGGTAATTAACCAATCAATGGCGGCCGCTTGAACATCAATGGCAATACCGTTTTTATCGACACAATAACGACCAAATACTAATTTATCAACTAAACGGACTCCTGAACCTAAACGAGAATATTCAAAAATAACACTGTTATCGACTGTTGCACCTTCGCAAATCCAACAGTTAGGGCCTATCATCGTGGGGCCAACTATTTTTGCTCCGTCTTCAATATGAGTCATAGCACCAATATATACGGGAGGAGTTATATCTACTTTTTCCCAGTTTACAGATACATTTAATCCTGTATATACTCCCGGTTGTACTTCTTTACCCGGTATTTCCACATTCTTAACCTCTCCTTTTAAAACCGATCGTACTGCTTCCCAATAATCTGGTACTTTACCGATGTCAATCCATTCAAAATCCATATTAACAGCATAAAAAGGCAAATCTAACTCTACCAGTTTAGGAAATAACTCACTACCAATATCATATTCTTGTCCTGCGGGAATATAATCAATAATTTGAGGTTCAAAAATATAAATTCCTGTATTAATTTGAGTACTTAAAGCTTCTTCGATCGAGGGTTTTTCTTGAAATGCTAAAATCTTATCATTATCATCCGTCACCACTACGCCATAACTAGATACTTCTTCTTTCGGTACAGATTTGGTGACTACAGTTGCGATCGCACCTTTTTCTTTATGTTTTTTGACAACTTCCGTCAAATCAAGATCAATTAAACCATCACCACATAAAACAATAAAAGTATCATCAAAAAAAGGATTAAACTCTTGGATTTTTTTTAACCCACCAGCAGATCCCAAAGCCTCTCCGATCAATTCACCATCAACAATGCGCCCTTCAAAAGAATAACCAATTTCCACACCAAACCGTTGTCCATCCCGAAAATAGTTTTCAATTTCTTCGGCTAAGTGACTTACATTCACCATAATTTGATTAAAACCGTGTTTCCGTAGTAATTCCACCAAAAACTCCATAACGGGCTTTTGCAATATTGGAATTAAAGGTTTAGGGATAGTATGGGTAATAGGGCGTACACGAGTACCTTTTCCTGCCGCCAAAATCATTGCCTTCATAATAGTTTTAATAATAAAAATTTTAAAATTTACATACATTCATGTTTTAAGATACCACTAAATAATAAAGAAGGTCGAATCGAAAATGAAAAATTTGTTTTTAAATTTTCCCGACTCCTCACTATGCCAAAGTCTCTTTTTTTCAACTAAGCCTAGGATACATATTAATTTACTGGCTAAGACAGAAAACGACAACAGATAATAGATTATTTCTTAATAATTTAATAAGATCTAAGTCAAATGAGTTTTATCTTAGGAAATATTTAAGTTAAATTTCTTAATTTTTTTTATTTTTCTTACAATTAATGTTTAATAAATATCGGTACTTTATAACTATGTTCTTTTAATTTTTTATATCAATTATAGAAGTTTTTTTGGTTCCTATATGGCTTTATAATTATTTTCTTTTTTAATTTTATCTTTAATTTACTATTACAAATATAATATTTTTGTCTTTTAGATTCCTCATGAGAATTTTTTTGTTAAGACTGAAGATTTTTGTTTAAGGAAAAATCTAACGAGGATCTTTTTTTAGATTTTAAGATAAGTGGGATGATTTCTTGATATTGTTGAGTTACTGTAATATCTTTTTTTTCTAAATACTCTCGAAAATAAGTTGCAGATAAAACTCTATTTAAGTATTCTGGAATTTGATCAGTGATAATTTTAGCACTATTATTTTGAATCATAAATTTGAGATTATTAGGATCTAATAAATAGACGACTATAAGTTTATGTTCAATTTTATTTAAAGCTGAAATGAACTTTTCTTGATCAATATTTGAACAATCACTAATATTTATTAAAATTATTTCTGTCAATTCATTTTCTGCTAATATTTGCAACCAAAAATCCCAATCAATATCAATAAACTTATTATTACCTAAATTGATAACGATCGATTCACCTAAGTCTTTTTTTTGTAAAAATAAGGCAAATTCACTACTAATGATACTATCTCCATAGTTAATAATTCCTACATTGCCCGATCGATATAAACTAGCATTATTAACACCCCAACAAATTTTTTCAGGAATTAAAATTCCTGCCTGAGAAGTTCCTAATATTTTGACTTGTTTATCTTCTGCTTTTTGCCATAGTTTAAGTAAGTCTAAAGGAGGAATATTTTCTGTATTAATTATAATTTGTTTTATTCCTGATTCAATAGCTTCTAAACCCGCATCCAAAACATTATAAGGATGACTAAAAATAATTGTAGTTTTGATTTCTGGATAAGTGTCCATCGCTTCTGTTACTAAATCAAACACAGATATATTCTCAATTTTTTCATCAATATATCGATCGGGAATACCAGCAATAATATCACGATTATCTAAATTAAATTCTTTTAAATAAGATAACGCTTTTGGTTGATCAACACCTTGTATTAAAATTTGACCATCAAAATTCCAAACCATAAATTATAAATTCTCCCTGATTTTTAGATTGACAAACAATAATTATTTATTCATTAGTATATAGGTTTCTCGAAATTAAATTATGAATTAAGTGTTAAACAAAACCAAAATTTCACCATCTTATTAATTTTTTGTACAAACTCATTACTACTAAAACGTCTTATCTATCTTTTTGAGAAGACTTTAATAATTAACAGGATTTAACTTCACATACGGCATAATATTCAGGAGAGAGATATTGGGAAGCATAAGACTGTAATTTTTCAGCCGTTAATTGCTTCACTATATGTGGATATTTAAGGGCTAAATTTGCTTTTTTGAGTATTTGATAATAACCGTATAATCCAGCTAATTGTTCGGGAGTTTCAGTAGAGAAAATATAATCATGACATAACGATCGTTGACAATTTTTCAATTCATTAGGAGTAACAGGCTCTTTTTGTAATTGATAAATTTGATTTCTAATAATGTTCTCTATTTGTTCAATATTATTCTCTGATAAATAAGCTGAAATAGTAAATAAACTAGAATATTTTTGTAAAGAAAAATCACAACTAATATCTAATACTAAATGTTCTTCTTCCCTTAATTTTCTAACTAGCCTTGAAGTTCTACCACCACTCAAAATCAAGGATAACATATCAAGCGCGATCGCACCTTCTAAATTTTCAATACCTGGCCCCATCCATCCCATAATTAGCCTAGACTGTTCTAATCTGGGCAAAAATAATTCCTTACGACGAATATCAATGATAGGAGGTTCACTGTCAAAATAAATATTAGGACATTCTGATCGTACCGCAAAATCTTGGAAACAGTTTTCCACAAGAGAGATAGAACTATCTTTATCAATGTTGCCAACCAAGACTACCGTCATATTTTCAGGTTGATAATAGGTTTTGTGATAACACCGCATTTGGTTAGGGGTATTTTGTAACAATAGAGGTTCTTCTCCTAATACCGATCGTCGATAAGGATGATTTTGATAAATAGTGTTAGCGATGGTTTGCAAAATAATCCAGTCATAATCATCATAGCTCGATCGAAGTTCTTCTAATACTACATCCCGTTCAATATAAAATTCTTCATCAGGAATTTCTGCTTGTAATATAATTTCTGCTAAATAGGGTAAGGTATCGGGCAAATATTGAGAAGCTGTAGTCAGAAAAAAGTGGGTATAATCATAACTTGTAGCGGCATTAGCACATCCTCCTGTACTTTCCACAATATAGTCGAAATCACCGGGTAAGATATTCTTCGTTCCCTTAAAGATCATATGTTCTAAGAAATGAGAAATACCAGACCAAGATTCTGGCTCAGTAGTGACACCAGCATTTATCCATACATCTGCAACAACAACGGAACTAGAGGGGATTTCCTGATGAACCAAAGTTAATCCATTAGAAAAAGAAATTACGTTAAGATCATAACGACAAGATGGTTGACTTTGAGTATTGCGATCGATTGAAAATATCATGCAACAACATTTATTTACCTTTTCTTAATCTTAACTCTAATATCGTTACTTCCCCACAAAAATAATCATGAATTATTGACAATTGATCTTTTTCACTTTTGATAATCGTTTTTTAGAGCCCTCTGTTTGTACAATTGATATGACTACTACTAAAACTTCAAATAGTAATCAAAATTTATCTACCAGAATAAAGCGTTTTTTCCCTTTTTAGCCAAAGATCAAGAGTATTACGACTAAGATTTAAAGTTTAGCAAACATGACTTTTTTTTGTGCCTCATTCAACGGCATTAACAGCTTTTTTTCTCAAATCATAACTATATGGGGCTGACATTTTCGTTATAGCACTCTGTATTAACTTAGGGAGTGCTTTTTAGCCTTTGTGTTAGGATGATCAATTATAACTATAGTGATTGTTAAGAAAAATTATGGTTTATTTATCAGTACCTTTAGAATTAAAGTTGCAACTAAGTGATGAACAATTTTTTGAACTTTGCCACAACCATAGAGATTTAAGATTTCGATCGAACTGAAATAAATATAGCAAATAAGAGTTATGAGGCGAGAAAAAATTTTATGCAATCTTTAAAGAAAGTAAATTTAAAAGACTTATATAATGAAGATTATTTGGCATGGTATGAAGTTACTTTAGAGCAAATAAAACGAAAAAATATAACTGATTTAGATTTAGATAGTTTGAAAGAGGTATTAGAAAATTTGGTTAGGGATATTAAACGGAGTGGGGAAAGTTACTTAAAACAAATTATTATTCATTTACTATTAATTGAATATTGGGATTCAGAAAAAATTAATCATCGTCATTGGGCGGCAGAAATTACTAATTTTCGAGATGAATTAGAAACGGATATGACTAATAATTTACGGAAACATCTTGAGAAGGAAAGAGAGAACATTTACAAAAAATCTGTTAAATATGTATTGATTAAAACAGGTTTAAATAAAAAGATTTTCCCTAATCAATGCCCTTATACTTTAGTTCAGTTATTAGATGATAATTGGTTTCCTCATAATATAGATTTAACTAAATTTTATCCATAGACATCGACTATAATTGATACAATAAAACAGTGTACAAGAGATAAAATAACAAATTTAACCTATTTTTTATAATCTATGTGTTTTTCAAGGAAAACAAAACTAAGGAAGTGATTATTATACTATCATATTTTCTTCATCACTGTACTAAATTAATCCCGAATTGTATAAAATTTGTAAAGTAAAGTATGTTTCGTAAATCTTAATGTGGTTTATTAAGTTCGATCGAGGATTAAAAAGAAGGGCTTTTGCCCTCACTACGAACCTATATAAATATTTTTTACCAGATGTATATTGTAGAATTGGTATTATAATAAGTCGATTTTTGTTTTTCTTGATTGTTCATGATAATCTCTTTTTTCGTTATTATTTGGTGTTTTGTGTCTATGAAGTCTAGGCTATAACATATAAAAGATTATGTTAACCTTAATTGATTACGAGAGGCTAAACGAGCTTTTCCTGATGTTGCCCAATTTTGTAAAAACTCAATTTGCTCTTTCGCAGTACGAGCTAAGGGTATAATTTGACTAGCCGCACTTAATATATCTTCGGTGGTAAAGTCTCTATTTTGACTAAAACCTAAGTGCATAGCTTCAATGATTGTTTGCTCAATTTCCGCTCCAGAAAATTCGGGGGTTTCATAAGCTAATCGTTTAGTGTCATAGCTACTTAAATTATGGGGACGTAATCTTGTTAAATGAACATTAAAAATTGATTCTCTTTCGTCTTGACTGGGCAATCCCACAAAAAAGATTTCATCAAATCTTCCTTTTCTCAACATTTCTGCCGGTAAATTTTGAATATTATTCGCAGTGGCTACCACAAAAACTGGACTTTCTTTTTCGGCTAACCATGTAATAAATGTGCCAAATACTCTACTTGCTGTACCAGAATCTCCTTTGCCATCAACACCAGTAAAACTTTTATCTATCTCATCAATCCACAAAATACAAGGAGATAAAGCCTCTGCTAAGGTAATCATTTGACGGGTTCGGGATTCTGATTCTCCGACTAATCCTCCAAATAATCGTCCCACGTCTAATCGTAGTAATGGTAAGTGCCAATGGTGTGCGATCGCTTTTGCCGTCAAAGATTTTCCTGTACCTTGAATACCAACTAATAGTAATCCTCTAGGATAAGGTAGCCCGTAAGCTCTTGCTGATTCACTGAAAGCCCCACCCCGTCTTAATAACCACTCCTTGAGATTATCTAAACCGCCAATGTCAGAAATTTGTTCTTTAGCAGGGTAGTAGTCAAGGATTTGTGTTTGTCTTATGGACTGTTTTTTTTCTTCTAATATCAGTTCTACGTCTTCTCCTTCTAATTTTCCATTTTGAGCGATCGCTCTTGTTAAAACCCTTCTAATGCGTTCTAGGGATAATCCTTGAGCGGATCTAACTAATTCAGCCAAAAATTGATCTGTGAGAAACTGTCCTGTAGAGGCGGATAGTCGTTGAATTTCTGTTTTAATTTCCTCAGCTTGAGGTAAAGCAAACTCGACAATAGTAAATACTTCTTTTAACTCTGTGGGAAGATTAATTTCGGGGGCAACGATAATAATATTTTTCGGTTGTGCTTTCAAGGTTCGAGCTAAATTACGCAATTTACGAGAAATAGATATATCTTCTAAAAATCGCTGAAAATCCCTTAAAATGAAAATTCCTGGGGTGTTACTTGGTAATTTTTCGATAAATTCTAGGGCTTGTAAAGGATTACGCCGTCCTAAGTTAGCATTATTAGGATTATCCTGATAACCTTCGACAAAATCCCATGTATAGATATTACGATTATTCACATTTTTCCCTATTTGTGCGATCGCTTTCTCAACTCTTTCTTCTTCTTGGGTGGGGATATAAATAAGAGGATAACACGCCCTTAATAATAGTGAAAATTCTTGACCAAAATGATTCATTAATTTTTGTACTATGTCTATTTACAATTTTATCAAAATTGAATTTAATCATGAGACGATTCATAATTATAATCATATCACATTCTCATTACTTTCATCTATTTTAAGTCTATAAAAAATAATCATTCTTCTGTGCTATCAAAAATTTTGTTATGTCAGTAACCTTACACTTTACTTGCTCATTGCCGATTGTACTGATATATTGTTATTAGTTAATTAATGTAGAGAAAATATGTCCGCACCCTTTACTCCTCAAGAAATCGCCTCCGAAGGCATTAAACCTGCTGAATATGAAGACATCGTTAAAAGATTAGGCAGACATCCCAATAAAGCCGAGTTAGGTATGTTTGGGGTAATGTGGTCAGAACATTGTTGTTATAAAAACTCAAAACCTTTACTGTCAGAGTTTCCCACTGTCGGCGATCGAATATTAGTCGGGCCAGGAGAAAATGCAGGAGTTGTGGATTTTGGTAACGGTTTAAGGGTAGCTTTTAAAATAGAATCCCATAATCATCCTAGCGCGATCGAACCCTTTCAAGGTGCGGCCACAGGCGTAGGAGGCATTTTAAGAGATATATTCACTATGGGAGCACGCCCCATCGCTATTTTAAACTCATTGCGCTTCGGAAATTTAGATAATCCTCATACCAAGAGAATATTTAAAGGAGTTGTAGAAGGTATATCACATTATGGTAATTGCGTCGGCGTACCCACTGTTGGCGGTGAAGTTTATTTCAACTCCGCTTACAGTGGCAATCCCCTCGTTAATGCAATGGCGATCGGACTTATGGAAACTGATGATATAGTAAAATCAGGAGCTTCAGGAATTGGTAATCCTGTACTGTATGTAGGATCGACGACAGGTAGAGACGGTATGGGAGGAGCTAGTTTTGCTAGTGCTGAATTGACGGATGAATCTATGGATGATCGTCCTGCAGTACAAGTAGGTGATCCTTTCCTCGAAAAATCCTTGATAGAAGCCTGTTTGGAAGCCTTTAAAACAGGTGCAGTAGTAGCGGCACAAGACATGGGAGCGGCAGGTATTACTTGCTCAACCTCAGAGATGGCGGCAAAAGGTGGCGTTGGAATAGAGTTAGACTTAGATAAAATACCCGCTCGTGAAAAAGGTATGATACCCTATGAGTATCTCTTGTCAGAATCTCAAGAAAGAATGCTCTTTGTAGCAGCAAAAGGAAGGGAACAAGAATTAATCGATATATTTGAACGGTGGGGACTTCATGCAGTAGTAGCTGGTACTGTCATAGATGAGGCTATTGTCAGAATTTTACATCAAGGAAAAGTTGCGGCGGAAGTTCCATCAACAGCTTTAGCAGATAATACGCCAATTTATCACCACGAAGTCTTGACAAATCCTCCAGAATATGCAGTTAAAGCATGGGCATGGACAGAACAAGATTTACCAAATATCGAGAAAAATGGTGTAAATGGGCAAAATTGGGAGCAAATTTTGTTAACTTTATTAGATACTCCTACAATTGCCTCAAAACGATGGATTTATCGACAATATGATCACCAAGTGCAAAATAATACTGTCATGCTTCCGGGCGGAGCAGACGCCGCCATTATTCGAGTGCGCCCTGTTAACGGGAAACCAGAGTTAGCCAAAACAGGTATTGGCGCTACAACGGATTGTAACCCTCGTTATGTCTATTTAGAGCCAAATTTGGGAGCAAAATTAGCCGTTGCTGAAGCCGCCCGTAATTTGAGTTGTGTTGGTGCTGAACCTATTGCCATTACTGATAATCTTAACTTTGGAAGTCCTGAAAAACCGATCGGTTACTGGCAGTTATATCATGCCTGTCAAGGAATTTCTGAGGCGTGTAAAGAGTTTAAAACCCCTGTTACGGGGGGTAATGTATCATTGTATAACGAGACGATCGATAGTGAAGGCAATCCTCAACCCATTTACCCGACTCCTGTTATTGGCATGGTAGGTTTAATTGCCGACATCAACAAAATTTGTGGGCAGGGTTGGCAAAAAGAAGAAGATTTGATTTATCTATTGGGTAAATTTAATCCTAAATTAGGAGCATCTGAATATTTAGCGACAATTCATAATACTGTTGCCGGAAAACCTCCTGAGTTAGATTATGAGTTAGAAAAACAAGTGCAAGAGGCTTGTCGTGATGGCATTCGTCAAGGTTTCGTTAAATCTGCCCATGATGTTACCGAAGGAGGAATTGCTGTTGCTTTAGCAGAATCTTGTATCAGTGGCAAGTTAGGTTGTGAAGTGAATTTACCTGAAATTAATGCCCGTCTTGATAATGTTTTATTCGGTGAGTTAGCTAGTTTAATTATAGTGTCAATTTCTCCAGAAAATAAAGCCCAATGGGAAAGTTTATTAACACAAAAGTTAGACAATAATTGGCAACAAATAGGGGAAGTAAAATCTCAAGTTTTAAGTATTAATAATCTCATCAATTTAGATGTTAAAACGATTACTGATACTTGGGCAAATGCGATCGAGAATAGACTTTAAAAATTAAAATTTGTGAGGCAATTCAGTACCCACAATCACCTTTATCAAAAATTTTATGATTCACTTAGGTTTATAATTGCCTTAATGGCTTCAGAAATAGCGATCGAAGTATGTGTCCAATGAGTACCTCCCTGACAAAATACAATATAGGGTTCTCGTAAAGGTCCATCGGCAGAAAATTCAGATGTACTACCGTCAATAAAAGTCCCCCCAGCCATAACTAAATTACTCTCATATCCCGGCATAGGTGCAGGTACAGGATCAAGATATGATCCTACAGGAGAGTTACGTTGAATCGATCGACAAAAGGCTACCAATTTTTTAGGATTACCGAGTTTTATTCCTTGGATAATGTCTCGACGAGGTACAAAAGGTAAGGGATTGACTTCATAACCTAACTCAGAAAATACCAAAGCGATGATATGACTACCTTTCACTGCTTCTGCTACCATCTGAGGTGCTAAAAATAAACCTTGAAACAGGAGACGATTTTGATCAAAAGTTGCCCCTCCACTGCTACCGATACCGGGGGCGGTAAGACGACAACAGGCTTTTTCCACTAAGTCTTCTCTTCCTGCCACATAACCTCCTGCGGTAACAATTGTACCCCCCGGATTTTTAATTAATGATCCTGCCATTAAATCAACTCCTACAGCTGTTGGTTCAAGATTTTCGATAAATTCTCCATAGCAGTTATCAACAAAACACACGGTGTCAGGATTTTGTTGTTTAACAACCTTGACAATTCGCTGAATATCTGCCACGCTCAGGCTCTGTCGCCACGAATAACCGCACGATCGTTGAATTAAAACTAATTTTGTTTCAGGTTTAATCGCCCTATCTAAACCATCCCAATCAATGCACCCTTCTGAAGTTAAATCTAACTCTCGATAACTAATTCCAAATTCTTGTAGTGAACCTTGTCCCTCGCTTCGTACTCCAATCACTTCTTCTAAGGTATCGTAAGGATGTCCTGCCACTGCTAACATTTCATCTCCAGGGCGTAATACTCCATATAGACAGGCAGCGATCGCATGAGTTCCCGAAACAAATTGAACTCTAACCGCCGCACTTTCGGCATTAAAAATTTGAGCGAAAATCTTGTCTAAAACTTCTCTACCTAAGTCATCATGACCATAACCACTAACACTAGAAAAATGATGAACTCCTACTCGATGATCTTGAAAAGCTGTAAGAATTTTTTGCAAATGTTGTTTAACTTGTCGATCGATTTGAGTGAAAGTTGGTATAAGTTTTTTTTCTGCTTCTTCTATTAATAAATCGATATTCATCTGTTTGTATAACCTTGTTTTGTAATTATTAAACGTATTTTAGGCATATCTAAAATTAACTTTTTATGGAGATAATTTAATTAATCTAAGACAGTTATTATTTAGTATAGTTTAATTGATAATCCTAATATTAGAAATCTCGGCGTTGCTGAATTAACTAACCCGTTTATTGCTATAATAATTAGTCTAAAATCACTTCTTACTTGAGTTTTCTCATAAAACAGTAACAACATAAATATAAAGTTGGAATTTAATATTATTCAAAATTCCACATAACAGGGTTGTTGTCTAAATGTTTTGTAACTTCATAACTGATGTCACTAATTTTCATTACATCTTCCTGTGTTAAATTAACTTCCATCGCTTGACTATTTTGTTTAACTTGTTGTGAGTTTCTAGCCCCTATAATTGCATTAGTTTTTGGTTGTCGAATTAACCATGCGATCGATAACTGACCTAATGTACAATTATATTTATTTGCGATAGGTTCTAATTGACTTAAAGCTGTTTGTACTCTTTCCCAATGGGGAGATTGAAATAAACGATGATCTTTACGATGATCACCTTCAGCGAAACTAGGTTTAGTGCCAAATTTTCCCGTTAAAATGCCTTGAGCAAGGGAAGAATAAGCTATAATTGAAATATTATGCTTTACACAATAAGGTTGGATTTCTTTTTCTACTCCACGCCACAATAAAGAATAAGGGGGTTGAATACTCTCGATATTTCCATACTGCAATGCTTCTGCCAATTGTTCACGGGAAAAGTTAGAAACTCCTATTGCTCTAATTTTTCCTTCTTGTTTCAAATCGTTTAACGCCTTCATGGTTTCTTCAATGGGTACAATCTCACTATTCCAACTTCCTGAAGGCCAATGAATTTGGTATAAATCAATATAATCCGTTTGAAGATTTTTTAAAGAATGATGACAGGCAGTAAGGACTTGATCATATTTTAGATGATTAGCAAAAACTTTGGTAGCGTAGATAACTTGATCTCTAACATCTTTTAAGGCTTGTCCAACAATTCTTTCTGAATGTCCTTCTCCATATACTTCGGCGGTGTCGATCGTAGTGATCCCAGATTCAAAAGCCTCTCGAATCGCCTTAATACTATCACTATCCTCAATACCTACCCACATTCTTTTTCCCGCTTGCCATGTACCCATTATTATGGGTGTGATATAAAGATTTGAGTTTCCTAGTTGTCTTGTTTCCATAATTACATTATCTCAGTTTATAAAATTTTTAATTACAGTGTTTTTCCAATGAATAAACTACATTTTTTATCTCTCGCAACCCCCTTTATCCCCCCTAATTAGGGAGGAGTGCAAAGTTGCAAAGGAGAATGGAAAGTTTTGTTTAAAGAAATGAAAACTGCTGTAAGTTACAATTTAGAATTGCTCTGTTTATCGATCGAAATATCTACAGTTTTAATAGGTTGATTTAAGTTAGTCAATTGACTTTTAATATTATCTTGATTTCCCACAATTAAAGTAACAATTTTATCAGGCGTTAAATATTCCTGAGCAGTGGTTAAAACATTACTAACAGTTGTATTTTTTATAGCTTTTTGATAGTCAAAAATAAAATCGGCAGGATAACCATAATACTCATAAGTCATCAATCGAGATAAAGTTTGAGTAGGATTTTGAAATTGAAAAACAAAGGAGTTAAGGATAGAATCTTTAGCGTAGTTTAACTCATCTTCAGTAATCGATTCTCTGCGCAAACGATCAATTTCTGAGATCATAGATTTGATAAACTGTCCTGTCGTTTCCGTTTTAGTTTGCCCACCGGCAATAAAGACACCGGGAAAATCATAATTAGCACTCCAAATACCATACACAGAGTAAGCTAATCCTTGACGAGATCTGATTTCATTATAAAGTCTTCCTCCAAAACCATTTAAAACCCCATTAATAACACTAAGAGTAGGATAGTTTGCATCCTTTAATTTACCTCCTAAATGCCCTAATAAAATATTACTTTGAGTTAGTTGTGGTTGATCTGCAATAAATATACCATTAGTATTTTTTTGTTGAGGAGAAGTGGTTTCGAGATTAGGTGATGAAGTCGAAACAACCCAGTTATCGAAAGTTTTTTCGATGGTTACTTTCATTTCTTCGGGTTCAAAATCTCCTACTATTCCTAAAATAATGTTTTCAGGACGAACATATTTACTATAAAAATTAATTAAATCTTCCCGACTAATATTATTGAGAGTTTCATATTCTACAGTACGAGCATAAGGACTACTTTCACCATAAATTAGTTTATCAAATTCTCGTCTAGCAATATCTCTGGGATTATCATTTCTTCTGGCGATCGCACCTCTAGCTCCGGTTTTTTGTAGTTCAAATTGTTGATTATCGAAAGCTGGAGATTGTAAGACTTCCGCAAAAAGAGGAAAAACCATATCAAAATCATAACTAAGAGAAGAAAAACTAGCACTGCCAGAAGTATCTCCGATAGAAGTTTCGATCGATGCCGCTTTTTGTTCGAGAATAGTATTTAATTGATCTGGAGGATGATTTTTAGTACCTCCCAATCGCATCAAACTTCCCGTTAATTCAGCTAAACCAACTTGATTAGATGGCTCAAATCTTGAACCAGTACGCACGATCGCACTACCACTAATTAAGGGTAATTGATGATCTTCCATAAGATAAACCACCATACCATTTTTTAATTGATACCTCTGGTATTCAGGGAGTTTAATTTCTGGCAGAGGAGGATATTGTAAATCTTTATAACTACGAGTTACATCCGCTAAAACCCCTTGATGACTGCTAATAATAAGAAAAATAGTAACAAGACTAAATGCTAACCATTGGGAAATTTTATGTAATTTAATTTTCATAATTTAATTCTATTACGATTTATTTGAAGGTAAGATCCATATAATTCTAAGTGAATTATCATAAGTTTTGGTTTAATTCTCTTTTTTCAGTCGCTTTAGCTGACTTTTGCTATTAGCATTGAAATTTATTTCGATGTGAGTTGAGTTAAAAAACCTAAAGATCGATCGATTTTCGTCTCTTTATTAATATTTAAGTACTATTAACTACTTACTGCTTCTTTAAAGCGAATTTCGTCTCGTTGAGGATCACAAAAATGTACTTGTAACCTCAGTTGCTCTCCTATTTTTGGAACACGATCAAAACGATGGGCAAATTCTAATCCTAAATCTTCTAATAAAATCAAGGCTAAATTCTCGTCTTCCCGTAACCAACGCAATACCAAACCATGCCAAATTTCGCCGCTATGTTTTTGTAAATATTGTAAACTCCAATAACGATTCGTTTGTCTTTCTACCAACACAGCTTCAGAAGATGTAGCCATTACCTCGAATATCATTTCCTGCATCTTATCCCTATGGAAAGGTAATTCATCTCCTCGTAAATGGGCTTTAATTTGAAAATGGGCTAGTAAATCCGTATAACGACGAATGGGTGAGGTTACTTGAGTATAAGCTTCTAACCCTAAACTGGCATGACGGGCGGCGGATAATCCTGTTTCACTTTTAGGCATACAACGCCTTAAAGCACAAGATCTTACAGGGCCAGGGGGTAAAAGTATTAATTCTTCTTCTGGGGGTAATTCTGGTTGCGGTTGACTCCTAAAAGCTACGGGGATATTATGTTCTTGACAATACTTTCCTGCTACTTCCCCTGTTAATATCATCATCTCAGCCACAAGAGAACGAGAAAAAGAAGGATCTAATAATTCGATCGTAACTTCTTCATTGTCCTTTACTTTGATGATAGCTTCAGGCATAGAAATCATCACAGATCCATTATCTTTGCGCCACTGCGATCGTTTTTTGGCCGCTTCTGCCAACTGTTTTACTTGTTGTTCCGCCTGAATATTCAAATGTAACATTTCATCAACATCATGATAAGTCAAACGATAAGTTGGTTTGATTAGGGTAGAGTGAATTTCATAGTCTATAACTCCACCATTATCGTCAAGAGTAACCCCAAAACTCAATGCAGGGCAAATTTGACCTTGAACTAAACTCATAGGGCCTGTGGCTAGTTCTTGAGGAAACATGGGAATCATCCCAGTGGGAAGGTATAAACTGGTACTACGTTTTCGAGCTTCTCGATCTAAAATATCTCCGGGTTTGATTAAACGGGTGGGATCTGCTATATGTACCCAATAGCGTAATGTGCCATCTTCTAAGGTTTCTACGCTTAAACCGTCGTCTATTTCTTCGGTGGTTTCATCATCGATCGTATATACTTTATGATGAGTTAAATCAAGTCGATGATTTGTATCTTCGATCGTACCGGCGGAAATTTGCTCAAGGATAGAATGAGCAGCTTCAGATACTTGCAGAGGAAAATAATTAGGGTAAGAACTACGACGTAAGAATATATTTTCATGTTTATCCCATAGTTTTAAGTCTATCAGCAACTGTACCGCAGAATCACCACTTTTTTGTCGACCGAGGGATTCTAAAATTTCTTGTGCTTGTTTGGGAGGGTTATCAGGTTGTAAAGCATATTTTTCTAAAAAGTTGAGTTTCACCGAATCGCTTTCTTGCCATCTAACGGTTTCCCCTTCTAATGCTTTTTGAAGTTTAGTGATAAATCCTTCTTTTTCTTGTTTCTTTTGGGTTTCTATTTCGATTTGATGCTTAATTTCTTCTACTTGAGCGCTCGATCGAGGTTCATAAACATCACCCTTTCTCTTAAAATAAATTTTATCATCGGATAGAAGAATATGGGCGGCATAGCATACCGCCGGAGTTTCTTCGGAAAAAATTAGAGACGCTAATTCTAAAGGTGTAACAGGGGTTGAGTCTTCCACCAATAACTCCCATGCTATTTCTAAGTTGGATTCGTCTAAATAAGGTTCTATTTCTGCCTTAAATTTGGTGATTTCGGTATATTTGAAAGATTCTCCTTTGATTTGATAATCTACTCTCTGGGGACGAATTTTGTGGGGATTTCCTCTTTCATCTATGGCTATCCAATCTTTTTTTCCTTCTGGTTTATCTACTACAGCTAAACGACGATCGTTATTAACTCTAAATTCAACTAAAGTACCTTTTTCCACCCTTTCAGTCCTTAATCTTTAATTTCGATGACTTTCTTTATCTAATGTACCTCAACAATGGACAATGAACAATTAGAGGTTGTTCAAAAAACTTTTTTATTTTGGAAATGATTTTGAGTTAGAGTTATCCATAAAAATAATGATCCATTTAAGGAAACAATAATTAAATCTACAATAATCGATGCCTGCAGATTTATGCTTTTAGCCTTATCTCCTGAAGGGCGGTTAATGATAAAATTCTCAACATCAATCAATTTTAATTATTAGTGGTTAGGACTTACGCATTGACAAAAAAGGAAAAATATGTTCATCTAATTTTAATCTGATTAGAAACCAAGTAATTTTTTAATAAATTATGCAGGTAAATGATTCATAATAAAAGAACGAATTATTTCATTAAACATATTTCTTTTCAGGTCATACCAATTTATTATTTCTGAATTAAATCCTGCTAATTCTAATTGGATAAAACCGACAATTGAACTAAATATATGGGTTTTGATTCCCTCGGTTTTCCTAACTTGAAATCTTTCAATATTGCATAGTTGTTTTAAGGCTCTATGATATTGTTATATTCCCCAATGTTTGTCATGAATTGAGTTAAAAGTTTCCCTATTTATTTCATTTAATTCCTCAGAATTTGATAACCATATAGCATAATAACGATATTCGTTTTTGAACATCTTTTTAAATACTTTAACTATGCCAAATTCTTTTAAATAAACTAATAAACCTTCTTCAGGAATTTCTAAGTCTTTTACCCTGACAAATTTTTTATTTTTCTGGGAAACTTGACGATTAGATTGGATGGCAAATAAAAAGCTCTGTTCTTTGTCTTTAAAGAACTTTAAGGTTTCTTTCTTACCATACCAACTGTCTCCTGTTATGATGTTTGGAAATAACCCCCATTGCTTTATTTCCCCTAACATTTCTAAAAAATATTCGTGTTTTGTTTTTCCTTCTTGCTTATTAATAATTCGATAATTTATCGGTACTGAAATGTCATTTACATCTGTATAATATAAAGTAATTAAATTAATTCCTTTTACGGTTTTATGATGTTTTCCAGACCAATAGTAATCAATTAATTCTGATTTTAGATGATTACTGTATGGTTTATCAATTACCATATCATCAACACTTAATGTTCCTCCTTTTAAAATAATAAATTCTTTTACTTGGTCAAATAAATCTTGAGGTTCATATTGTTGTGTAATTAAAAATCGATTGACAGAATCATGAGATAAATTATTCAAAATATTAGATAATCTTACGCAACTGACATATTTAGGTTCTGAAAGTAAAAAAAGAATATAAATAGCTAAATTACAATTAGAATTTGTTGCTTTTGATTTAATTTTCATCTCTAAATATTCAGTGCCAAAATGAAGAACTATTTTCTTGGTAAAAGAAGAGTTTTGTCAATATTGCTGACAGAAATCCAAGGATGACATTGATAAAGTGTATTTTAAAATACTAAAAATAAGCTATACACTTTTTGAGTTATTTGTCAATGCGTAAGTTCTAATCTCAAAATTGTACCTCATCATTGTAAGAAACGCTATATAGTTCGTCCGACAGAAAAAGGGAGAAGATATAAAAGAAATAGTAATTTTTCTATTGGTTTAAATGCGATAAAATGGCTAAGTGAAATCTACTTTTTCCAAGAACAATTAGAAGAATTAACCTCTTTATTTCCTCAAAAACACTCTTATTATCGTCAAGGTATGAGAGCTATTTCCCTTATCCAATCTGCCTTATGAATACTTTGTCGCCCCCTCAGACATTTGACACATTAGTATAAAAATTGTTTTTTTAATAATCAAAAAATAGTTTTAATTTTTTTGTTTAATTTTGTTAAGCTCTTTTTGTAACAATTTTTTCATAGATACAAGACATGCGGTTATTCATAAATCTTGGGAATTTAGTCGTATTTTTTCCTAAAACGGACTTTTGGGTCTTCAATGGATCGAGTTAATTTCTGTGTATTTTAATCCCTAATTCCTGAAATTTGTTTTAGAATCAGTGAATAATTAATAACGATCGAAGTCCATGAGAAATGATATGAAAAGCCTTAGATTCTTATATAATCGGATAATAAATTTAAAAAAAGTAAATTATTTATTCAGAAAAGTATTTATTTTTATAGGATTAACTCTCCTCTCATTAACTATTGTTTTAAACTCTTATTTTGTCAATGCTCAACAAATTCCTGAAGATCCTAAACAGGCTATTTTGAATGGAAAAATGTTGAAAATGGAGCAAAGATTAGAGAAAGAATATGAAACTTTTTTTAATAAAAATATAGCAGATAGTGAACAAAGTTCTTTGGAAATGGCTGCAATTTTGGCCGAGATGGATGAAAAAACAGGGACTAATTCTGCTGTTGTTTGGGTAATGCCAGAAGAAAAATATTTACACCTAGTATATTTGAGTAAAAAAGGTGAAATTATTGTTAAAGATATTGAAGATGCTCCTTTAAACAAAATTACAAAAGTTGTAGAAGATTTTTATCGAGAAATTGAAAGTGTTAATAGTCCCATGGATTTAGCACAATCTAAACAATTATATAAATGGATTATTGAGCCTTATCAAAAAGAATTTTTAGAGGCAGAAAATATCGATAATATTTTATTTTGTATGGGAAATGGAGTCAGACTGTTACCATTAAGTGCATTATATGATGGAGAAAAATTCTTAGTTGAAAAATATAATATCAGTCGTATTCCTGCTTTTAATTTAATCAATGCAAAATATGAACCCATGAAAAATGCTACAGTTTTGGCTATGGGTGCATCTAAATTTCTTAACAATGATCCTCTTCCTGCGGTGACATTAGAAATAGAAAATATTGATAACCGATTACAACGATCGAGTATAACATCTCCCACAGAAATTTTACTCAATGAGAATTTCACTTTGCCCAATATGCAACAGCAATTAAAAACTAATTCTTTTCAGATTGTACATTTGGCAACCCATGCCAATTTTAATCCGGGAGATGTCACTGATTCTTATATTCAATTGTGGGATGATAAATTAACATTAGATCAAATGTCCAATATGCCTTGGCAAAATCCTCCCGATTTATTAGTATTAAGTGCTTGTAATACAGCCTTAGGCGATCGAGATTCTCAATTAGGTTTTACGGGAATTGCTTTACAATCAGGAGTTAATTCCGCTTTGGGTACTTTATGGAGTGTTAGTGATTTAGGTACTTTTGCACTAATTACTGAATTTTATGAGCAGTTAATTAATCAATCCCAGACAAATCTGACAAAAGCAGAGGCTTTACGTCAAGCTCAAAATTTATTGTTACAAGGAGAAATATATTTTGAAGATAATCGTTTAATTACTCCTCATGGAAATATTAACTTACCGGAAAGTCTTGCTGTTAAAGGTAAAGTTAATTTATCTCATCCCTTTTATTGGGCGGGATTTACTTTAATTAGTAGCCCATGGTAATTTATTACACGATGGATTATTGATTAACTTTTGTACCTGAAAATTTTAATACCTTAAAACGCCTTGCAATAAAATAAATTGACAAGGCTTATAGTTTATTTATAAAGGATAGTTTCTCCATCTTTCTGATTTATTCGGCAAACCCTAATCAGAAATGAAATAAATAAATTAAATTGTCTTCCTGTCTTCTCGCTTCATTTGTAAACTTAAATGTCTCCTTCCTTTTACTTAATAGTCCAAAAGGGGAAATTTTGACTAGGATTAATTGTTACCCCCGTAATGCCATTTTGAGCAAAAGCATAGTCTTTATTTTGCCATAAGGGAATATAAGGTACTTCTTCTTTCATGATGGTTTGAATTTCACCAAAAGCAGTTTTACGGGCTTCGGGATTGGTTTCTTGTCGTTGTGTATCGATTAATTCATTTACTTTAGTATTGTAAAAAAATGAACCTTGAGTTTGTGCCGCACCTTCAACACATCCTTCCGTTTCGCTACCTTTAGTACATTGTAAAAATGGTTGAATATAGTTATCAGCGTCAAGAAAATCGGGATACCAGTCACCCAAGAAAGTACCATAAATACCTTTACCTAAATTACTAAAAGCTGTCGCACTTTCTACTGCATTGGGAATAAATTGTATTATACCCTCTAATTGTTGATCGGCGATCGCTTTTAAGGTAGATGCCACACCGCTACGGGTTTTGGAAGCAGAAGGATACCAAACTTCAACCACCGCCGGATTAGTCGCAGAAAACCCTGCTTTAGTTAATAATTCTTTGGCTTGGATAATATTTTCTTCTGGAGAAGTGGTTTGAAAAACTGGTTGAGATACGTCAAATACATTAGGTATTAAACTATAAAGAGGATCAGATTGTCCTTGTAATACTCTTTCAATCATCAGATTTCGATCGAGTAAAAGGGCGATCGCTTGTCGTACTTCAACTTGATCTAATGGTTTTTGATTACGATTCAACACCATATAACTTACCACAGTACCAGAACCCTGAACCATTTGGAATTTTCCTGCCGTAGCTTCTTGTACTAATGTTGTAATTTGTTCTGGTGCAAAAGTTTGATAGGCTACTTTTATCGCCCCCGTTAAAAAACTATTGTAAAGATTGGCAGAATTACCTGCATAAATCTGTAAATCGATACCGTTATTAACAGGTTTTTCACCCCAATAGTCAGAAAATACCTCTAAAGTCACGGAATCACTATTAAAAGCAGTTAATTTGTAGCGTCCTGTACCAATAAATTCATTAGGCTTAAATTGTCCTTCTCCAATAGTATAGCCTTGAACAGATACAGCACAAGCCCCCGGAAAAGCAAGTAAAGCAGGAAAGGCGGCAAAAGGTTTTTGTAGAGTAATAGTTAATTCATAGTCTCCCGTAACAGTGACATCTTTTATGGTATCTTTAAGTAAAAAAGATGGTTTTCCTTCATTTTTCATAAATCTATCTAAAGAAAATTTCATGGCTTCGGCGTTGAATTGCCCACCATCATGAAACTTGACTCCCTTTCTTAAAGGGATAGTATAGGTTAACCCATCATCGCTAATTTTGGGCATTTCTGTAGCTAATAAAGGAATTAATTCCGTTGTCCCTAATTGATAAGTATAAAGACTTTCACCCAAATTATAAATAAGGTTTAAACCTGCTAATTCGTAACTGTCTGCTGGATCTAATGTTCTGGCTTTTAAGGTAGTCCCGATCGTAATCCTACCATTATTATCTGTGGTAGTAGGAGTAATTTGTTCTCCTGAATTACTATTACACGCAACAATTAACCCAAAACAGATTAACGAAACTCCAAGATATTTTAAAACTTTGACTATTTTTTTAATCATGAATTACTGTAGGGGAATTTCTCCCAAAAGATAAAATGCTAGTTTATTTTAATGGAAAATGGAAAATAAAAAATTAATAATTAGTTTAATTGATCAATTATTTAGCCACTGTAGTAACTTTTGCTATGACTTTCTTGAAATTTATTTCAATGTTAGTAATATTAAACATTCTAAACTTTAAATTTTCTTTCAAAAGATTTCTTTTAAAATGGAATATCATCATCGTCAAAACTATTTATTTCTGGACGATTAACTAATTTTATCTCAGGTTTTATTTCTGTTGATTTAGGCTCAATTAAAACAATTTCACCATTGACACTTTTAGCTAAATTTGTCGCTGCATTTAGTGTATTTTGGTTGGTGTTTCCTAAATTAGAGACAACTATTTCTGCTGGTTTTGAAGGGGAAGGATTATTAAGTTTTGGAATAGAATTAGAGTTTACATTAACAGATTTAACAGAGGTAGATGTTTCTATTTCATCATCATTTTTTGATTCAATTTTTTCTGATTTTATTTCTTTATTTTCAAATAAAACAATAGACATAGTTTTTCCAAATACCTTATTAAATCCTTCTTCAATATCTTTTTTTTGTCGATTACCTACATCTAATAAAAATTTACTACCAACGGCTATTTTGACCATTTGTCCTTCAATACTTGTTATCTTACAGTTTTGTCTAACAAAAGATTTTGTAGTGATTTTGCTAATTGCTTGAACAACTTTTTCCATCACATCACCAAAGGAAGTTAAATCAATTTTTTCGATGTTTTCTTTAGAGCTATTATCTTCAATAATTTTTGTTTCTGAAGATGTTTTTTCGGAAGGAGTTTTGACAACTTGAAGGGATGCTCCCGATGAGTTAATAGAAAGATTTGTTTTGATGGCTTCCACAGTGACGGTAGCAATATTAGCGGAGGGTAAAAGATTTAGTAAGGTAATCTCTAACCAGAGTCTCGGTTGAGTCGTGTTTCTAATTTGTACTTCGCTATCTTTAAGTTTTTTTTGCCCCTGTAAAATAGTGCTTAATTGCCATTTTGTTCCTTCTTCTTTCAATTTTGACCAAGTATCGGCGGTAATGGCTACCAAGTCGTTTCTATGGGGTGCTGTTTTACTAATTAAAAGGCTAAGGTAAAAGTTAGCTAAATTTTGTAATACTATTAAAGGTTCTCTACCTCGATCGAGCAGTTTACGACATTGAGTAATCACATTTTCAGGGTTATCAGTGGCGATCGCTTGTATCAATTCCAATAAATCTTGTTCCGAAACCGCCCCCACTAAATCCCATACTTTTTGAGGAGTTATGGTTTCTGATAATAGACTAAGTTGATCTAGTAAACTTTGTGCGTCTCGCATTCCCCCGTTAGATAATTGAGCGACGATCGATAATGCTTCAATAGTAATATCAATATTTTCCTTCGTGGCAATATCTCGTAAATGAGTAATCATCGCTTCTAAAGGAATACGACGATAATCGAATCTTTGACATCGAGAGATAATTGTTGGTAATACCCGTTGCGGATCTGTGGTTGCTAAGACAAAGATTACTCGTGAGGGAGGTTCTTCTAAAGTCTTTAAAAGAGCGTTAAAAGCCGCCGTACTGAGCATATGACACTCATCAATAACATATACCTTATAACGGCACTGAACAGGAGCAAATTGAGCTTTTTCGATGATTTCTCGAATATTATCAACCCCAGTGTTACTAGCCGCATCAATTTCAATCACGTCTAAAGCCGAACCATTAGTAATACTTTTACAGGCTTCACAAACTCCGCAGGGTTCATCAGTAGGTTGATCGCTTTGTAAACAATTAAGTGATTTCGCTAAAATTCTGGCACTTGATGTTTTTCCAGTACCACGAGGGCCACAAAATAGGTAAGCGGGAACTATTTTTTCACTTTTTATAGCGTTGATGAGGGTTTGTGAGATCGCCTCTTGTCCTGCTAATTGGGCAAAAGTTTGTGGTCTATATTTATGATGTAAGGGTTCGTAAGTCATGATTTAATTGAGAATTGAAAATTGATGTTTGCTAAGATTTATTCATAGTGTCACCAAATAGACACTACTTCAATTTTTAGGATGTTATGGTTAATGGAATAGACAAGGTGAGAGGTTTTATAGCAATAAACGATATAGTTAAGACATTGATAAATTCTGAAACCCTTACATATTATATATTTTCCTTCTGCTTTTTGACCTTTGACAATTCAATCCGCACAAGTTCTAGGTTCGGGGGTTTTTGCCAATTGTACATTGTTCATTGTGCATTGTTGAACCTTACCCATAAATTTTGTGTCGAACTGAGGTTTGATTAATAAATCTTTGATTCACTATTGATAGTTGAGGATAAGATTAAGTCAGTTATGACAGTTTAAATTAATTTTTACAATATTTTAATTGACAATATATATTTAGGAATAGCTTTTAATGCGCAAAAGTAATGATCAAGAAACTAAAACAATGGCTTAAACAAATTCCTGCTACTATTCAAGCCTATGATCCCCTTAATGATGAAGACGAAAATCACCATGATAACGAGGGTAATGGAAGTAACACAAAGACATCATCCCACAAATCGCTAGGATCTGTCAAAGACAGTGATCTGGAATTCCTCTTTCATCAACTTTTGCAAGGAGTCGCTAATGGATGGCAAGAAAATCGGATTGAGCAATTTTTTGAAAAATTAACCCCACGAATTACGGTCGAAATTTGGTTAGATTGGTTACAACGCTATCGCAATCAGTTAATGGCTTCCCCTGCACCTCATTATCATTTTGCCGCTAGAATGATTATCTTAGGAGAAGTCACCGCTTCTTTGCCTTTTTTGCGTCCTGTGGGAGATTTAGCCTATGAAATTGGTACGGAATTATTAAACCGCCGACAAAATAATCCGATCGTCGAGTCCTTACGATCGCGCTTAAATCAAGATACAGAAAATGATCCGGATAAGGATCTTGAATTGACGGAATCTGCCAGTTCTTTGGGGGATGTGCTTTCTTTACTACAAAATAACCCCGAATTTGCGGAAAATACAGCGAAGGAATTAGGTATAAATACGGTTGATCCGGGTATGATTATGGAAAAAATTGTCCAAGAAACGGAGTTAGAATCTATACCCTTCAAAGAATCCCCCTCTCCCGAAACTATTAACGATTTATTCAATTTAGGATTAGAGAAAGCCGAAACAGGGGATTTAGAAGAAGCGATCGCATTTTGGGATCAAGTGTTGAGTGTCGATCGTAAATTTACTCAAGCATGGCATAATCGGGGAAGTGCGTTAGCTTACTTGAATCGTTTTGAAGAAGCAATTCATAGTTTTGATCAAGCCATCGCTATCAACGTAAACGACTATTACTCGTGGAATAATCGGGGTAACGCTTTATATAGTCTTGGTAAATGGCAAGAAGCAATTATCAGTTGGGATCGAGTTTTAGGTGTTCAACCTAATTTCTTGTCTGCTTGGTATCATAAGGGTTTAGCCTCAGAAAAATTGAACTTGACTTCTGATGCGATCGTCTGTTACCAAAAATGTCTCTCGATCGATCCTAATCATACTCTATCTCGTAACGCTTTAACCAGAATAAACACCTAATTTTGTGGTAGGTTGGGTTAAGTTTGAAAAACCCTAATTTGCTAATTTTTTTATTTATCTGGTTGTATTTTGTTTTACCCAACCTACTTATAAGCCTTTATCAAAATATTACTTATATAACTGAGATCTTGCACTCATAGTGAAAAACATCTCGGCTTTTAGGTTTTCGGTTTCAGGTTGCAGGTTTTAGGTTAAGAAAAAACAATTAACTTTAAGCTATTCTGCAAAAAAACTCTTAATTGTTGCCTCAACCCTCAAAATAGTCAAAAATCATTAAACCTGACACCGACTACCTGCCACCTTTTATTTAGTTTTTATGTATTGGTGCAAGATGTGAGTATAACCTGAGTTAGATATAAGAATAGGTAATGATTGACTCTCGTTGACAGGCAGACAGGTAGATTGTATTTCTTGTGAATGAATAAAATTCTCTCAAAAATATACAAATATTGAGAATTTTTTCCCATTCCACTTGTTCACTTGTCTCGTCTTCATCATTTTTCTTCTGTCGAACTGAGGTTATATAGACAGTCCTAACTTTAAGCCAAGAAGTGCATGGACAAACATAATTACTAAGGCAATACTACCGAGATAAGCATGAGCAGTGCGTAAACCTTCTTTATTGCCACCAAAACCCGTTATCGAGATTAAACCATTTAAGCCTAATAAACCGATAACTGTTGAACCAGTCCAAAAATGAGGACTTTCAAAAATAGGTTGTCCTTGCATAATCAACGACAATACTCCACCACTATAGCCCATAGTAATAAATAGAAATAACCAAGGAGCTATCTTACGATGATTTCCTTTATTTGTTTGTTTTAATTCTTGATCTTCGGAAATCCTACTACGCCAACCAGTAATACCAACAGCACTACCCATGGCAAAAATAACAATTCCCATAAAAAAAGGGTGTCCCCAATGTACGATCGATTCAGGAGTATTAAAACTAGAAAATATATCAGCTATGGGTTGTAAAAATTCTCTAATCGTTTCTTTCATGATTTTTTTTGACGACAATGTATTAAGATAATAATTCTAAATACTAGATTTCTCTAAATTTAGAAATAATTAAAAGTTGTAAACTTTCTTTTCAATCTTAGGCTAACTTGTATATTATTTTGCCGCACATAAACCAATGAATTTTTTTCTCATCCTTTACAAACTACCTGAGTTCGATCTAAAATCATCGGTAAAGAGAGGGAATAGGAAACAGTAATCATAATTGATTCAAAACTGTCAGGAATAGTCTTTTTCAATACATATTAGATAAATCAATATCAATAAATCACTAAAACTGAGATAATAGAATTTATAACTTCACCAGTCAGAGAATGTCAAAAGTTATTATTATTGTGAATGCCCAAGTCGATGGTGGAAAAATTTGTTCTACTGCACCTGTAGCAGAAATAATGGCGATCGCACTTAAAAATAGTATAATGAAAGATAATAAGTTTCATGAAGTAAAAATAATCAGTGCGGCGGATTTGTGGTCAAGATCTCTAAACATATCACAACAAGATGAAGATATTATTTATTTTCCTTTAACGATTAAATTGCCTGAGTGGTTTAATTTTCCAGCACAACATATCTATTTTGCTTGTAGAGATTTAGAAAAAAGAAGAAAGTGGGTTCAACAACATTTTGGTTATAAAACCAGTAAAGATAATTTATGGTTAGGTGATTTATGGTTGCCGATTATTTTTAGCGGGGAAAAATTTATTTATGGAGAAATTATCGGAGAGGGTGTTATTCCTAACTCCTATCAACAGCCTTATGATTACCCATCTCAACTATACTCTCCATTACAAAAACTTGGTGGTGAATTGTTAAAGTCGATTCAGGCGATACCTTCTGTTTACTTATTACAGTTTAAGATGTTAGAACAAGATATTATTTTCGATCGATTATGGCCCTTTCCTGCCACTCCTGCTATAGCATCGATTAACGTACAACAACCTAATTTATTCGCCTGTCATTGGCTTTGTTTTAATAATCAATGTCCAGAAATTAGAGTTTTGAATCTGAAAGATAAAGTATAGGAATTGGAAATGGGATTTTACCTGAGTTTGATGTCAGAAACTTTAATTCAATTAACAAGAGACAAGGGGCGTTACTCACAAAAAATTTGTACAAATAAAAGGTAAGCTAAGACGCATTTAACTTACATTGATTAATTCACCCTTATTCTTAAATTTTTTACTCCAATTAATTACTAAACTTCCTTCATTTAATAAGTAATTTACTGTTTTTTCTAGCTGTTCTTTATTTTCAAAGTTTCTATAAGCTATATATTCCTTTGCCGAATGCCACACTAATTCTATTAAGTTATAATCTGGACTATATACCGGTAAATATTCTAGTCTTATATTCGGTAGATTTTTTTCTATTTTTTCTACTATTTCCTTTTTTTTATGGAAACTTGCGTTGTCTAATATTATGATTATTTTCGGACCACATTCTTTAAAATCTTTTTCATCATTTCCCTTACTTACCCATTCATTTTTTATTTCTTCCCATAACTTTTTTAATTGTTCACAAAACGTTTCTGAATCACCTTTTTTTATTACAAAACATCTTCTTTTTTTATCCGAATATCTTATTCCTCCCATGATATTTACTCTTCCTCTTCTTCTTTCTCCCTTCACCTTTTTTCTTTTTCCTTTTTTCGTCCATGTTTTTCTTCTTATCACCCTTAAACTAAAACCACATTCATGAGGGGCTGTGTGGCGAATTTAGTTCGCCACTTTAAACGCCCCATCCCAAAACCATACTTGAACTAACTCAGGATTCTCTTTACCTATTTCTATGTAATGTTCTAATTTTTCTTTAAATGCTTTTCTTTGTTCTTGATTTTGTTTGTCTTCTAAACTATATTTTCCCCAAATATAACTATACTTTTTTCTTTTTAATATCCTCACTACTTGTGATTTGCTTAATTTAATTCCTGTTTCTTTTTCCAAATGTTCTGATAATCTTTGCCCCGTCCATCGACCAAAATCATATCCAAAATCTTCAGGATTTTTATCAACTACTTCTAATAATCTTTCAATATATTTATCCGTTGCTTTTGTTTGGTTTCCTTTTCTTCTTTTATCTTGCAATGAATCTACATTATTAGGATTACCATGAACTGCCCAGTAAGCCACCGTTTTGGGGGAACAACCCAAAAAAACTGCTATTTCTTGATAATTTTTACCATCATTCTCTAATAAAAATATTAAAATTCTTTCCCTGACTTCCGATCTCTTTTCTATTTTTAAAGCATCTTGTAGATACTTTCTTTCTTCCTCTGACAAAAAATTTTTAGAAGGCATAAATCACACCTAAGTTTTATCTTTTCTGACTTAAATTATATACCAAATCAATGCGTCTTAGCTTATTCAATTTAATACTTTACTTTAACTCTCAACTCCCAATCCCTAATTATCAATCACACACACAACCCTAAAACCGATAAAATTGTAATTGGAATCGGCGGCATAACTACTTCTTTTTGCACTACGACAATATTGCGAAGATAAAGACCACGAACCCCCTCTAACAACCCTCGGTTGATTACTCATAGTTGCATTATAGGCTGAACCATCTTTCGGTGTATGGACATAATTATTAGTATAGTGATCTTCGCACCATTCCCAGACATTACCATGAACATCGTATAAACCGAAGGGGTTAGGATAAAAACTATCTACAGGGGTTGTTTTTTTGTCGAATTTTCCTTTTTTATGATCATTTCTTCCATCATAGTTGACAATGTCAGGGGCAATAGTATCTCCAAAGAAAAATGCTGACTTAGTGTTACCACGACAAGCATATTCCCATTCTGATTCTGTTGGTAATCTATAGTTTCTATTCGTATATTTAGTTAGGCGTTTACAAAATTCTTGAGCGTCTAACCATGATACTTTTTCTACTGGTAAGTTATCCCCTTTAAAAGCTGAAGGATTATTCTTGACGGGGCGGCCTGCTTTGGGGAATGATGATATTGTACGCCATTGTAATTGGGTAATGGGATATTTACTGATATAAAAAGAATTTAGATTAACTAAATGTACAGGGTTTTCATCTTTATCTCTACCAACTTCGTTATTATTTGATCCCATCATAAATGATCCTGACGGAATGAATACCATATCAAGGTTAACTCCTTCTCCCAGATATTCCACAAAAAATTGTCCGTTTTTGGTGATAGTATTTTTCTTAAGACTTGACATTAAACCAAATAATTTTTTCTCTGGTTCGATCGAAATTGTCTCAAACTCAAAGGTTTCGATATTCGGATAGTTAGTTTTAGGTTTAATAATGGTGGGTGGTGCATTAATAGGAGATATTTTTTGTACAATGGTTTCGTCATTATCTACCACTGCGGAAAGTATTTTTTCCCTCATTTCTGCGGTGAGGGTTTTATTCGGAATATTCGGTGAATTATCGGGTTGATTTTCCTTAAATAGTTGAAACCAATCTCTTAAATTTTGAGGGCGTTTTTCTATGTCTAATTCCATTCCCTGAATGATAGCTTGATTAAATCGATCGCTCAATTCTGGGTTATATTGTTGGGGTGGAATTAAATCTCTATAACTTCTGAAATTTGCAGGAGTAGGTAATTGTCCTGTTACTAAAACATAAAGTATAGCAGATAAAGAATAAATATCTGTAGCTGGTTTAGTGTTATTATTAGCAGACTGTTCTGGTGGACTAAAAGAGTCCATATTTTGGGTTTTTCTTGGTGCTAAAGCAAATAATTTGACGGCTAATCCGTAATCTGTTAGTATTGGCTCTTCTGTATTCTGATCAATGATGATATTTTGTGGCTTAATGTCTTGATGAATACACCTATTTTGATGAAGGATGTTTAAAGCAGATCCAATTTTAGTAATTAATTTTAATGCAGAATCAGTGGACAATTTACCTTTTCGATCGACATAAGTAGCCAAATCCATTCCCTCAAGATAATCCATTATCATGTAAGCACGATTATTTTCGAGGAAAACTTCAGGATAAAGTTTGATAATATTAGGACTAGAACATTTATTAGCGATTAATTGTGCCTGTTTAATTAACTTTTCTTCAAAATTCTTTTTATCTTCATGGGATGACCAGAATATATTAGTAGCTTTTATTGTTACTAATTGTGAATTACTGGTATCTTTTGCTCGATAATAAAATCCTGTACCACTTCTTAATAAAATAGACTCAATAACGTATTGACCATTATTTAGTTTTAATCCTTTTTTCCAATTACTCATTTATATAAAAACTTTTTTTACCACTAATCAAATAATAATAGAATTTAGCATAGATGAATCAAATAACATAAAAAAGTTAATAATGGAAAATCAAACTTGCATCCATTGCGATGGAAAAGGGTACATTGAAATTAGAGATTGCACTGGAGAAATTCAAAGAGAAGAAACTTGTGTTTTCTGTGAAGGTAGTGGATTAATAATAGACGATGAACAATAATTAACTGATAATCAATTTTTCAGAATTAAGTAAAATAGTTTCACTTTATAATTAAAATCTCATAAATTCAAATAAAATATTTTTATAAATTAAATAAAAATAAACAACGAAAGATAATTTTATTTTTTATTGCTATAACTAATCAACTTTTTTATGAAGATAATTTACAAGTTTTAAGAAGACATATTGAATATGAATCTGTTAACATGAATTAACCTTAGTTCGACATCAAGAAAATGATAAAGACAAGACAAGTGGAAAATTACCGTAGTTGATATAAGGTATTTATCATATTATCGTTGCTCTTTTCTGTTATTGTTCGGAGGTATTACAGCAGTTATGCCTTTTTTAAAGTTTATTAATTTGCCGTTCGTCGCTATCATAAACCTTATCCTCTAATAAAGTACCAGCATCTAAATCTTTTAATAAGACATCTGCAACGCCAAATCTCAGATAATGATAAACTAATATAGATAATCTTTACATATATTCATAATGGCGAGAATTAACGATAATTACTTAAAATTAAAAGCTGGTTATTTATTCCCAGAAATCGCAAGACGTGTCAATACTTTTGCCCAAGAAAACCCTAACGCGAACATTATTCGTTTAGGTATTGGTGATGTTACTGAACCTTTACCTCAAGCCTGTCAAGATGCTATGGTTAAAGCTATTGCAGACATGGGTGATCGAAATACTTTTAAAGGATATGGGCCAGAACAGGGTTATAATTGGCTAAGAGAGAAAATTGCTCAACATGATTTTCAGAGTCGTGGCTGTGATATATCCGCCGATGAAATCTTTATCTCCGATGGTTCTAAGTGCGATACAGGTAATATACTGGACATTTTTGGCAAAAACAATAAAATTGCAGTAACAGACCCTGTTTATCCCGTTTATGTGGATACTAACGTTATGGCAGGACATACAGGAGACGCTAATGAAAAGGGAGAGTATGAGGGTTTAGTTTATCTTCCCATCAGTGCAGAAAATGATTTTATTGCCCAGATACCCACACAAGCCGTTGATTTAATCTATCTTTGTTTTCCTAACAATCCCACAGGTGCGATCGCCACGAAAGAATATTTACAGTCTTGGGTAGAGTATGCAAAAAAACATGAAGCAATTATTTTGTTTGATGCCGCCTATGAAGCCTTTATCACTGATCCTAGTTTACCTCACTCCATTTATGAAATTGAAGGTGCTAAAGATTGTGCGATCGAATTTCGCTCTTTCTCTAAAAATGCGGGATTTACAGGAACTCGTTGTGCTTTAACAGTGGTACCTAAAAATTTAACAGGAAAAGCCAGTGATGGTTCAGAAGTAGAATTATGGAAACTCTGGAATCGCCGTCAATCAACGAAATTTAACGGAGTTTCCTACATTGTACAAAGAGGTGCAGAAGCTGTTTATTCGGAAGAAGGCCAAGCACAAATTGCACAATTAGTCAAATTTTACTTAGAAAATGCCAATATCATTCGAGAAGAATTGACGAAAGCAGGATTAACCGTTTATGGTGGGGTTAATGCTCCCTATGTGTGGGTAAAAACCCCTGATGGTTTATCTAGTTGGGATTTCTTTGATAAATTATTACACAACGTCAATGTTGTAGGTACACCCGGATCTGGTTTTGGTGCGGCAGGAGAGGGTTATTTTCGTCTTAGTGCTTTTAACAGTAGAGAAAATGTGCTAGAAGCTATGAAACGCATTACTACAACGATGAAATTTTCTTCCTAACAACTGATATGGGATAAGAGAGAGAAGTTAACATCAAGAAAAGAGAAATGGGGATAATATAACACCCTATAATCAAATTTCTATATTTCTGTCTTTTATACCCTAATTATATTTTTTGAGATTTCATTGCTTCCCGTAAAACTTTACAAGCATAATCTGTACAACACCCACAATCTTTAGAAACAGAAGTCACTTCAGAGAGTTTTTCTAAGGAAGAAATACCCTGTTCTACGGCTTTGTGAATATCTCTCTCTGTTATACCTTTGCAAATACAAACGTACATATATCTCTATTTATCTTACTTATTTTAAGTTGATATTTATTAT
The DNA here is from genome assembly GCF_001548115.1 of Geminocystis sp. NIES-3709. Taxonomy (GTDB): domain Bacteria; phylum Cyanobacteriota; class Cyanobacteriia; order Cyanobacteriales; family Cyanobacteriaceae; genus Geminocystis. The sequence goes on along the minus strand of NZ_AP014821.1, from coordinate 3,049,790 downwards.
TATTGCAAAATATTATCATTATTGGGAGATTATTGTCAAATTATTTTTAGTTTTAGGTAAACATTGAAAAAGGATATAGCATTTCTCACCGTTATAAAGTACTCTAACTTAGGTTTTCGTACCTGAAAAGTTGTTTTAAAAGTAACTATATTTCAAGTTACTTAATAAGATTTATTGATGTTTTTAACTAGCCATTGTGTGAGTTCATTTACAGCATGATAAAATTCTCAAAAGTTAATCCATCTATTATTCAACAAATTTTATTTAATTCTAGTATTGTTTTTGGATAAAAATTTTCTCTGTTCCTATTTTTATTACCATATATAAAATGGGTACAACAAATAGACTTAAAAAAGTAGCAATTAACATTCCGCCGAAAACCGTCGTTCCTAAAGATTGTCGGCTTCCAGCCCCCGCACCTGTGGCAATAAGCAAAGGTAAAGTACCGACTAAGTTAGAAATAGCCGTCATTAAAATTGATTTTAATCTTTGTTTTGATGCCTCAATTACTGCTTTTACAATGGGTAATCCTTCTTCCCTTAATTGGTTGGCAAATTCCACAATTAAAATGGAGTTTTTACTTGCTAATCCAATTAACATAACTAACCCAATTTGACAATAAACATCATTTGGAAAACCTCTCAACATTTGTGCTAACAATGCGCCTAATATGGCTAAAGGAACGGCTAACATAATGATTAAAGGATCAATATAATTTTCATACTGAGCGGCTAAAACTAGGAATACAAATAATAATCCTAAACTGAAAATAACGATCGCCAAACCTCCTGCACTGATTTCTTCTAAAGATATACCTGTCCACTCATAACCAAAACCGACTGGTAAAATTTGTTTATTTAGATTTCCGACAGTTGTAATTGCTTGTCCTGAAGTGAAACCGGGAGCCGCTGAACCGTTAATATCGATCGCACGGAATAAGTTATAGTGATCTATGCTTTGCGCTCCTGTTGTGGGAGTCACTGTCACTAAATTAGATAAGGGTATCATTTCATTATTATCCGATCGCACATACAGATTATTAATATCTTCGGGATTCGATCGAAATTTTTGATCTGCTTGTAAATAAACTCGATAGGTGCGTTGTTGCATAGTGAAATCATTTATATATTCTCCTCCTAAAGCAGTTTCAAGAGTTCTAAAAATATCCTCTAAATCTACTTCTAAAAGTTTGGCTCGATCACGATTTACTTCTATTAGTAATTGAGGACTATTAGCGGCAAATTGGGTAAAAACGGCTTGTAAACCTTCAGTTTGATTGGCTTGTCCTAAAAATTGTCCCATTACCTCAACCATAGAGTTAAGATCAGGGTTAATTCTACGATCTTGCATTTTAAAAGTAAAACCGCCAAAAGTGCCTAAACCTTGAATAGCAGGAGGATTAATAGGGATAACTCTGGCTTCAGGAATGGTGGCAAATTTGCCGTACAATTTACCGATAATGGCTTGAACGCTTTGATCAGGAGTATTTCGTTCTTCCCAAGGTTTAAGAGGAGCAAAGATAACTCCCTGATTAGGAGTACTCCCACCAAAAGAAAAACCACCGATGGCAAAGGTTGCCCTAACTTCAGGCATTTTGAGAATTTCCTCTTCTACTTTTGCCATGACATCACTGGTATATTGCAAAGAAACTCCTTCTGGCCCTTGAACAATAGTAATAAAATAGCCTTGATCTTCTTCTGGTAAAAAAGAAGTAGGAACTCTTACATATAACCAACCCGTAAAAGCAATTAAAACGATAAAAATTCCAATAATAAAGAGTTTAAATCGAGTTAAAAAGATTAACGATCGTTCGTATTTTTCCGTTACCCAATCCAGAAAAATATTAAAAGTATTAAAAATCGGTGCTAACCATGCAGGGGGATGCTGTCCTTTTCTGAGTAATAAAGCACATAGGGAAGGAGTTAAAGTTAATGCCAAAAAAGTTGAAATGAGAATAGAAAAGGCGATCGTCAGAGCAAATTGACGATATAAAGCACCCGTTGTACCGGGGAAAAAAGCCACGGGAATAAATACCGCCATCAATACCAAAGAAGTTGCAATAACCGCTCCAAATAACTGTTTCATAGACACACTAGAGGCTTCATCGGCTTCCATATCTTTATCTTGGATATAACGGTGAATTTGTTCCACAACGACGATCGCATCATCTACCACGATCCCCGTTCCAAGGGTTAAGCCAAAAAGGGTTAAGGTATTGATAGAAAAACCGAAGGCTTTAACGAAGGCAAAAGTACCGATTAAAGACAGGGGAATAGTGAGAGAGGGAATTAAAGTTGTACGCCAATCTTGCAAAAAAACCAGAATAATTAAAACCACTAAACCAATAGAAACGAAAAGGTTCATTATCACCTCTTTCAATGACTCTTCAATAAATGCGGTGGTATCAAAAGCCAATCTTGCTTCGATTCCCTTGGGAAATTCCGTTGATAATCTAACCATTTCGGCTTTAACATTTTTCCCAACTTGTAACGCATTAGATCCGGGTAGTTGATAAATACCAATTCCAACGGCTTCTATACCTCTAAAACGTAAAAAAGAACCGTAATCTTGAGATCCTAATTCTACTCTACCAACATCTTTAAAGCGAATTATCCCCCCATTTTCATCAGTTTTCAGAATTAAATTTTCAAATTCTTCAGGATAAGTTAATTGACTAATGGCTCTTAAATCTATTTGATATTCTTGTCCTTCGATCGCCGGTTCTGCCCCAATTTTACCTGCTCCTACTTGGATATTTTGTTCCCTCAAGGCTTCAGATATATCCCCAGTAGTTAAACCTCGACTAGCAAGACGACTAGGATCGAGCCATAAACGCATGGCATAACGTCGTTCACCGAATACCCTAACATTACCTACTCCTTCAATTCTTTTTAAGGCATCCACCAGATAACGATCGGCATAATTACTTAAAAATAAATTGTCGTATTCCTCATTTTCGCTAAATAAGCCAAACCCCATCAAAAGATTATTCGATTGTTTACTTACCGTTACCCCAGATCTTTGTACTACTTCTGGTAATTGTGATTCCACGATCGAAACTTGATTTTGTACATCAACGGCGGCTAAATCTTTATCCCGTGAAGATTCAAAGGTGGCGGTAATACTGCTAGTGCCATCATTACTGCTACTGGAAGACAAGTATTTTAATCCTTCTATACCATTAATTTGTCTTTCTAAAATATTGGTAACAGTATTTTCCACTACTTCTGCATTAGCCCCATTATAATTAGCGGTGATCTGAATTTGGGTGGGACTAATATCAGGAAATCGATCGACTGGTAAGATAAAAATACTAATTATGCCTACTAAGAGGATAATCAGAGAGCAAACAGTGGAAAAAACAGGACGTTTAATAAAAAAATCAACAAACATAGTTTTGAGGAGATAGGAGTTAGGATATAGGAGACAGGAGACAGGATATGGGAGACTCCTACTTTAACGGCATAACAGGAGCTTCATCACTGAGGTTTAAAATACCTGCGGTTATGATTTGTTCTCCTACTTGTAAACCTTTCAAAACTTGATAGTTATTACCTTGAAGAGTACCAAGAGTGACTAATTTCTGTTTTGCTATTAATTGGGGTTTGTCTGGTGTGGAATTCTCCGCCGATTCGGCAACAAAGACAAAAGTTTTTCCACCTAGACGAGACACTGCGGCAGAAGGAATTAAAATCCCTTGACGTTGATCCCATATAATTTTTGCTTGGACTGAGCCTCTGTTAAACAAATTGGTTGAACCATTTTCAAGGGTAGCTTTAGCTAAAACTAATTGACTATTTGCCGTCACATTCGGAGAAATAAAACTAATTTTACCTGATGTAACTGCTTCCCCTTCACCATCTAAAATTACGACAGGTAAGCCTAACTGTAGTTCTTTCGCCTGTTCTAAAGGAACGGAAAGATCAACCTCTAAAACATTATTTTCCGTAATGGTGGTTAATTCATCTCCAGATTCCACATAATCACCAAGTTTGATAGGTATATCTCCAATAATTCCCGTAAAAGGGGCAACAATCTCTGTTTTTTTGATTTTCACATCGATCGTTCTTATCAGTGCCATTGATTCGGCGACATCTGCTTCTGCTTGGGCAATTTCTTCTATTCTTGCTCCATTTTCTAAACGTTTTAAGTTTTGTCTAGCTTGTTCTACTTCTGCTTCTAACTCATTAAGATCTGCTTGTCTTCCTTTACTTAAGGCTGATAAACGACGTTGTGCCTCAGTAAGAGCGGCCATCGCCTGACGTTCTGTTTTTAGTCGCTCATCAAATTGATCTTGAGAAATCGCTCCCTCTTGCTCTAAATTACGATACCTTTTAATTCTTTCCTGTGCTAAATCTAACTCTGCTTTTGCTGATTCCACTTGAGCTTTAGCTTGGGCAATTTCTTCGGGAATAGCACCTTCTTTGGCATTATTTAATCGTGCGATCGATTGATTTAATTGTGCTTTTGCCTCAGCAATATCTTCAGTACGACTTCCCGTTTTAAGTTGAGATAAACGAGCTTGAGCATTCTGAAGTTGAGCCTTTGCTTGAAACAATTCGGCTTGTAACTCATCACTTTCTACCGTCAAAATCACTTCCCCTGCTTGAACTCTTCCCCCTTCACTGACTAAAATTTGGTTTACCCTTCCACTAATTTCCGACTTAACTGTTACCGCTCTTGGAGCATCTAAAGTACCTATCACCGTGGTACTATCTTCTAAAGATTGACTACTTAAAGTTTCTAACTTTACAGGTAAGGCTTGAGGTTGTCCTGCTGTCATCGCATTAGAAGGAGCATTCTTTTCCTTATTGTTACTGGCTAACCACAATTTACCCCCACCACCAGCTACTAAAGCCACAAATAAAAAAATTAAAACTATTCGCCAACGGGAAGAAGATTGTTGAGTAGTTTCATGGCTAGAGGGAGTAACCTGTAATTTTTCTTGCTCAATATTCGATTCCTCACAGGTCGGAGGAGAGTTAGGATTAGTCATATTAGTTACACTGAGGTTAATTTTTATAACAGCAACATTCTGATAGTATATTTAAGTTTTACAATATCAGAATTATATATCAATTTGATATAAATTGACAAAAATCTTATGTTAGAATTAGCGACTTTAGGACTATTGCAAAAAGAACCACTGCACGGGTATCGACTCAAACAACAAATGGAATTATTTATGAGTGGATGTATCAGTGTTAACTATGGTGCAATTTATCCTCTTTTAAGACGCTTAGAAGAAAGGGAACTAATCAAAGTATTAACTGAACAGGAAGATAGTATTATTACTCGGAAAATCTACAGTATTACGAAAAAAGGTGTTCTGAAATGGAAAGAAAAAATGTTAGAACATCCTCAAGAAAGTTGGGTGAATGCCCGTTCTCGTTTTATGATTAAGTTTTTCTTTTTCACTTATTTAGAACCCCAAGAAAGGCTAAAACTATTACAACATCGTTTAATTATTTGTCAGTTGCAATTAGAAAATAAAGAAAAGGAATTAAATATTGTTTCTGATGATCGTGATCCTTATCAGTTAGAGGCTTGGCGTAGATGTCGTTGGGCGATCGAAGATGAAATAAAATGGTTAAATATTCAAGTTGCAATGGCTAAAAACAAATCTGTTTAACCTCAGTGAACTATAAAATTTATTGGTAATGATAAGATGTTAGGTGTTAGTTATTAGGTAAAGAATTGAGAAGAAATGCGTAATAATTGATTTGATTCAGATTAATTTAGCTAATTGATTGATGAGAGTCATGGGAAAATCAACCTAAAACCTATCTTCATTGTCCTCTCTTCATTGTCCTCTTGCATCTAACCATTGTTGTAGGATAATGGCCGCAGCCCGTCGATCGATCGAACCTTTATCACGGGAAGAATATTTTTTACTACTTTTCAATTGTTCTTCTGCCTCTACAGAAGTAAGTCTCTCGTCCACAAATTCTAAAGGTAATTGTAGGGCTTTACCGAGTCTTTTGGCATATTTTACCACTTGTTTAGCCTGAAAACCAATTTCCCCATTCATGGTATAAGGAATACCGATCACTAATAATGTTGCTTGTCTTTCCATTACTAATTTACGGAAGGCTTCCACATCATTTTCAAAAGAAGTACGATAAACAGTAGTTAACTCAGTAGCTAACAATCCTAAACCATCACAACCGGCGACTCCAACTCTTTTTAAACCAATATCTAATCCTAATACCGCTAATCTTTCCATGAAAATTTTTCTCAGAAATAATTTTTAAACTTGGCTGATTTTTTTGTTATATCGAGTCAACAAAGTTGCAAAATCTCCTTGTTTTAAAGGCTTACTTACTAACCAGCCTTGAATTATATCACAGTTAAGATTTTTTAATAATAATTTTTGATTTTCTGTTTCTACTCCTTCTGCAACTACTTTCATACGATAACCTTTAGCTAAAGTAATGACAGCAGTAACTAAGGCTTGATCTTGTTGATTTATCTCTAAATCTCTCACAAAAGATTGATCTATTTTAATGGTATGAAAAGGAAATTTTTTAAGATAACTAAGAGAAGAATAACCTGTGCCAAAATCGTCTAAAGAAAATTTGACTCCTAAATCAGATAACTCTTTAATAATTAACTCTGTTTTTTCTACATCTTGCATTAAAATAGTTTCGGTAATTTCTATCTCTAAATATTCAGGATTAAATTGAGTTTTGTTTAAAACATTTTTGACTTGATCAATAAAACTTTCTTGTTGAAATTGTTTAGCTGAAACATTAACTGCAATTACTAACGGTGAATAGCCTAAATCTTGCCATTGTTTCCCTAAAATACAGGCTTTTTCTAATACCCATTCTCCTATAGGAATAATTAATCCTGTTTCTTCTGCTAAGGGTATAAATTTGGCGGGAGAAACCATACCTAAAGTGGGGTGTTGCCATCTTAATAAAACTTCTACCCCTGACATCGTGTTATATTTTAAATTGAATTGGGGTTGAAAATTTAAAAATAATTCTTGATTTTGTAAAGCATTATATAAGCTATTTTCTAACTCAAATAATAGCATTTGTTCTTGACTTAATTTAGTTGTGTAAAATTTAAAATTATTTTTGCCCATTTGTTTAGCTCTAAATAAAGCAATGTCGGCATTTTTTATTAAATGTTTTTCGTCTAAACCATCTTCGGGATAAGTAGCAATTCCAATGCTACAGGTGACGTAAATAGTATATTTTTTAATTAAAAAAGGATTTTTGAGACTTTTAATAATAATTTCAGCAATATTTTTAGAACTAGGTAAATCGTCATCTAAGGGTACAATTAAGGTGAATTCATCCCCTCCCCAACGGGATAAAAAACAATGGGATGGCAAACAGGAAATTAAACGATGGGAAAAACTTTCTAATAATTTATCTCCTGTTGTATGATTTAATGTGTCGTTAATGTTTTTAAATCGATCGATGTCAATAAATAAAATAGCTAATTTTTGTTGATTTTGCTTTCTTTTTTTGAGTAATCGTGCTAATTTCCAATAAAAAAAATCTCGATTAGGAATGCCTGTTAAAGTATCGTGAAAGGCTTGGTATTTAAGTTTTTCTTCAGAGTTTTTTCTTTCTGTTATATCAAAAATATAAGTTCTAATAACATTTTCTCTTGATAAATAATGAATATATTGCTCAAAATATTTATCTTGAATTTTTATTTCTCTGATGATTAATCCTCCATTACTTTGATTTGGTTTATTATGTAAACCAGCAATTAAAGGACTGGAAATATTCTTTTTAGTTAATAAGTCTTTAAAACATAAATTAGCTGCAGGATTTGTATAAGTTATTTTTCCATCAAAATCAAATTCAATAATAGGATTAGGTGATAGTTCTGGAAAAGAAGCTAACCTATTAATATCTTTATGAGTTAAATTTTCCTGTAAATTTTCTTCAGAAATAACTAGAGTATCTTGTAACTTTTCTCTACTAAAATTACTAGATAATTTAAGATTATTAATCGATTTTTGTTCAACTAAATCAGAAGAAGAAAAATTGACGGGTAAAACATTTTCTTGTTTGTAAATAGCTTTATGCTGATTATCACCAAATATGATTACGTCACCATCTTGTAGTAAATGATGTATAGTTTTTTTTCCGTTAACTAAAATACCATTTTGACTTCTTTTACCTTTTAAATCTCCATCAATTAAGATATATATATTTTCATTGTCATCTAAATCTTTTCTAATTAAAGTGGCATGATGTCTTGAAACGGAGGATGAATTTAATTTTATACTACTGTCAGAATGACGACCAATGGAATAAATACTCTCTGTTAAAGAAAGTATCATTTGTTCTGAGGGATTATCAGGAAATAAGTGTAAAAGATGATTTTTTTGATGATCTAAGCTGCTCATTAAGGGTAAAAATCAACATAATTAGGGTTTGCTAAAAAGTAAATTAGTTGGAGAAGGCAAGTAATAAATAATCAGTTAATTAGTAAACATCTTCCAAAACTAGATTAAATCCTAATTCTGAGTACGATCGAATATTTTTGAGATAATTTCCGAAATGGCGTTTTCCTCAGTATAAGAAGTGCTGTTTTGAAAGTTTTGCAAAATATCGATCGATTTTGACATTTTTTTCGCTGATTTTGCTCAAATACAGTTTTTATATTTATTCAGCAGACCCTAATTAGGAGTGGATAATAGAACATTGTTAATTATTATGCTTTCAGAAAATCAAAGATCATAGCTAAAGTCTAACAGAAATTTCGTCATATCTTCTGCTGTTAAAGGAGAAGTTAACCAATTACCTTGTATTTCTTGACATCCCAATTTAGATAGTTCTTCTACTTCTGATTTTATTTCTACTCCTTCAGCCACAATCCGTAAATTAAAACTTTTAGCGATCGAAATCATAGCACTAATAAGGGCTTTATCATGATTATCCGCATTAAAATTTTTTACCACAGGTCGATCGATTTTTAAAGTAGAAAAATGGAATTGTTTTAAGTAACCTAAAGCCACAGTATCACTACCAAAATCATCTAAGGAAATTCTGACTCCTAATTGATCTAATTCTTTCAGCGTTTTTGTTGCCAATTCCACATCAGAGGCAATGGTTTTTTCAGTGATTTCTAACTCTAATAAATTAGCATTGAGAGAGGTTTTATGTAAAATATTTTTGATCATTCCCACAAAATTAGGTTGTTGAAACTGTTGCGTAGAAATATTAATACAAATAGGTTGATTTTTTAATTTATCCTGTTGCCATAAATTTCTTTGAGTACAAGCAGTTTCAATTACCCATTGTCCGATAGATACAATTAATCCTGTTTCTTCCGCTAAGGGAATAAATTGATCAGGGGTAACTTTTCCTAAATCTGGATGATCCCATCGAATTAAGGCTTCTAGTCCAGTAATTTGCTCTTTTTCAATAGTTACTTGAGGTTGATAAACCAAAGAAAATTCATTGCGTATCAAAGCATGAGACAATAGTTTTTCTAATCTTAATAAACGTTCAACTTCTACTTGAATTTTTGGATCAAAAAACTTATAGTTATTACTCCCAGATTCTTTACTCTTAAATAAAGCTGTTTGAGATTGATTAAGTAACATTTCTGAGGTTAGAGGTTCTTCATCTTTAATGGCAATACCCATACTGGTTTTAATATGGATTTTGTGATTATCAATAAAAAAAGGTGGTTTTAAGGACTCTAACATTCGATAACTTACCCTACCCACATCCTTAATATTTCTTACTTGGGGTAAAAGACAGACAAAATGGGACGATTCCCAATGTGCTACGGTATCACCCGATCGTAATGATGCTCTTAACCGTTTCGCAAAACCATCTAAAATACTTGATTTGAGAGTATAACCCAAATTTTCTTTAGTATCTTCTAAAATTTCTAACTCTAGGAAAATTATACATAGTAAACCATTTATCCGACGACTATTAGCGATCGCAGTATTAAATTGCTCCATAAATAGCTGTCGATTCGGCAACCCTGTTTCTAAATCGTATAACCCTTGTTCCTGAATAAAAGTTCCCTGATGAATATTTTTATTAGCAGGACGTACGGCAAAAGAAAGTATAGTTTGATCACCATAACTAATCCAAGTTATGTTACATTCTAATTCTACTAATAATTTATTTTTGCTTTTATATTCAAAATGTTTAACAAGATTTTTATCTTTTTTCGACTTTAAAATAAACTCTATTTGTTCATCTAAAACACTGGTACTAAGATCAATTAAATCATATAATTTCAAAGAATAAATTTCATCTAAACCATAGCCTAATAAATCCGCTAAAGCATTGTTAGCTTCTAAGATTTTTTTGCTACTAGCATCTACTAAAAAAATCCCTTCCTTTGTTTGACTAATAAAAGCCTTATATCTTTGCTCACTTTCTTTTAATTGAGTTTCTAAAACTTTGCGTTTAGTGAAATCAAAAACATAACTTCTGATTAGTTTTTTTTCTGATAAATAGTGAATATACTGTTCAAAAACTTGGTCTTTTATAGTAACTTCTCGAACAAATAATTTATTATTATTACCATGATTTTCAATATTTTTGATTAAACCGACTAAAAGAGGATGATTTTCTGTAGAGGGATTAGTTTTGAGTTCAGGAAATTTATTTACTGCCGACGGATTAAGATAAGTAATATTTCCCTCCCAGTCCATTTCAATTATAGGATTGGGACTTAACTCTGGAAAAGACGCTAATTTAGTAATCTCAGAATTTTTCCCTCCATCAGAATTTCGACTAAAGGTAGCAGTATTTTCTGACTCCATTGATTCCATAATATTGGGTTCAGAAATCACTAATGTCTGTTTAGGTATCATACTGTGAGGATTAGATTTTGCTGGTTGAATCGTACTTTCTGATTCAGGGGATTGTTGATGAAAATCACCTGATTGTAATAAAGCTAAATCACTAATATTGTTAAGAACATAATAACTGGCTTGAATTTCTAACCCAAAACGAATAACATCCTCATGTTTTAATTCTTGTACTAAACACCTTTTTTCATTAATAAAAATACCATTGGTACTGCGATTACCTTGTAAATCTCCATCTAAAAGCCAATAGGAAAAAGTGCGATTTTTTGTATCAGTTCTGCGCAATAATGTGGCGTGAAATCGAGAAACTTTTTTAGAGGCTAACGAAATTTTATTTCTGGGATCTCTTCCAATGGAATAATTCGGTTCGTCTAAAATAATAGTCTGTCTTGAATTTTCATCTTCCAAAACTAAAACATGGGTGATTGGCTGTAAATCTTTACTAAAAGTTGTTTTGAGATAGTCACTATTCATAGTTAATAATTAATAGGTGTAATCGATAGTTAATAATTTATTATTCTGTATTCTCTTTTTCTAATTAAACATCTTCAAAAAATAAAAATCAATTATACTTGTCAAGATCGTAAATGAATGTTAGAGAATAACTTTTTACTTTTTTATACTACTGTTATAGTATGTTCTACTTTATGAAGAAAAACAGTGGCATCCTTTGCTGGTAGAGGACGGCTAAATAAATTACCTTGAATTTGTGTACAACCTAAATTTCTTAGTAACTCCATTTGTTCCAGTTTCTCGATACCGACTGCAACTAATCTGCTTCCATAACCTTCACACAATACTGCCATACATTGAATTAAGGCTTTATATTTAATATTCTCTTCTAATTGATTTATTACACTAGGGCTAATTTTTATGGTATCAAAAGAAACTTTTTGTAAATGTATTAAAGCTGAATTACCTGAACCGAAGTTATCAAAGCATAATCTCACTTTTAAATTCGATAAATGAGACAATATTTCATAGGCTAATTCAGGGTTTTGTAGAAAACAATTTTCTGTAATTTCTAACTCTAAAAACTGAGGTGATAAACCAGATTGTTGTAAGGCTTTTTCGATCGTTTCGACAAAATTAGGTTGGGAAAACTGTCTAGCGGAAATATTAACACCGATGGGCAGAGGTTGTATATTTTCTTTTGTCCATGAAAGCATTTGCAAAGTAGCGGTTTGTAAAATCCAGACTCCTAAAGGAAGCATAAAATCCGTTTCTTCCGTCAATCGTAAAAAGTGACGGGGAGTAACTTTGCCTAATTCAGGATGATCCCAACGCAACAAAGCTTCTAAGCCTGTTAATTGTCCTGTTAGGGTGTTAATTTGAGGTTGATAACACAAGAAGAATTGTTGTTCTTTAATAGCACTACCGATCAAATTTTCTAATTTTAATAAACTAGCTGTTTTGGGACTAATATTAAATCCCGTGACACTATAGTTCACATTATTATTGTTATTTTTAGACTCAAGAGAAAGTAAACTATTTTTTATTAACAAAGAAATTTCATCCCCATCAATAGGATAAATAACTAAACTTAAATTCAAATCTAATTTGGTATTACTCGAAGATTCTTGTAAAAATTGTTCTAAGGTAGAAGATATTTTTTTCGCAATTTTTGCGGGATCTTTTGGTCCTTTGATACGAGGAAATAATATCATAAATTTATTTTCATCCCATCTTGCGACTAAATCGCCTATGCGTAAGCAAGACTGTAATGTTTGAGCAAAATTTTTGATTAACTGATCAACAATACTCTGATTATTTTGTTGTTTAAATTCGGCAAAATTTTCAATTTCTGTAACTATAATTGCCATTAAATATTGATACCTTTCAGCGTTAGCGATCGCCACACTTAATTGTTCATGAAATAACTTTTGATTAGGAAGATGAGTAGTATAATCATGAAAAACTTGATCGTTAGAATAATTAACATTTTCTGAATTAGTAGCATTTCTTACCACAAAGCAAAAAATATCTTTATTTTGATAGCTAATTACACTAATACTGGATTCTAAATTGATTAAAGAACCATCTTGACAACGATGTAAATATTGTTTAGTAAAATCTTCTTTATTTTCTAAAACATGAACCAAATCTTGGTTAAAAATACTTAAATCACTAGCAATAACATTGTATAGTGTTAAATTGGTAATCTCCTCGGTAGAATAACCTAATAGGCTCAAATAAGTATCATTGGCTTCGATAATTCTTTTGTTACTAGCATAGGCTAAGAAAATTCCTTCGGAAGTTTGTCTTGCGATCGCACGATAACGAACTTCACTTTCCCGTAATTGAGCTTCAGCTTGTTTTCTTTTGGTAAAATCAAAAATATAGCATCTAATTAGCTTTTTTTCCGAAAGATAATGAACATATTGCTCAAATACTTCTGCACCAATTTTAACTTCCCGTAAGAATAAATTACCTTGTCGATTATTGTATTCTGTCAATAATCCTGCGAGAATAGGATGTTCTAATTTATCATCGTAAATCGTATCGAATTTAAGACTAGCGGCCGGATTCAGATAAGTAATATTACCATCCCAATCTAACTCAACAATTGGATTAGGACTTAATTCAGGAAAAGAAGCCAGACGAATTAACTCTTGTTGATCTTCGGTATTACTAGATTCTTGTTGTTTATTAATCATCGTTTCGCTAGACTGACTCGTTAGAGTAACACGAGATGCGCTAATTCGATCGAGTCCATCGGGATTAAATAAATCGATACCAGAATCCGTAGAAATAATATAGTAACTAGCTTTAGCCTCATTAGCAAAACGAATACTGTCACCATGCTTCAACTCATGAGAGATACTGGAATGTCCATTAATCAAGATACCGTTAGTACTTCGTTTTCCTTGTAAATCACCGTCAATAATACGATAAGAAAAACCATCAGTTTCATCATCCATTTTGCGAATTAAGGTTGCGTGAGTACGAGAAACCTGATAATCATAAAGGATAATCGGATTATGAGAATCTCGACCTAATGTATAGTTACTTTCTTCAAGGGAAACAATTCTTCTACCCTTACGATCTTCAATGACTAAAATGTGACGAAATTCCTGTACTTCACTCATGTAATTTTACCCACAATAATTAATATAACGCAATAAATATTAATATTCGTTAATCATTTATTTTCACGCTTTACCACCTTTCCCTATTATAAATTAGTTAGGATGTGAGAGTTAATAATTAATCGTGAATAATTGATAATTTATTAGAAAAATTTATTTAGTACTGTTGCTAAAATTTATAGTTTGTGTCCAAAGCGTTTAAACAGTAATTGCCATTTTGGGAAAAAATAATCCTTATATTCTCTTATTTAAAGATATTTTAGTGCAATATCTTAGATATAATAAAACAGAAAAACGATCGAACTATAGAAGCCATAATGACAGGTTTAGCCTTATTAAGTGTATCCGATAAAACAGGCATTGTAGAATTAGCCAAAACATTAGTAGAAGAATTTAATTTTCAAATCATCAGTAGCGGTGGTACAGCAAAAACTTTACAATCTGCTGGTATTCCCGTTACTAAAGTTAGTGATTATACAGGTTCACCAGAAATTTTGGGCGGTAGAGTGAAAACCTTACATCCTCGTATTCATGGCGGTATTTTAGCAAGATTAGAACTAGAATCTCATCAACAAGATTTAGAAATTAACGAAATTCGTCCTTTTGATTTAGTTGCCGTTAACCTTTATCCCTTTGAAAAAACCATCGCCCAAGAAGATTGTACTGTGGAAGATGCGATCGAGCAAATAGATATTGGTGGCCCCGCTATGGTGAGAGCGAGTGCAAAAAACTATGCCCATGTGACTATTTTGACTAATCCCGATCGTTATGAGGATTATTTGACAGAATTAAGAGGAAATCAGGGTAAAACTACCTTAGCATTTCGTCAGGCAAGATCCGCAGAAGCCTTCGCAATGACGGCTAGTTATGATCAAGCAATATGTCGTTACTTTGCGCAAATTAACCCCGAATCCACTGATTATTACGGTATTGGCGGAAAGAAAATCGCAACCCTCCGTTACGGTGAAAATCCTCATCAGAAAGCCAGTTGGTATCAAAATGGAAGTGATGTCAAAGGTTGGGCATCCGCTAATCAATTACAGGGCAAAGAGTTAAGTTATAATAATCTCGTTGACTTGGAAGCGGCTAGAAGAATTGTCTGTGAATTTCCCAGTAACGAACCTGCGGCAGTGATTATAAAACACACTAACCCTTGTGGTGTGGCAGTGGGAGAAACTCTTTTTGAGGCGTATCAAAAGGCTTATAATACTGATTCTGTATCAGCTTTTGGGGGAATTGTGGCGTTAAATCAACCCCTCGACGCACCTACAGCCCAAGCTATGAGTAAAATATTCTTAGAGTGTATTGTTGCTCCTGATATTACCGAAGAAGCTAAAGCTATTTTAGCTAAAAAATCTAACTTGAGAGTTTTATTACTATCGGATTTAAACTCTGGTAGTCAAGATAATATTAAAGCCATTGCCGGGGGATTTTTAATTCAAGAAAATGACACAGCGATCGAATTACCTGATACATGGCAAGTAGTGACAGAAAAGCAACCTACCGAAACCGAATTGCAAGAACTATTGTTTGCATGGAAAATTGTTAAACACGTTAAATCCAATGCGATCGTTATTACTAAAAATCGTACTACATTAGGAGTCGGAGCAGGGCAAATGAACCGTGTTGGATCGGTCAAAATCGCCCTTGAACAAGCAGGAAATGAGGCTTTAGGAGGATTTTTAGCTAGTGATGCTTTCTTCCCCTTTGATGACTCAGTCAAGACATCAGCCCAAGCAGGTATTACAGCAATTATCCAACCCGGAGGCTCAATTCGTGACGAGGATTCCATCAAAGCGGCTAATGAATTAGGATTAGTAATGGTATTTACCGGGGTACGTCATTTCTTGCATTAAGGTTTTTGATTTATAAATATTTCTCCTATCTCCTACCCTCATCAAAAAACTTTTTTAGCAAACTCTAAATTAAAAATACCTGAGTGAGCTGTAAGAAACCTTGAGAAATAAGGGTTTAACCGCAATAGTTGATCTAAGTTTTCTCATCAAAAAGAATTAAATTTAGTAAATAAGTGTGTAAAATTAATTTGACTATGTTTTAAATTAACGGTACTTTGAAAAATTTTGGTGCAAAAATAGCTTCAAATACAGTCAGAGTAAGAGATTTAGGTAAACGTCATAAAAACGGCTGAAACTCTTGGTATAAAAGGAAAAGTTATCGATCTATGTAAAATCTTTGATTTATAACGATTTGAGACTCAACGATTTGAGACTCATAGTTTAATATTTTTAGTTTAAGTCCCGTTAATTATTATTACTTTTCCCTATCTTCATCGGTAATTTTATAGCTCTCTCAGGTAAAAATGATTTAGTGATTTATTGGTTGAAGATAAGCGAAAAATCCAGCATTTTTTAAAGATTCAACAGTATTATCTGCATTTTGTACCCAATAATTATCTCCAAAACGAACAAAAATTCTTTCGCTAATGCCATCTATTACAGCCATAGTTGGTATTACTGCTTGGTTTTTATCTCCAGATTGTTCTTCTAAAATACTTTTTAATTTTCCTTGTATTTGAGGATGAGATGCTTGTTCTGGACTTAATTGAATATATACTATTTTGATATTTTCCATTCTGTTAATATGATTAATAATAATTTGTGATTTATCGTCTTTATTATCCGCTTTTCCCCATACAATTAAGGGAGTATCCTCGATTAAATTGTCTTTTACTTGATCATAATTACTAGCAAAAACAATACCATCAGCTTGACCAGAAATATCTTCTAAAGTTAAAAAAGCCATATTATTATTATTTTTATCAATGTGTTTTTTTATGGTAGTTAACATTGCTATAACACAGATTTTTTTTCGAGACTTTTGTTCAGATAATTGATTAAGATCGATCGGATTCAATAATTTAGCTGAATTTTTATAGGGTTTTAAAGGATGTTCAGAAACATAAAATCCTAAATGTTCTTTTTCTGATTTTAACTTTTCTTGAGGGGAAAAATCTTCTATTTTTGGTAGTTGAGGTGCATTTTCATATTGAATGTTAGTGCTAGATTTAGAGTTATTACCTAACATTAAATCAAAGACATTTAATTGTCCAGTCTCTTTTTCTTTTAATCTTTTTTGTGACCAATTAATAAGCAAATCTAAACCTTCTATTAATTGTCGGCGATTACTATGAATAGAGTCAAATGCACCAGCATAAACTAAGGTTTCTAAGGCACGACGATTGACAGTTTTTAAGTTAATTCTTGTCATAAAATCAGCAAAATCAGTAAATTTTCCTCCTGCTTTTTCTCTCGCTTCTATGATATTATCGATCGCCGATTCTCCTAAATTTTTAACAGCAGAAAAACCGAATAAAATATCTGTACCTTGAGGGGTAAATTCTTTATGGGAATAGTTAATATTGGGGGGTTTAACATCAATACCAATTTTTAGACAATTTTCTCGATATTTTTCAATTTTTTCCTGATTATCACTACTCGCTGTTAATAAAGCTGACATATATTCAACAGGATAATTAGCCTTTAAATATGCTGTTTGATAAGTGACATAAGCGTAAGCAGTTGAGTGAGATTTATTAAAACAATTGGAGGCAACTAAACCGTTACCTAACAAGAAATTATGATCTTTTTCTACCCCAATATCATATACAGATTGGGTTGAAATCGATCGTCTTTTAAGAATTTTTACCATAAAATTAAAAGTTTTAAATCGTTATTTTGTAACGGCTGAACAAAAAGTTTAAGAAAATCAAGAAATTGAGAATATTTTAGGGGGTGTCATCAATTAAGCCAGATTACTATTGAAGCTAAATAAATACCACTAAGAAAATTAGGCGTTGGTTAATTGCGAGATGAAACTTTTTTGTCGATAATAGTCTTTCAATATTCTAAATATTACTACTCTTGCCTTTTCCCTCTTCCCTACCTCAACCAAAAATCATAGTTTAAATCCAGCAACGCCGAAAATTTATTTTTCGCCTATCATATTAGTTACAATAGCCCGATACTGTTTCAATTTAGCAAAAAATTCCAATTAAATGTGTTGATTGATATAAGTATTATCATATTCTCGTTGTTCTTTGCTATTCTTTTTAGGAGGTATCACGGCGGTTTTGTATTCTTTTCCACCTGAGTGAGCTATAAAATTTATGGGTGAAGGTAGCGATTAGCTTTTAGCTTTCATAGCAGATAACGAGTTGATTAGGACGTTTTGAGATTTCGAGCATAGGGAGGAATGACAACTTTGCTAACAATTTTCCTACAAATAATTTACGACCGTGATATATTCTATGAAATTAACTTTTAATGTTCGACAAGGATTAACAATCTTAACGATTTTTTCTTTAATTTTTATTTCGATGAATCGGGTAAAATCTGAAGAAGAATCCAAGCCCTTTAAAATTTTTACAGGTCATACTGAGAAAGTAGAAGCGATCGCTTTCAGTGCTGATAATAAAATACTAATTAGCGGTTCTAGAGATAACACACTAAAAATATGGGATATTGAAACAGGGAAAGTTTTACATACATTATCAACAGAATCACAGGGCATTACTTCTATAGCTTTGAATCGCGATCGTCAGATATTAGTAAGTGGGGATATTGATAATAGCGTTAAAATTTGGGATTTACAAACGGGAAAATTGTTAATAACTCTTAATGGACATTCCCAACCAGTGGAAGCAGTGGCCATTAGTCCTAATGGCAAATTAGTAGTTAGTGGAAGTGACGATCGTACAATTAATATTTGGGATATTGATTCAGGCAGACTTTTACACACACTAATAGGACATCCTGACTATATAAGTGATTTAGGAATAAGTCCAGATGGTAAGATTCTTGTAAGTAGTAGTGGTGATGCTGATTATATGGCTAAAGTTTACGGCAATATTAAGGTTTGGAATTTGCAGACAGGAAAATTACTTTATAGTCTTAAACAAGCAAGTCCTGTAGGTAACATTATCATTAGTCCAGATGGAAAAACTTTATTTAGTGGCAGTTTTGGACAACTAGAATCTCCTAATTCTGCTATTAATACAATCATGATATGGGATTTACAACAAGGAAAATTGATCCGTAATTTTTCGGAAAATACAGAATCATTAGAATCAATAACTTTAACCTCAAACGGGAAAATTCTTATTACTGGTAACTTTCAAGGAAGTATTAATTTTTGGGATTGGAAAAATCGTCAATTATTACACACCTTAAAAAATGATTCTGATCCCATCAATGCGATCGCTATTAGTCCTGATCAAAAAAATATTGCTAGTAGTTCTGACGATACAATCAAACTATGGAAAACTCCTCCAATGGAAAAGACTTTACTGAATGAATAAAGAAATCCTAGTGGATATATTGATTGATTTCTGCCTAATGGTTAGGGTAAACGTTTACAATTTAGATAAACTTAAGATTTTATGGAAAATATTAACGACTCTAATCAATTACAAAACTATCAGATTCTTGATGAATTAGGAAGACATCCAGAAAGTATATACATTAACTATCTTGCCAAAAATAATATCAACAATCAATCCGTTATATTAACTGATTTAATTCTGCCTCAATCTTCAATAAATACTGACAAAAATATCGAATATAAAATTATATTAGAACTATTGCAATCTTTAAAACATCAAGGTATTCCACATCATTTAGATTGCTTTGAATCGCAAAAAGGTTTTTGTTTAGTTCAAGAATATCCTGCCAGTAAACCTCAAATATCAACAAATCAATGGACATTAGAAGAAATCAAAAAAATTGCTCTGTCTGCCCTTGATATTCTAACTTATTTACAAGAGCAAAATTCAGTTATTTTTCATCATCAAATTAATCCAAATAATTTATTAATTGATAGTGATTTTCAGGTTTATTTGATTAATTTTGGGTTTGCTCAATTTGATAATATAACTTTTCCTTCATACTCAATGATGAATAAAAGTCACGGATTTATTCCACCAGAAAAAAAACGAGGAAGAGAATTAACTAAAAATAGTGATCTGTATAGTCTAGGAGTCACTTTATCTTGTTTAATTACAGGTACAGATGTAAATAAAGTTAGTAATTTAATTGGTCAAGATGGTGCATTTAATTTACAACGACAGATTTCTAATAAAATGAGTTTAACATGGATTGAATGGTTAGAAAATATTGTTGCTATTAATCCAAATCATCGATATTCAGACGCTATTACTGCTTTGAATATCATAAATAATGTAGATATTAATTGTTTACCAAATGTACAAATTAGTCCTAGTATTTTAGAATTTAAAGCCAACTATTATGGAGAAATAATCACTCAAAATATTCTCATTAATAATACTATTATCGATACTGATTTAGTAGGTCAATGGGAAATAATACCTTCCAAATATGATATTATGCTAGACAATATTCATCCTTGGATTACTTTAAAACCAGAGAAGTTTACAGGTAATAAAATTCAATGCCAAATAACAATCGATACTAACAAATTAAAAACTGATAAAATTTATAATAGAAAATTAATTATCAAAGCTAATTCTTCTGAAAAAAATCATATTTTTCCTCTAAAAATTGAAACTGCTAAAATAAAAATGAACAATATTTTTTATAATTCTTTAATAGTTCTTTTTATTGTGGCATTAATCTGTGGTTGGTTAAGTGGTATTATGGTTAGCTTTACTCCAGATTTTATTAATTGGCTAGTTTTTATTTTGGGATTGGTAATTGGTAGTATTGGTGGCTATGGAGCAAGTTTTTCTAAAATAAATTGGTTTATAAAAGCTGTAGCTAGTATTACCCCTCTGATTATAATTATCAGTTTCGTTGGATTAGGCACAGATGTTGATTTAATTGTGGGTTTTATCGCCGGTTTAATTATTACTTGTGTGGCAGGAATGATGATTAAGTTTTATTTAGAAAAAAACACTCCTAGAATTATTACTATTATATTAGCTTTGTTAACGGCCGGTTTTGGTATTAGTTTTGGTATTGATTTATCTTTCACTAATAATAATTCTTTTTTATTGTTGCTCATAAAATTAACTACGGGCTTACCTTTAATATTGATACTTTTAAATCCTTATTGGGAATATAAAAAACAGTTAAATCATTATCACAAACAAAAGCAATTATTGATTAAATATTAAATTACTATTTCCAGATAATTTACATTTTATACAATCAAAATTTTTAACTTATATTATTGTTAATAATAGCTAAGAAAACTTAGGTTTTGATGGTTAAAAATATAAATTTTATTCAAAAATTCAATGAACAAAATAATGTAGTAATTTACTTTAAAAAATTAGGTCTTTCTTCTTTAGTTTTCGTCAAAATATCTTCTAATACCGTCCATTTTTCTTGTTCAATATTTTCAATAATTTTACTTAAATTTTGTTGATATTCTTTCAAACAATTTAATAATTCATAACGGTTATATTGTGCCATCATTAACCCTAGTTCCACATTACCCCCTCCTACTCTGCTAGTGTCTCTAAATCCCGAACTTGCCAAGTTTTGAGATAATTTTACTAATTCCTGACTACCATTATTAATACAACTGTAAATTAAATTAGCACTAATCATAACAGGTAGATGAGAAATCCATGCGACTGCTCGATCGTGTATTTCAGGAGTAGAGTTGTACATCTTACACCCGATCGATGTCCATATTTTAGCTACAGTTTCCATTGCCGTCAAAGAAGTATTCCTTATAGGAGTCAATACACAGGGTGCATTTTTAAATAAGTCAAATTCGGCTGATTCTACTCCCTGATTTGCTGTACCTGCCATAGGATGACTGCCGACAAAATTCTGCCATAATTGTGTACCTTGATGCACGATCGACCCCTTAACAGATCCTACATCCGTAATTATAGTTTGTGGAGATAGATACTTAATTATGTTCTCAATACTCGGTAAAATCGATTCTATAGGGGTACAAATGAAAATTAGATCTGTTTGCTCCAAAATAGCAAAATCAACTTCCGCTTGAGTGACTATATTTCTTTCAAGAGCTATATTACAAGTGCTTAATTGACGGGAAACTCCAATGACATGATAACCCAAACGAGTTAAATCTAAACCCAACGAACCACCAATTAAACCTAAACCAACGATACCTATTTTCATAATTAATTACAACCGATTATAACAACACCCATATCTAACAACCTGTGTCTTAACAAAATAATACCTTGATTAATCAACGCTCAACCCTTCATATATTAATTTTTTTAGCAAGATTCTTTTTTTTTCTCTCGATCGTGTTAGTAATAATCAATATTCTTTATTTTTATTAGTTAATTAATATGTTAGAAAAATTAGATTTTCAATTGCCCGAATCTCATTTGAATATTTTAAGAGTTTTAAGTGCGATCGCATGGGCAGATGGTGATTTAAGTAAAGAGGAAACGGCGGTATTAATAGAACAGTTTAAAGTAGATTTACCGGTAGATCCACAACCGATCGCTTATTTAGAAGATAATATGACATTGTATGATCCATTCTCTGCTAATCCTCTTGTTTATGAACTAATCGAAGCAAGAATTAAAGCAGAATCTGCCTTCAAAGATATTTTAGAAGGTTATAAGTATAATCCTATTCCTTTAGTAGATTTAGTTTCTCGTATAACCACGATCGAAGACCGTCATTTGACAGTAAAATTGGCTTATATGGTAATCAAAGCTAGTCCAGATGATGAGGGTAACTTAATTTGTTCTCAAGAAAAATTCGTTTATCGTCAGCTAATTGATTTGTTAAATCTGGATAGTGAGGTTGTAAAAAAGATTGAATGGGAAGCAAGTCAAGAATTAGATAAATTTCAACATCCATTCAAAGCATTAATAGATAATATTAAAAATTTCTTTGGACAAAAAATAACCCTTGAAAATTGAAGTATTTAGACTTTCTCTATTATTTGTTGTTAATTTCTTCGTAATTGTTTAAATCTAACATCAACTATCCTATATCTAACTCGATCGTCGTTAAGCTAAGACGCATTAAGTCTTATTAAATAATGTTGATTTTTCCCAATAAATTCCTTATAATGTTAGGGTGTATTGGGGTTATAGCTCAGTTGGTAGAGCACTGCAATGGCATTGCAGGGGTCACCGGTTCGAATCCGGTTAGCTCCATAAAGTCTTTGGTGTGTTATTGCAGTATATCTAGTCGTTTTCGCTACATTTTTTAATTTTTGTCAACATATAGTCATTTCACTTAACTTTGAGACACTTTGTCAAGCTGAAATATTTCTTAACAGACATAGAAGTATGGTGTATGGACAAACATCGAATAGGATTACATCCTATCTTACCTGAGTTCGAGAAAAAATCCTTGATATAGGTAGGTTTTAGGTTCTAAAAATACCAAATCTGATTGAATTATTTACCTAATACCTAATACCTAATACCTTGCTATAGCAGATAACGAGTTGATCAGGACGTTTCGAGATTTCGAGCATAGGGAGGAATGACAACTATAGATTTATGTCTTAACTAACCCGTTTATTGCTTGCTATATTAGCCATACATTTTGCATCGAACTGAAGTTATCTTACAGCACTTTTCTGATTTATGAGGCACATACAAAAAAATCAAATCCCCCTTAAAAAGAGGGATTTAGAGCGATCAAGAGATACTTTATAAGTCAGAGAATACTATACTGTCTAATGCTTAACGTCAGTTAAGAATTGAAGTTAGCACCTATTACATTAGCACTTGTAAAATTATTTACTCCAAATAAAGTAGCTAATAAATCTCCACTGGTATCTGTTCCTTCATAGATATTTGTAAGAGGCCCAGATACATTTTGTGCAAAAATATCTGTAATACCAGTAAATTCGATTCGATCGAAAGATGATTCAAAACCAAATACAGTATCAGTACCATCTCCTTGATTATAAATCAAGTAATCTTGAGCGTTATTGAAGAAGAATAATATTTGATCATTGCCTGTACCTCCTGTAAGGGTATCTAAACCACTACCTGAGTTAATAACATCATTGCCGTTTCCACCATTGATTATGTTATTACCATTGTTGGTGACAATAAAATCATTTCCGTCTCCTCCATCAATGGTGTTATTACCATCTCCACCAGCAATAGTGTCATTACCGGTGTAGCCTAGTAGAGTGTCGTTGCCAGTGCCTCCATCGATAGAATCGTTGCCACTTCCTCCGTCAATAGAGTCGTTTCCATCTCCTCCTAGTACCGTATCGTTATCGTTACTGGCGTTAATGGTATCATCTCCTACACCACCGACAATGGAGTCATTTCCACTTCCTCCGTCAATAGAGTCGTTTCCATCTCCTCCATCAATGGTGTCATTTTCTCCCAGACCATTAATGGTGTCATTTCCATTGTCTCCGTAGAGAGAGTCATTTCCTGCTCCTCCGATGATCGTGTCATTTCCATCTCCGGCAAACACGGTATCATCTCCCAGACCTCCTAAGATCGAGTCGTTTTCTGTGGCTCCGTCAATAAAGTCATTGCCACTGCCACCATTGATCGTATCTGCTCCATCTCCTCCATAGACAAAGTCATTATCATTACTCGCATCAATGAAATCGTTGCCATTGCCCCCTAACAGAGTGTCGTTTCCTCGTTGACCAAGGATGGTATCATCTCCATCTCCTCCATCTATGGAGTCATCGGCACCCCCTCCTAAAATGGAGTCGTTTCCACTTCCTCCATCAATAGTATCGCTACCGATTAGGTTATCAAAGGTTGAGTCTCCCCGAATAGTATCATCTCCATCCCCACCTAAGATCGAGTCATTATCATCTTGACCATCAATAGAGTCGTTTCCATCACCACCAGCAATGATGTCATTTCCAGTATAGCCTAGCAGAATGTCGTTTCCACTTCCTCCATCAATAGAATCGTTGCCACTTCCTCCATCAATAGAATCGTTTCCATCTCCTCCTAGTACCGTATCGTTATCGTTACTAGCGTTAATGGTATCCTCTCCTAAACCACCGACAATGGAGTCATTTCCACTTCCTCCGTCAATAGAGTCGTTTCCATCTCCCCCATCAATGGTGTCATTTTCTCCCAGACCATTAATGGTGTCATTTCCATTGTCTCCGTTGAGAGAATCATTTCCTGCTCCTCCGATGATGGTGTCATCTCCATCTCCGGCAAACACGGTATCATCTCCCAGACCTCCTAAGATCGAGTCGTTTTCTGTGGCTCCGTCAATAAAGTCATTGCCACTGCCACCATTGATGGTATCTGCTCCATCATCACCATAGACAAAGTCATTATCATTACTTGCATCAATGAAATCATTGCCATTGCCCCCTAACAGAGTGTCGTTTCCTCGTTGTCCCAGGATGGTATCATCTCCATCTCCTCCCAGAATCGAGTCATCGGCACCCCCTCCTAAAATGGAGTCGTTTCCACTTCCTCCATCAATGGTATCGTTGCCGATTAGGTTATCAAAGGTTGAGTCTCCCCGAATGGTATCATTTCCATCTCCTCCAATAATAGAATCATTATCGTCTTGACCATCAATGATGTCATTTCCGATACCACCTATAATGGTGTCATTTCCTAGACCTCCTAAGATCGAGTCGTTGCCACTTCCTCCATCAATGGAGTCGTTTCCATCTCCTCCTAGTACCGTATCGTTATCGTTACTAGCGTTAATGGTATCCTCTCCTAAACCACCGACAATGGAGTCATTTCCACTTCCTCCGTCAATGGAGTCGTTTCCATCTCCCCCATCAATGGTGTCATTTTCTCCTAGACCATTAATGGTGTCATTTCCATTGTCTCCGTTGAGAGAATCATTTCCTGCTCCTCCGATGATGGTGTCATCTCCATCTCCGGCAAACACGGTATCATCTCCCAGACCTCCTAAGATCGAGTCGTTTTCTGTGGCTCCGTCAATAAAGTCATTGCCACTGCCACCATTGATCGTATCTGCTCCATCTCCTCCATAGACAAAGTCATTATCATTACTTGCATCAATGGAATCGTTGCCATTACCTCCCAACAGAGTGTCGTTTCCTCGTTGTCCCAGAATGGTATCATCTCCATCTCCTCCATCTATGGAGTCATCTGCTCCTCCTCCTAAAATGGAGTCGTTTCCACTTCCTCCATCAATGGTATCGTTCCCGATTAGGTTATCAAAGGTTGAGTCTCCCCGAATGGTATCATCACCACTACCACCAAGGATAGAGTCATTATCATCTTGACCATCAATAGAATCGTTTCCGTCACCACCATCAATGGTGTCATTACCAGTGTAGCCTAGCAGAATATCGTTTCCACTTTCTCCATCAATGGAGTCATTTCCACTTCCCCCATCAATAGAGTCGTTTCCATCTCCTCCTAGTACCGTATCGTTATCGTTACTAGCGTTAATGGTATCCTCTCCTAAACCACCGACAATGGAGTCATTTCCACTTCCTCCGTCGATGGAGTCATTTCCATCTCCCCCATCAATGGTGTCATTTTCTCCTAGACCATTAATGGTGTCATTTCCATTGTCTCCGTTGAGAGAATCATTTCCCTCTCCACCGATAATGGTATCATCTCCATCTCCGGCAAACACGGTATCATCTCCCAGACCTCCTAAGATCGAGTCGTTTTCTGTGGCTCCGTCAATAAAGTCATTGCCACTGCCACCATTGATCGTATCTGCTCCATCTCCTCCATAGACAAAGTCATTATCATTACTCGCATCAATGAAATCGTTGCCATTGCCCCCTAACAGAGTGTCGTTTCCTCGTTGACCAAGGATGGTATCATCTCCATCTCCTCCATCTATGGAGTCATCGGCACCCCCTCCTAAAATGGAGTCGTTTCCACTTCCTCCATCAATAGTATCGCTACCGATTAGGTTATCAAAGGTTGAGTCTCCCCGAATAGTATCATCTCCATCCCCACCTAAGATCGAGTCATTATCATCTTGACCATCAATAGAGTCGTTTCCATCACCACCATCAATGGTGTCATTACCAGTGTAGCCTAGCAGAATATCGTTTCCACTTTCTCCATCAATGGAGTCATTTCCACTTCCCCCATCAATAGAGTCGTTTCCATCTCCCCCTAGTACCGTATCGTTATCGTTACTAGCGTTAATGGTATCCTCTCCTAAACCACCGACAATGGAGTCATTTCCACTTCCTCCGTCGATGGAGTCGTTTCCATCTCCCCCATCAATGGTGTCATTTTCTCCTAGACCATTAATGGTGTCATTTCCATTGTCTCCGTTGAGAGAATCATTTCCCTCTCCACCGATAATGGTATCATCTCCATCTCCGGCAAACACGGTATCATCTCCCAGACCTCCTAAGATCGAGTCGTTTTCTGTGGCTCCGTCAATAAAGTCATTGCCACTGCCACCATTTATGGTATCTGCTCCATCTCCTCCATAGACAAAGTCATTATCATTACTCGCATCAATGAAATCGTTGCCATTGCCCCCTAACAGAGTGTCGTTTCCTCGTTGACCAAGGATGGTATCATCTCCATCTCCTCCATCTATGGAGTCATCGGCACCCCCTCCTAAAATGGAGTCGTTTCCACTTCCTCCATCAATGGTATCGTTGCCGATTAGGTTATCAAAGGTTGAGTCTCCCCGAATGGTATCATTTCCATCTCCTCCAATAATAGAATCATTATCGTCTTGACCATCAATGATGTCATTTCCGATACCACCTATAATGGTGTCATTTCCTAGACCTCCTAAGATCGAGTCGTTGCCACTTCCTCCATCAATGGAGTCGTTTCCATCTCCTCCTAGTACCGTATCGTTATCGTTACTAGCGTTAATGGTATCCTCTCCTAAACCACCGACAATGGAGTCATTTCCACTTCCTCCGTCAATGGAGTCGTTTCCATCTCCCCCATCAATGGTGTCATTTTCTCCTAGACCATTAATGGTGTCATTTCCATTGTCTCCGTTGAGAGAATCATTTCCTGCTCCTCCGATGATGGTGTCATCTCCATCTCCGGCAAACACCGTATCATCTCCCAGACCTCCTAAGATCGAGTCGTTTTCTGTGGCTCCATCAATAAAGTCATTGCCACTGCCACCATTTATGGTATCTGCTCCATCTCCTCCATAGACAAAGTCATTATCATTACTCGCATCAATGGAATCGTTGCCATTGCCTCCCAACAGAGTGTCGTTTCCTCGTTGTCCCAGAATGGTATCATCTCCATCTCCTCCATCTATGGAGTCATCTGCTCCTCCTCCTAAAATGGAGTCGTTTCCACTTCCTCCATCAATAGTATCGTTCCCGATTAGGTTATCAAAGGTTGAGTCTCCCCGAATGGTATCATCACCACCACCACCTAAGATCGAGTCATTATCGTCTTGACCATCAATGAAGTCATCGCCGTCTCCACCATCAATGGTGTCATCACCAGTGCCACCGAGGATAGAGTCATTATCGTCTTGACCATCAATGATGTCATCGCCGTCTCCGCCATCAATGGAGTCAGCACCTGTGCCACCTAAGATAGAGTCGTTATCTTCATTACCGTAGATTTCGTCATCGCCGTCTCCACCATCAATGGAGTCAGCACCTGTGCCACCTAAGATAGAGTCGTTATCTTCATTACCGTAGATTTCGTCATCGCCGTCTCCACCATCAATGGAGTCAGCACCTGTGCCACCTAAGATAGAGTCGTTATCTTCATTACCGTAGATTTCGTCATCGCCGTCTCCGCCATCAATGGAGTCAGCACCTGTGCCACCTAAGATAGAGTCGTTATCTTCATTACCGTAGATTTCGTCATCGCCGTCTCCACCATCAATGGAGTCAGCACCTGTTCCACCTAAGATAGAGTCGTTATCTTCATTACCGTAGATTTCATCATCTCCGTCTCCACCATCAATGGAGTCCTCACCAGTTCCACCGAGGATAGAGTCATTATTTTCATTACCGTAGATTTCGTCATCGCCGTCTCCACCATCAATGATGTCATCACCAGTTCCACCGAGGATAGAATCATTATCTTCATTACCGTGGATTTCATCATCTCCATCACCGCCATCAATGGTGTCATTATCCTCATTACCATAAATGAGGTCATCACCAGTTCCACCGAGGATAGAATCATTATCTTCATTACCGTAGATTTCATCATCTCCATCACCGCCATCAATGATGTCATCACCAGTACCACCGAGGATAGAATCGTCTCCCTCTCCACCTAAGATAGAATCATCTGACTCTCCACCTTCAATGGAGTCATTACCGGTACCGCCATCAATGGTGTCATTATTATTTTGACCAAAGATAGAATCATTTGACTCCCCACCTTCAATGAAGTCATCACCTGTTCCACCATCAATGGTGTCATCACCAGTGCCACCGAGGATAGAGTCGTTATCTTCATTACCGTAGATTTCATCATCGCCGTCTCCACCATCAATGGAGTCATCACCTGTTCCACCTAAGATAGAGTCGTTATTTTCATTACCGTAGATCTCGTCATCGCCGTCTCCACCATCAATGGAGTCAGCACCTGTCCCTCCTAAGATAGAGTCGTTATCTTCATTACCGTAGATTTCGTCATCGCCGTCTCCACCATCAATGGAGTCAGCACCAGTTCCACCGAGGATAGAGTCGTTATCTTCATTACCGTAGATTTCGTCATCGCCGTCTCCACCATCAATGGAGTCAGCACCTGTTCCACCTAAGATAGAGTCGTTATCTTCATTACCGTAGATTTCATCATCTCCGTCTCCACCATCAATGGAGTCAGCACCTGTTCCACCGAGGATAGAGTCGTTATCTTCATTACCGTAGATTTCATCATCTCCGTCTCCACCATCAATGGAGTCAGCACCTGTCCCTCCTAAGATAGAGTCGTTATCTTCATTACCGTAGATTTCATCATCTCCGTCTCCACCATCAATGATGTCATCACCAGTACCACCGCCGATGAAGTCGTTATCTTCATTACCGTAGATTTCGTCATCTCCGTCTCCACCATCAATGATGTCATCACCGGTACCACCGCCGATGAAGTCGTTATCTTCATTACCGTAGATTTCGTCATCTCCGTCTCCACCATCAATGGTGTCATTATCCTCATTACCATAAATGAGGTCATCACCAGTGCCACCGAGAATAGAATCGTTATCTTCATTACCGTAGATTTCATCATCGCCGTCTCCACCATCAATGATGTCATCACCAGTACCACCGAGGATAGAATCGTCTCCCTCTCCACCTAAGATAGAATCATCTGACTCTCCACCATCAATGGAGTCATCTCCGGTACCACCATCAATGGAGTCATTACCAGTGCCACCGAAGATCAAATCATTATCTTCACCACCATCAATGATGTCATCACCAGTATCACCATCAATGGAGTCATTACCGAAACCACCGACGATGGAGTCATTATCTTCACCACCTAAAATTTCATCATTTCCGTCACCACCGTCAATGATGTCATCCCCTGTACCACCGTCAATGGCGTCATTACCAGTGCCACCCAAGATAAAATCATTTTCCTCACCGCCAAAAATGATGTCATTACCGTCATCACCCTGAATATAGTCATCTTCGTCACCACCTTCGATGGAGTCATCTCCATTGAGTCCGTAAATTTCATCATTACCTGTTCCACCTAAGAGGGTGTCATCACCATCATCTCCAAGGATGTAATCATTATTTTCATTTCCTTCGATGAGATCATTTCCTAACCCACCAAAAAGTCGATCGTTATTACTACCGCCTAAGATGGTGTCATCATTATCACCACCTTCAATGGAGTCTTCTCCTGCACCACCATCAATAATATCGTTACCATTACCACCTAAGATGGTGTCATCATCATCACCACCTTCAATAGAGTCACTACCATTATTACCAGAGATGGAGTCATTACCACTACCACCTAAGAGAGTATCATCACTATTGTCACCCTGAATGTAATCATCATCGTCACCACCTTCGATAAAGTCTGTACCATTGTTGCCATAGATGGTGTCATTACCACTACCACCAGCGATGGAGTCACTACCATTATTACCAGAGATGGTGTCATTGCCCGCTCCACCTAAGAGGGTATCATCACCATTGTCACCCTGAATGTAATCATCATCTTCATTACCTTCGATAAAGTCATTTCCCTCTCCACCAAAAAGTCGATCATTATTACTGCCACCTAAGATGATGTCATTATCATCTCCACCCTCGATGGAGTCGTCTCCAGCACCACCACCAAGAATGTCATTACCGGTTCCACCTTGTATGGTGTCATTATCATTTCCACCATCAATAGAGTCATTACCAGTGCCACCCAAGATAAAATCATTTTCCCCACCGCCTAAGATGGTGTCATTACCGTCATCCCCCTGAATATAGTCATCTTGGCTACCACCTTCGATGGAGTCATCTCCATTAAGTCCGTAAATTTCATCATTACCGCTTCCACCTGAGAGAGTATCATCACCATCATCCCCAAGGATGTAATCATTTTCGTCATTACCTTCGATCAGATCATTTCCTAAACCACCAAAAATTCGATCGTTATTACCGCCACCTAAGATGAAGTCATTATCATCTCCACCCTCAATGGAGTCATCTCCTGTACCACCACCAATAATGTCATTACCAGTTCCACCTTGTATGGTGTCATTATCACCTCCACCGTCAATGGCGTCATTACCAGTGCCACCCAAGATAAAATCATTTTCTCCACCACCATCAATGGTGTCATTACCGTCATCACCCTGAATATAGTCATCTTCGTCACCACCTTCGATGGAGTCATCTCCATTGAGTCCGTAAATTTCATCATTACCTGTTCCACCTAAGAGAGTGTCATTTCCATCATCCCCAAGGATATAGTCATTATTTTCATTACCTTCGATAAAATCATTTCCCAAGCCACCAAAAAGTCGATCGTTATTTGTGCCACCTTGTATGGTGTCATTATCATCTCCACCCTCAATGGAGTCCTCTCCCGTACCACCTAAGATAAAATCATTTTCCCCACCACCTAAGATGGTGTCATTACCGTCATCACCCTGAATATAGTCATCTTCGTCACCACCTTCGATGGAGTCATCTCCATTAAGTCCGTAGATTTCATCATTACCGTTTCCACCTAAGAGAGTGTCATTTCCATCGTCTCCAAGGATGTAGTCATCATTGTCACCACCTTCGATAGAGTCATCTCCATCTCCTCCAAAAAGTCGATCGTTATTACTACCACCAGCAATGAAGTCACTATCTGCACCACCTTCAATGGAGTCCTCCCCACTATTACCTTTGAGGATGTCATCACCAATACCACCGACCATTGTGTCATTATCATTACCACCTTTGATGGAATCATCTCCATCTCCACCAAGAATAAAATCGTTTGCACTACCACCTAAGATAGTGTCGTCACCGGCATCGCCTTGAATATAGTCATCTTGGTCACCACCGTCGATGGAGTCATCTCCGTTGAGTCCGTAAATTTCATCATTACCCGTACCACCTAAGATAGTATCATCACCATCATCCCCTAGTATGCGATCGTCATCTTCATTACCTTCGATAAAATCATCTCCACTCCCACCTTCAATTCGATCGTTATTTGTGCCACCTAAAATAGAGTCATTATCATCTCCACCTAAAATAGAGTCATCTCCACCGTTACCGAATATAGTATCATCAGCACCTAAACCCGAAAGAGTATCATTATCAGCTCCTCCAAATATTTGGTTAGGGTCATTATCTCCAACTACATTTAATCCTGCCATAATAATATCCTTCTAAATATTTTTGAAAAGTAAAAATTAAAATTTCTTATATGACCGTAATAATAACATTAAAAACTTAATTGACACCATAAAGTTTTTGTAAAGTTTTAAGTAATAATACTTAAATCAATAAAAACACATTTTCTAAAATAAAACTTAAACAGTAGATCTTCGTAATGAGTATATTTCTTGAAGTAAGGTATTTTGTCATAAAATTTTGACAGAATTATCCTCAGATACTACATAATTTAAGTTATTGGTAATTGAAATGATTACGAAATGAGTATTATTTCTTTAACATAGTATTTATACTTAAGTGAAAATCAAATTCATTTCTGAGTATTAGCTGATTTAGATGTAAGAAATCTTGTGATTAACAAAGGGTTTGGGAATAGTAATTAAAACTTATCTGACTTAGCAATAGAATACTATTTCAACTTAGCTCTGCTACAGTTACTTGATCTAATAAAGTTTGGTTGGTTAATAGGTCTTCTACGGTAATTTTAAGAGATCTTTGTTCATCGACACTAAAGAATATTTTGATTCGATCGACTCCGGGGTTGCCTTTAGGATTTAATTGGGCAATGGTTTTTCCTTTCTCTGTATCGTTGAGGGGTTGAACTTTTTTTTCTCCTGATGTGATGTTACGGGTTATCAATCGATCGCCATCGAAATATACTTCAGTACTGGTGTTTTGTTCTCCTAACTCTCCGATGATTAATTCAATACTGGGTTGATTTTCTATGGATGCACCCAAAGTCAATTCTATGGGGTTTGTCATAGGATAAGGTTGTCCAGTGGGGATAATTGTATGCCAATCGTGACGTTTTTGACGACGATTCCAATAACGGATACCGTAGCTGTGATAAAGAAAATCTTTGACTTGTAACCCTTGTTCTAATTTTAATGCACCTAAAGCAATGGCAGAAAAAGGTCGATCGTTTTTAATTTTTTCAACGGGAAAATATTTTTGTAGCCAATTTTGTACCGATGGAATTTGTCCACTACCGCCGACTAATAAAACTTTGTCAATGTAAAAAGTATCTATACCATTTCTTTTTGCCTGTTGTAAGACGTTTTCCATTAATTGGTCTAATTTGTCAAAAAATTGGTTTTCGGTCAATATTTGCTCAAATTTTGTTCTGTCTAGTCGTAAATCGTAAGTCTCTAGGGTACGATCGTTAAAAAATACTTCTTGAGCGGATTCTTGAGTCGATAGTTGAATTTTTAATCTTTCTGCTAATCGATTGGTAAGGGATGATTTTACTATTCCTTGATTATTATGAAAATAGTCCAATATCCAATTATCAAGATCACAACCTCCTAAATTTGTTCCTGCTTTAGCAATCACTTTAGCTAATTTGGTTTTTTGGGCTGAACTTTCTCCAAGTAATTTTTCCCCCCATTTCAAGATAAAACCCTGAGGTTGACGGTTTTTGCCTAAGTCTAATTCTACTAAGGAAAAATCGATCGTGCCTCCCCCAAAATCCACTACAAGAAGGCAATCATCGTTTTGAGAACTATAACCCAAAGCGGCGGCAGTAGGTTCATCTAATATTCTTACTTGATTAATATTCCACTGTTGACAAATTCCTGTTAACCAATGACGATAATTTTCAAAACTATCCACAGGTACAGTAATAATTAAACTATCGGGAGTTTCTCCCAATTCCTTTAAAATACCATTGAAAAACCATTGTCCAATTTGCTCAAAGGTAATATTTCGATCGTCTAATTGAGGTAAAAATCCTTGAATCTGTGCACCTATTCCGCGCTTAAAGTTACGAAAATAGCGAGGATTATTACTAACATCTAAGCCTTTATCTCTAACTTTTTGTCCAATAATAATAGTTTCTTCTTGGGCGTTACTGACATATACTAAACTGGGAA
Source organism: Geminocystis sp. NIES-3709 (assembly GCF_001548115.1). Taxonomy (GTDB): domain Bacteria; phylum Cyanobacteriota; class Cyanobacteriia; order Cyanobacteriales; family Cyanobacteriaceae; genus Geminocystis. Next base: position 3,015,303 of record NZ_AP014821.1, on the reverse strand, counting down.
TTAACGGAGGATTATTTTGAGCAATACTAGGCAATTTAATAATTTCTCCTTCACCTGTATTGGAGTTAAGTCGGGTAATGACAGTATTACTTGTCCCAAAGTCAATGGCGATCGTCATTTAATAAATTAAAAGTGAGGATTTTCTAATGACTAATTATAACCTGACGTTACGCAACCTTGAGCGATCGTAACTTATTCATGGTTTCTTGAAGTGCTTTAATGTAAATAGGACTTCTCAAAGCAAAATGATTCATCTTAATGTTTAATTTTTAGACATTCTAATTGAAATGCTGTATATATTGGCATAAAAATATGATTACATTGAGTCCGAATACATTTCGTTGGTGAATTTGCCAAACTTGTATTAAACATCTCCAGAAATTAGGGAGCAGGGAGCAGAGAAAAATAATCTTAATTTTATTATTTCTTTATAAGAATTGATTTTATTTTTAATTCTTGGAGAGGTCTAATGTACAATTGACAATGAATAGATCAATTATCATAAGTTTGTAGAGAAGGCATTGGTTTCTTTAAACCCTGAAAACAAACTACGATCGTTAAATTATCACAATATCAGCATTAGTCAAGGCTAAACCAGTATTTAAAGTAGCAATTTGCACCGCAGTCGTTGCACCGCTACCATCCACATCAAAGAATAAACCACCATTACTAGAATTATAAATAAATCGATGAGCAGAAGTAGTAGCCGATGTACCTAGTTCAAACTGAGTTGATAGTAATGTACCAACTGCTAAACTACCGCCAAAACCGCTACGAGAAACCTGAATAGTGTCATCAGTGACGTTGAAATCAGTAATAAGATCGAGCCTTTCAGAGGTAGAGTTAAAGCGGAATGAATCTAAACCAGTGCCACCAGTGAGAGTATCGTTACCGTCACCTCCACTAAGGCTATTATTACCACTGTTACCTGTAATGATGTTATTTAAAGTATTACCTGTAGCGATAGTTCCTGTACCATTTAACAAAGTCAGATTTTCCACATTATCACCAAGGGTATAGTTAATGGCACTATTAACTAAATCTGTACCTTCACTAGTTAACTCTGTGACGACATCTAACGGTACTTTGAAAAATTTTGGTGCAAAAATAGCTTCAAATACAGTCAGAGTAAGAGATTTAGGTAAACGTCATAAAAACGGCTGAAACTCTTGGTATAAAAGGAAAAGTTATCGATCTATGTAAAATCTTTGATTTATAACGATTTGAGACTCATAGTTTAATATTTTTAGTTTAAGTCCCGCTAAACTGCTACCCACAGTATAGCGATCATTGCCTACACCCCCTGTCATGGTATCATCTCCGTCACTCCCTAAAATACGATCGTTCCCATTACCACCATTGAGGCTATCGTTTCCATCGCCACCGGTGAGAGTATCGTTACCGTCTAAACCACTGAGGTTATTATTGCCCGTGTTACCCGTGATAACATTATCGAGAGTATTACCTGTACCTGTGGTAGCTGTACCACTTAACAGCGTTAGATTTTCTACATTACTACCAAGGGTATAGTTAATGGCACTATTAACTAAATCTGTACCTTCACTAACTAACTCTGTGACTACATCTAAACTGCTACTCACAGTATAGTTATCATTGCCTACACCACCAATCATGGTATCATCTCCGTCACTTCCTGAAATACTATCATTACCATCTAAACCACTGAGGTTATTATTGCCCGTGTTACCCGTGATCACGTTATCGAGAGTATTACCTGTACCAGTAGTCGCTGTACCACTTAACAAAGTCAGATTTTCTACATTACTACCGAGGGTATAGTTAATGGCACTATTAACTAAATCTGTACCTTCACGAGTTAACTCCATGACTACATCTAAACTGCTACCAACACTATAGCTATCATTGCCTACACCACCAATCATCATATCATCTCCCTCACTACCGGTGATACTATCATTCCCATCTCCACCTTCTAAAGTATCATTCCCGGCTTCACCGTATAAGTAATCATTACCTGCTTCACCAAGAATACTATCATTCCCGTTACCCCCAACTAAACCGTTCGAGAAAAAATAGTAACTATCATCATTACCGGCACCACCAAGAATGACATCATCACCACCCCCACCATCTACACCATCGTTTCCGGAACCTCCTTGTATCGTATCATTGCCTCCATTGCCCCAAATTATTGAATTACCTGTACCGGCACTGAGGTTGATGTTATCATTGCTATTGTTGGTAGTAACATAGAAACTTTCTATATTTTTGAAGACTATACCATTGGATACGGTACCGTTACCGCTATCAGTATAGTTAATGGTAATGGGAGTGTTTTCACCTAACAAATACAAATTCATGTATATGTCATCAATACCTAAACCACCATCGACGCTATCTATTCCTGTACCAAGGATAAGATAATCGTCTCCATCCCCACCATCTAAGGTATCATTTCCGGCTTCACCGTCTAAGTAATCATTACCTGCTTCACCAAGAATACTATCATTCCCGTTACCCCCAACTAAACCGAAGTAGCTATCATCATTACCGGCACCACCAAGAATGACATCATCTCCATCCCCTCCATTTATACTAGCGCTTCCATCCCCTCCATCTAAGGTATCATTCCCCACTTCACCAAGAATAATATCATTTCCCGCTTCGCCAAGAATACGATCGTTCCCGTTACCACCAGCTAAATATCCAAACCCCTCACCACCAAGAATACTATCATCTCCATCCCCTCCATTTATACTAGCACTTCCATCCCCTCCATCTAAGGTATCATTACCGGTTAAGCCATCTAAGGTATCATCCCCCGCTTCACCAAGAATAACATCATCACCTTCCGCTCCATCTACATCATCGTTTCCATCCCCTCCATTTAAAGTATCATTACCGGTGAAGCCGTATAATTCATCATTCCCCGTTTCACCAAGAATACTATCATCTCCATCCCTTCCATTTATACGATCGCTTCCATCCCCTCCTTGTATTGTATCATTGCCGCCAGTATCATACACGTGTGAATTACTGGTAGCGGCACTCAAGTTGATGTTATCATTGCCACTGCCTGTAGTGACATCAAAACTTTCTATATTTTTGAAGACTGTACCATTGGATACTGTACCGTTACTGGTATCAGTATAGGTAATGGTAATGGGAGTGTTTTCACCTAACAAGTACAAATACATTCTATCACTACCTAAACCACCATCTACGCTATCTACTTCACTATCGGGGATAAGATAATCGTCTCCATCTCCACCATCTAAGGTATCATTCCCTGCTCCACCATCTAAGGTATCATTCCCTGCTTCACCACGAATGACATCATCACCATACCTTCCATATACAAGATCGATTCCATCTTTACCATCTAAGGTATCATTACCATACCCTCCATCTACATAATTGCTTCCGGAACCTCCTTGTATCGTATCATTGCCACCATTGCCCAAAATTATTGAATTTGTAGAGGCACTGAGGTTGATATTATCATTGCCACTGCCTGTAGTAACATAAAAACTTTCTATATTTTTGAAGACTGTACCATTGGATACTGTACCGTTACTGGTATCAGTATAGGTAATGGTAATGGGAGTGGTTTCACTTGACAAGTTCCACTCCATTCTATCACTACCTAAACCACCATCTACGCTATCTACTCCAAAACCGGGGTTAAGATAATCGTTTCCATCTCCACCACCTAAGGTATCATTCCCGGCTTCACCGTATAACTGATCATCACCAGTTTCGCCAAAGATACGATCGTTCCCGTTACCCCCAGCTAAACCGTATCTATTAGCATCAATGTAGCCATTATCATCCCCCGCACCACCACGAATGACATCATCACCATCCCCTCCATCTACACGATCGTTTCCATCTCCACCACCTAAGGTATCATTCCCGGCTTCACCGTATAACTGATCATCACCAGCTTCGCCAAAGATATGATCGTTCCCGTTACCCCCAGCTAAACCGTATCTATTAGCATCAATGTAGCCATTATCATCCCCCGCACCACCACGAATGACATCATCACCATCCCCTCCATCTACACGATCGTTTCCATCTCCACCACCTAAGGTATCATTTCCTCCTAAACCTAGAATAACATCATTTCCAGAAGTTCCCGTAATATTGTCATTTCCGGCAGTTCCAGTAAAATTCGCCATCTCCACAGCGATCGTCTGTCCATCAACTAGAATTATCCCTGTATCATCTTCTGCTTGTAACTGTTGTAATTGCGATTCCGACAGACTTTCCCCTAACACTAATGAAGCAAAAATCGCTCCTTCATCACCTTGAGTATCCTTCGTATTGATTACACTATCAATTTTATGTCCAATTTCTTCTAGTAAAACACGGATCAGAGAATTGGTGTTGTTTTCTGTCAATAAAGCACTGGAGAGATAAATGGTGTTGGTTTGTGTGGAGAATGCACCGTTAGCACCATTTAACTGTTCTGGGGTTAATATTTTTATCGGTGGAATAATCGTAAAATCTTGATTAAGCCATGGTTGTAAGATAGAATTTAAGGCGGTTCGATCAAATTCCTCACCAAAAGCTAAATATGTATTACCCTCTCTAGACATAATGTCTTCTGACCAACTACCTAAAAGTTGTTGCACTTGGGTAAGAGAAGCCGTTAAAATACTAGAAACCCCGTAATGATTGATAGTCATAACTTTTAATTTCTTATTTGTAACATCTTAAAAAAATCTTAATATAAAAAAAAAAGAGCATACCTATGCCTATAATATTATAGGATAATAGTTTATACAATAGACTTCCCCAATAATTTGGAAAACTTTGATAAGCCTCACAGCATCTGATAATCTCTCATTATTATTTGAAATAACTATAATTTTTGTTTTGAAGAAATCATAATCTGGATGTGATTCTGAATCCTGCGTGTTGATAAAAATAAGGACGAAACCAGTTGCGATAATAAGGTGTTGCCTCATAACCGTTGGTTGCCCAGGATCCACCAATAAGCATATAATGACGATTATCGAAAAAAGTTGCAGAATAATCTGGGTATAAATAATGAGGCTTAAAGCCTGATAAAGGGGTAAAAATATCTTCTAACCATTCCCACACATTTCCTCTTAAGTCGTAAATACCTTGAGGATTTTTTGCAATTTCTAAACTACCCACAGGATGAGGGGAAATAAATTTAAAATTGAGGTTATAGTCATTAACGTTATCATCGCTTTTTTGTTGAAGAAATTGCCATTGTGCTTCACTCATTAACTGATATTTTTTTCCTGATTTTTTCGATAGATAATGACAATAAGCATTAGCTTCGTGGCGATTTACTTCTACTGGAAAATCTAAAGGTAAATCAATTTCATCAAACATTAAACGATAAGTATAATTATTTTCAGATTTTCGCCAAAATTTAGGATAAATTACGTTATTTTCATGTTTCCACTGCCATGCTATTTCATCCCAATAATCTTGATTATCATAACCTTTGTTATTAACAAATTCTAAAAATTCGCCGTTAGTAATCATATATTTACTAACTTCAAAGGGATTAACTATCACTTCTCTTTCGCCAAAATCAATATCCCAACCGTAAAGATTATCGTCTTTTTTCTTTCCCAATGTTACTATGCCTCCTTCTATTTTTATCATCTCGTTTTGAGGCGGTTTTCCTTGAGACTTTGCATAATTCCATTGACTTGGTTTCGTTACTAATTCTAACGACAGTTGTCGAATCAACATCGACGAAGTTTCGATATGTATCCTTTGATGTTCGATACTCATGACTATTCCCCACCAAACACTATCGGGAGTTATGGGTAAAGTCAGGGGAGTTTTTTCGATGATATTAATAACTGTTTCATAGGCTTGGTGACGATAATGCCATAATTGTTCTACTTTTGCCCATTCTACAGAGGCAATAGCTTGTTGTAACTCTTTTGGTGTTTCTGGATCTACTCCCATTTCATATAATTTTTCATAGTCTGGATTAATTCGTTGATTGTCTTTTAATAAGCCAAGAATAACTAATTTATTAATATAAAAAACCGCAGAATGTCCTAAATAAAAAATAAGAGGATTGCGTAAAGAGTCGGGATTTTGATAAAATGTTTCAGGATTAAGAATACTTTTAAATAATAAATCTTCTGTTTCCCAAGAGTCCTTTAAATAATTAATAATATCTATTTTACTGCACTTATTTAATAGTAAATATTTATGACTGTTAGTTAATAGCATAATTGTTAGTTAGTAGATTAATATTTATTGACAAAGTTGAGTTAAAATTAATCCAAAATATTTATTTTCATCAGTCCAATATTTGATAGTTTTTAATTGGTGATTTGCTAAAAATTCTTGCATTTGATTTAAGTTAAATTTTCGAGAAATTTCCGTTAAAACTGGCTCATTTTCTTTAAAATTGATGTTTAAATCTAATTTATCTAATCTGACTTTATGATATTTTTGAGCGTATAAATACATCTCAATTTGTTGCTTTTCTTGATTATAAATAGCTTGATGTTTAAATAAATTTATGTCAAAATTTCCGTCAAAACAACGGTTAATATGACATAACATATTCAGGTTAAATGCTGCGGTTATACCTTGACTATCGTTATAAGCATTTTCCAAAATATCCACAGGTTTTTGTAAGTCGATGCCTAATAGAAAATAATCTCCCACTGTTAATATATCTCTGACTTCATTGAAAAGCAGATCACTTTGTTGATGAGTAAAATTACCTAATGTACTTCCTAAAAAAATAATCATCCGTTGGGATAAAGAAGAGGAAGGAAGTTGTAATAAAGCCTGTTCATAAGTTCCCACTAAACCTAAAATGGACAGATTATCATATTCTTCATGCAATTGTAAGGCAGTATTTTTGAGAATTTCGCTACTAACATCGATCGGTACATATTGCCAAGGTTTACCTAAACTATCATAAGCAGATAATAGCAGACGGGTTTTCGTTGAGCTACCACTACCTAATTCCACTAATTCGCAAATCCCTGTGATGTCAGCAATTTCCTTACTAGCGGTAGTTAAAATACTTGTTTCGGTACGGGTAGGATAATATTCAGGTAAGTCACAAATTTTTTCAAATAATTCTGAACCAAGGCGATCGTAAAAATATTTTGATGGTAAACTTTTTGGTATGCTAATTAATCCTTGAATAACATCCGCACCTTCATCGTTAGTAAGAGAAAAATTCTCCAGATATTTGATGTCTATTTTTTTATCTTGGTTAGTAATCAACATAATTAATTTGGTAATGAATGATTGTATTTAGGAATACAAATTTTGAAAGTTAAATTCCTACAATCCTATCATTAGAATAATATTTTTGCCAAAAAAAAATCACATATCTTTGTCTGTGTCAAATTTTTTTTGAGCCTTTTGGACGACCTCATTTTCTTTTTTTCACTGTTGCCAGTAAAATTTAATCAACAGTTGTCTTAACATCAAGTTTTATTTACCTTCTTCATTTTTGTGCAATTGAAGCAATGGAGAAAATAGTCGAAATAATCCCTAATGGTAACTTATTTACTAATATTTATAAAAATATACTCGGTCTAAAATTATTAACAGATGAGGCTTATAAAAATCATAAAAATAACCAAGTAAATGTTTTTAACTATTTTAAACAAGATTTTTTTAACCATCAATTACAGAAGAAAAATATAATAAAATTAAGATATTATGATACTAGAAAAAATGGAGAAAGTTATAGAAAGTCAAGGATAAATATTGACGAGTAGAGTAGGTGATAAAATGAAAAAACAGATTAATTGGATGAATGTTCAAGCTCAAGAAAATATTTATATTTCTTGTGAAAATGACAGGTTTATAAAAAATATACCTCTTGATTTTAGCAAGACACTATTGGCAAATGCGTAACCAAGTTGTTTATACCCTCAGAAAATAAAATTGGTTTTCAAATCTTTAGTATTCCATTCTTCAATTATGGGGATAAATATGGATTGCTAACCAAATACAATTCCTAGAAGTTGTCAAGACTTGATGAGGAGTTTGAGCAGAAATAAAGAGATAATCCCATGCTTTCAGGTTAACAATATCATCATTAATTTTTAACTGTGCTTCTCCCTCAATTAATATTACCCATTCGTCTTGTTCTTGATTATAAACTTTATTATCGGGGCGATCGCTACTAACAATTCTTTCAATGACAACGTTACGATAGTTTAATAGTTCGGAGAAATCTTCTTCCTCAACCAGAAAAGGAATATTATGGAATAAATTTTCAGGATTAATCATGATGGAAAAGGAACAACCACTTAAAAACTCTCAAAGAATAAAATTTCCTTGTAACTGTTTTAACAAGTAACACATATATTATCTTACCTAGTATAGTAGATAACGAGTTGATTAGGACGTTTTGAGATTCCTCTCTATGCTCGGAATGACAAAGATTTTGAGAATGTCTTAACTAACCCGTTTATTGCTATATCATCAGTTTTAGCAGTGGTCAGACGAATACAAATTGAAGAATTAAGCAAAGCAATTGATGGACTAACAGACGTAATCAAAGAGCATTTTCATAAAGATTTTCTGGGGATTTCAGCAATTGTATAGCTTTTCAAGGTTCTTGGAATTATCAGTTTTTATACAACAGATGGCTAGAAAGTATATCAATAATAGACTTCTTCGATTGTTAATGAGGAATTTAAAAGTTGAAAAATGGGGTTTTTTATTTTTCTGAAACTCCTCATTTCAATTTATCGATCGATCCGACAAAACCTAATTATTTTTTTCTTTCCAACTACCATGTAATCCATAGGGAATATGTTGTTTTAAGTGTAAAGTGGCAATTGGTTGACTAATGTTCTTACCATCAAAGATGACTAAATCGGAACGGTGATAAGTAGAATCATAAACCAAAGTCAATACCCAGCCATCATCCTCTGATTCGGGATTTTTTTTAGGTATAAATACTGGTTCACCAGTAAAACCTTTTGGAGCAAAAGAATATAATTGTTCTTGCTTAGTAATTAAGTCTAATTTTAGCAGGGCTTGTAAAGGTGCATTTTTTGTCGGATGATCACTAGCACCAATAAAAATATAGCGATAGTTTCGTCCTACATTTTCCGAATTAATAGAAGGAAATTCAACACAACGTGGGTTAATTAACTCTTTGATAACTTGTTTCGTTGTCAAATTAAGTTTAAACCGCCATAGTTGCCCTGGTGCAAGTTTATCGAAATCTACCTCTTTATAGCTACTCTTTGGATCAATTTGGCTAAGTTGAGAATAACAGATAGAGTCTATAATTATTTCGGTATTGTTAACTTCAAAAGCATTGCTATGATGAAAAATAAATCCCGCTTCAACTTCTAAGGTTATAATCTGATCATGAGGTGTATTACGAGGTATTAAAATAATTTTAGTTGGTTTATTACTTTCAAAGTTAACACATTCTCCAGCTCCCCGAAGACCAAAAATAAAAGGCAAAGGGTTATAAGTGGTTGGGTTTTGAAAAAATATGCAATAGTTAGGTGTAATGACAAAATCGTGAATAAACGAAAATCCTTTTGTTATATGACTATATCGATCGATAATTTTCCCTAATTCGTCAAATTCATATACAGTGATAGTACTAGAAAGTCCGGGTTTAATCCCAAAATTAACTAAAGAAGGTTTACCATGATTGAATAAAGATTGACGATCGATTCTTGGATGTGCGCTAAAAACATCTTCTTGTTGTAAAGTACCCTCTAAATTATCTAGCCCGATCGTTTCTAAATTTTCAGGGTTAAGAGAATAAGGTTGTGCAGCCTCCCATAAGGCTAATAATTTGTTTCCCCAATAGATAACATTCGTATTAGCGATATTTTTTACCCGAATATCAAATAAATTGGCTAACCATCCCCCCGGTTTTTGACTGCCAAATACGCCACGGTAAAGCATTTTACCAGCTTTGTGTTCTTCTATATATTCTCTTGTTTTAACAAAGCGATTGCGGAAAAAACATTGCCCATTATCAAAACTAAAAGAACAAATCATGCCATCACCGTCAAAAGGATGTTGTAAGGGTGTATCATAAATTTCCAACAATCCCGGACCATTACGATATAGTGTCCCTGATAAATCTACAGGTATTTCTCCTTCTATATTATCAATAATATATTCTGATTCTTGAGGTTGAGATTCATAACCTTGTCGCCAATCTGATAATGAATATGAGTAAGAAAGTTTTTCTAACGATCGCATAATATTGCTTAAAATAAATTAATATTTATTTATAATTCTTTACTGATCATTATATATCAACTGTTTTGTGTTTTCTTTTACCGAATCTTCATTTCTTTTTTTTTTGTGATTTTTTCCCACTAACTCCCCCTTTTTTCAATAAGTCATAGTAACTTTGCTCAGAGGCGAAAACTACAGAATATCTATTTAATATTTCCTGTTCTAATAACTCCCGTGTAATGCCGTTTTGTGTTTCTATCCATCTAATAATTTCTGTTTGTTGTTCTACAGATAAGTAACTTTTACTACCTTTATATTTTAATTTTAATCCTTCAGTTCCTTTTCTACTAAATTCGCCTTTCCATTTACTGATAAAACTTTGTGAACAAGACAATAATTCTTGTATTCTCTTATAATTTACTCCTTGTATCTGCATTTTTACGGCGATCGCTCTTTTGATTTCTCTGGAATCATTTGCTTTATTAATAAAATCATCTAGTTCTTCTAAAATTGACATTTGCAACTCTTTATATTCAATCTTTTTAAATTATATAGTTTATGATAAGTCATTTAGAATAATTATATTTAGGCTTTACTAAAAAAGTTTTTTGGTGAGGGTAGGAGATAGGAGAAATACTGATAAATCAAGAACTGATTGTTGGCATTAATAATAAATAACCTCCGTTCGACATAAAATTATCGGTAAAAAGAAGGAAAAGGAAAGAGGAAAAAGTAACAAAAATTGATTTTAACACTCGTAAAATTGGTTTTTCCCGTTTTTTTTGATAGTATTATTGTTCTGACATAAAATCTGAGTTATACTTAATTAATACTAAATTTACAAGAGTTTTGATAAATAATTTATGTTAAATAGATTTCTTTTATCTCATAATTACAGTATTACAGAAGATATAGCCCCTCCATTATCAAGGGAAAAATTTTGTCAAGGGTTTAAAAATAACTTGCCTAATAATTGGGAAGTAAATCAAATTGATCATCCTCATTGGATTTGTGAAATTAAAACAAAGGAAACTCCTGAGATTGTAAGCAATATGTTAGTTAAGGTTTTGGTCAATTTTCGTGAAATAGAGTTAGGGGAAAAATTGCCTTACCGTGTATTAGCTTTGGGGGGGATAAAAAATACTCCCGCTAATACTTCCAGCCCTAATTCGTTAGACTTTGGTGATTGGGGAGTAGATGTGGTAGAAACTTTGTCGCCAGAGGAATTTTTAAAATCAATCAATTGGGATACTTTAATATCTGGACGTTCTGAACATGAAATATTTAAGGTTTTATCGGTATAATTTCCATAACTTAACCAACAGTATTTAATTTTACTGTTTCTGGAGATCTTTCCCAATGGCTTAAGGCGATCGCATTTACACTATTACCAATAAGATTAATCACGGTTTTAAATCCGTCTGTTAATCGATCGACTCCTGCCACGATCGCAATTCCCTCTAAAGGTAATCCTGAAGCTGACAATACTGTCGCCATAGTAATTAAAGCCGATCCGGGTACTCCGGGCGTACTGAAAGATACTAACAAACTACTAAGAGCAACGGCGGTAATTAGAGAAGTCGTCATGGGTACATGATAAATTTGAGCAATGAAAAGAGCATTAAAACCCTGTAAAATTGCCGCACCATCTCGTTTTAAAGCTGTACCAAGAGGAATGGCAAAACTGGCAATATCTTCACTTAGTCCATATTTCTCTTGAATATTTTGTAGTAATACAGGTAAAGCGGCATTAGAACTAGCTGTACCAAATGCTAAAATTAACGCTTCACCAATACTACTAAAAAATTTACCCGGTTGTTCTTTGAGAAGGACTAAAATAATCACATAAAAACCTGTCATCAATAAAGTTGCAAAGAGTAAGCCTAATACATAAGCCAACAACTTAACTATTAAACCAATGCCCTGGGTAGCAATCACGGAAGTAATTAAAGCAAAAACTCCTAAAGGTGCGGTGTAGAGAATGATTGATAAGGCTTTTTCACTAATAGCATAAATACTTTCCATTAAACTTATAAAAGGCTTGGATTTTTCTCCTGCTAGTTGAATGCCTACGGTAAAAATTCCTGCTGAAAAAATAATTTGAAGTAGATTACCCTCACTTAAAGCCTGAAGGGGATTAATAGGAATAAGACTAACGAGCCAATCAATTAAGGATGGGGTTTCTGAGGCGATCGAAGTTTCTGGAATTTCAAAACCTGTCAGTCCGCTTCCGGGTTGCAAAAACCATGCGACTCCCATACCAATAGATAAAGAAATAGCTGTTGTTACCAAATAACTACTTAATAATTTAGCAGTATAACGACCTACCTGAGAAGCATTTTGAATACGAGAAAACCCTAGAATTAGGGATGAAAATACGATCGGCACGACTAAAAACTGTATTAGACGCAAAAAAGATTCTCCTACAGGAAGGAAAAAATATAGATCCAAATTACCGACACTAGCGGGAAATGTAGTGTTAAGAAATGTGCCAAAGCCAATACCAATTGCTAAAGCAATGAGGATAAATGTAGATAGACTCATGATTTATGTTTCACAAAATATTTCCATGATCAATGATTGTACTTGGGCAATTTGTAGCAAATTTATCAAACTTTAAAACAATTAATTTGCAAGAAAAGAGAGAATTCAACTCTCCATTGTAACGGGTAATGTAACAGTAACTGTTGTTCCTCGATCGATGGCACTTTCCAGATTAATATTACCTCCATGTAAATCAACACATTTTTTTACCACCACTAAACCCAATCCTGTACCAGTAAGATGACGTACATTTAAACCTCGATAAAAAGGCTCAAATATTTCTGTTTGATCTTCTGGAGAAATACCAAAACCCGAATCTTGAACTTGTATTTCAATATATTTACTGTAAAATTTCAAATATAAATGGATTTTGTCTCCTTGAGGGGAATACTTAATCGCATTAGAAAGTAAATTAGCTAAGATCGATCGTAATAATTTTTCATCTAAAGAAGGATTAATTCTCTTTCCTTTACAAAAAAATTCAAGTTGATGTTCTGTACCAGTACTAAGTTTAATTTCTTCTATAAATTGACGACAAAAAGTTTCTAATGCTAAAGGTTTTGGGTTAAATTCCAAATTTCCCGTCTCTGCACGATTAATCGTCAAAATATCATCCAAAAGTTGAACCATATTTTTTACTGAATTTTGGATACGATACAAATTGCGTAGTTGTTTTTCGGGATTTTCTGAATTAGCAGAAGCATTTTCTAAAACTTGGGCGGCGGCTAAAACTGTACTTAAAGGTGTTCTAAATTCATGGGAAGCCATAGAGAAAAAACGAGTTTTAACAATGTTTAATTCTTTTTCTCTTTCTAAAGCGATACGCACTTCTTCTAATCGTTTTCTTTCGGAAATATCCCGGGAGGTAATAACAATTTTAGCTGTAGGCACGTTATCAATAAATTGTTGAGTAATTGCTTCTAAATTACGCCATCCTCCACTATGATGCTGACAACGAAATTCTACGGGATTAATAACTTTTAAAGTATTTTGAATAGAGTTAATAACGCTTGTTTGAATATTCTTCTTATCATCAGGGTAAATGTAATCAAAAAAGTTTTTTTCAATAAATTGAGTTGTCGTATAGCCTAAAACTGTTTCGACTGAAGGACTTTGATAGTAAATTTTGCCATTACGATCGACAATGGTAATCATATCTAAGGCATTTTCTACAACTTGACGGAATCTTTCTTCACTAAGACGTAATGCTTCTTCATTCTTTTTTCGTTCAGTCGTTTCTCGATGTACAGAAATCCAATGAGTAATAGTATTATTTTGAGATACTACTGGTACGACACTAAATTGTGACCAAAATTCACTACCATCTTTACGATAGTTAATTACTTCAACAGTCACAGGTTGCCATTGAGATAAGGCATTTCGCACTTTATCCAATTCTACACGATTAGTTTTTTCTCCTTGAAGTAAGCGAGGGGTTTTTCCTAAGACTTCTTCGAGGGTGTAACCTGTCATTTTAGTAAAGGCTTCATTGACATATATTATTTCTGGCCCCGGTTCATCAATTGTATCAGCTTTTGTAATAATAATAGAATCATTAGTATTGATAACTACAGATTGAAGTAATCTGACTTGTTCTGCTTGTTTTTTTTGTTCGGTAATATCCGCTACGACTGCGACTATGCCGTTAATTTTCCCTTCTGTATTAGTTATCGGTGCGGCGGAAAAAACAATGTCTATAATTGATCCATCTTTTTTTTGTTGTTTTATTTCTATGCTAGAAGGAGTAATATTTTTGAGAATATTCTCTTTGATAATTTGATATTTTTCGAGATTATTTTTTGATATAGCTGGATTAACACGATCGATTACTTCTTCTGCTTTCCAACCGAATATTTGTTCCGCTGCCGGATTCCAAATTTTAACCTTATCTTCCAAATCAAGGGTAAAAATAGCACGAGGAGAAGCTGAAATTAAAGATTCTAAGGTTTGATTGGTATGACGCAGGGCAATTTCTGTGCGTTGACGTTCAATTATTTCTGCTTTTAGAGATTCGTTACTTAAGGCTAGTTCTTCTGTTCTCTTTTTTACTCTTTCTTCTAATTCTCTATTTAATTGTTGTAATTGAGTATGAAGTTCTGCTTGTTTAATGGCGATGGCAACTTGGGTAGCTAACTGTTTAACTAACTCTATTTCTTTTTCATTCCAAATTCTGACTTTACTACATTGATGGGCGATTAATAAACCCCAAAGATAGGGAGTAGTTTCGATGTCTAATTTTTGTTCAGAAGAGGAAGAATTAACATTAAAATTTTTTTTTCTAATTTCTTGAATAATTGGTACAACTAATTTTGCTTTAACACCAAATTGTTGAATGAAATGGAATAAACATTGACGGATATGACTTTTTTCAACATTATGAACTGCAAGGGTTTTACCTTCAATATATTCTTGATGATATTGTTGCGGAAAAACTTCTTCAGGGAAAGTTTGACCTAAAATTTCAGGGTATGGTGATTTAACATTCTCTGTAATAGCACTACCAGTACCATCATCCCAAATACGATAAATTAAAACTCGATCGACTTGTAAAAATTCTCTTGTTTCTTCAACAGTTGTCGCCAGAATTTCTTCTAATTTAAAGGATTGATGAATTCTTTGGGCTATTTTATTCACTAATCCTTGAAGTAAAAAATAAGACTTGTTCATCAATTATTTATGATCCATTATCTAACATCGTTCATCAAATCTGGTGTAATGACTGCCATTTTCATACCAGTACTGTTTGATAGGATTATTTGGATTATTAAAAACAGCCTTTGCTTGATAAAGAATCACCTTTCGATGATTTCCTCGCCAAACTTTTTTTAAAGGATGAACACAAATAAATTCCCCTCCTAAACTAATAACACATTCTTCAAATCTTTCGATGGTTGAATAGTCAAAAGTTTCCAATATTAAGAATTTGTCAGCAAAAATCAGATGACGACTTCTAATCCAAGTCTGCATTTTTTTACTAGCGATCGGAGGTAACATTGCTATCATTAAAATGAGATGCTTTTATGAAATATCTTGATTGATGATGAAAATGTATAAGGTTTTAGGGTTCAGGTTTTATAAAAGTTTCAATACTTTTGTTATTAATAATTGATTGCTCAAAATGATTAAATATTCCTATTATTTGGTAAATTTTAAAATTTGTTGATTCTTTTATAGTTACTAAAAATTTCCTCAACCAAAAAATTAAAAATACCAAAAATATTTACTGTTTTCTAATATATAAAACCTATGAGTTTTCTAAGATAAAATTTGACTATTTTTCGACAATAGAAACAATTTTTCCACCAATTTTATGTATATTCTGAATCTGTTGAGATAATTGAGAATAACTAACGGTGTAAGTAGTGTTATTTTGTTTAACCAATGGATTTGAACCTGATTGACTAACTACTATATAGAATTTTTTACTGGTATTATTATAAGCCTTAGCAATTCCAGAAGATGTTACCTTAATCTTTTGTGGTAAATTAGTCGCAATAGTCGAAACTAATTGAGCTTTTTTGCCATTATCGCTACTAGCAAATCCACCTAATAATGACACAGTACGATTAAAAACTATATTTTTTATCCCTTTTTGAGTTTTTAGACTACGAGGAAAAGGAACAATATTTTCTCCAAATGTAGAGTTATATTCTTCACTATCAATATAGGAATTTATTTCTGCTATATAACCTTGTTCATTGTAAATTTTAACGTGTTCGGAGATTTCTTCTTGATCTAAAGGTGCTCGTCCTAATAAATGTTTACAATTTAATTCAATAAAACGATAAGGTGAATTAGAATGAAAAAATAAAGATTGATATAATTCTGATTGTGCAATCATTCTCACAAATTCACGGACGGTAATATCACTATTTCTGAGCATGGATTCAGCATTATCTAAACACTGACTTTCCATAATATGAACATTACCCAAAACTTGTTTATAAGCCGATCGAATCACTAATTGTAATTCATCTTCATTATGTTGTGACCACAATTCCACAGGGCTATTGCTTAAAGTTTCTGTTAAAGTTGCCATTTGTCTGATTTATTCCTTTTATTAAACTATCGATCGATTCTCATAATTTATGGTGACTATACAAAGAAATATAAATATTATGAATCGAACTTTACAGAAAATATATCAGATAGGCTGTAAAGAAAAGGGTAATAAAAAAGTAAATAAATCGGAAAGATTATTCAAAATCTAATTTTTGTAACAAAACTTAATATTTCGTTGTATTTTGCAACACTTTATCATAAAATTCGTCATTGGCATTTTTTTATATTATGCAATTATTTTTTCTTAACTTAAATCCTTTTAGCGATGTTTTTTTGTCATGAGAATTCTTTTAGTTGAAGATGATTTTTCTCTCGCTGAAACTTTAGCAGAAGCTCTGACAGATCAACTATATACCGTTGACATTGCTGGAGATGGAGTTTTAGCTTGGGATTATATCAAAGCTGTCGATTATGATTTATTAGTTTTAGATGTTATGTTACCCCGTCTTGATGGTATCAATCTTTGTCAACAACTTCGATCGCAGAATTATCAAATGCCGATTTTGATGATTACCGCCAGAGATACCATCAGTGATAAAATTGTCGGTTTAGATGCGGGGGCTGATGATTATGTAATTAAACCTGTTGACTTAGGAGAGTTATTCGCTCGTATTCGAGCCTTATTAAGAAGGGGAAATATTTCATTACCAACAATATTGGCATGGCATAAATTGGAATTAAATCCCAGTACTTATGAAGTAACGTATAATCATCAACCTCTTAAATTAACTCCTAAAGAGTATTGTATCTTAGAGTTGCTCTTAAGAAATGGTCGGCGAGTACTTAGCCGTCATGCTATGATTGACCATATTTGGTCATTAGAAGATCCACCAGAAGAACATACCGTGAAAGTACATATTCGCAGTTTAAGACAAAAATTAAAAGCTCTAGGAGCTCCAGAAAATTTAATTGAGACAGTTCATGGTATGGGTTATCGTTTAGGATAATAAATTAGATCACGATAAAGTCTTGATTCGTTAATGCCAATTTACTATTTAACGTAGCAATTTGCACCGCCGGATTACCACCACTACCATCAGAGTCAAACCATAATGCTCCCGTCGTAGAATTATAGACAAATTGATTTGCTGTAGTTGCCGAAGAACCGATCGAGAATTGATTTGAAACCAAAGTTCCTACCGTTAAACCACCAAAACTACTACTATTAATTAAAAAGGTGTCATCTAGTACTTTAAAGTCCGTAACTCGATCGATACCCTCCGTAGGAGAATTAAAGCGCAAATAGTCAGCACCACTACCCCCTGTTAAGGTATCATTACCACTACCACCCACAAGGGTATCATTGCCACTACCTGTCGTAATAACATCATTACCATTATCACCTTTCAGGAGGTCATTTCCGCTACCACCATCGAGAAGATCATCTCCATCAGAGCCTTTAAGGGTATCGTTACCGCTACCACCTTTAAGGGTATCTGTTAAAACATTCCCTGAGATGGAATCATTACCTCCAGCACCATCGACGAGGTTAAATCCTATGCCCCCCGCAAGAGTATCACTGCCCCCCGTAGAGTTAGTTACCAAAATTTGTAACTGTTGAATCTCTATGTCAAAGGTATCAGTTACCGATAAATTGCCCGTATCTGTTGCCGTCACCTTTATGGAAATACTGCCAATATCACCATTGGTGGGTGTGCCTGAAAATGTTTGAGTGTTAGCATCAAAATCTAACCAACTAGGTAAAGCACTATCATCAGCTAAAGTAGCACTGTAGGTAAGAGTATCCCCTACGTCTGGATCACTAAAGGTGTTACTTGGTACAGCAAAGTTAAAGGCAACCTGTTCAAAGGTAGTTCGATCGACAATGGGATTATCTACAATAGGAGCTGAATTATCTTGATTCAAGAAAAATGTTGTATTACTTTCCAGAGTACCAACGAAAATATCTAAGTCTCCATCTCCGTCTATATCAGCGAAGGTGGGACTAGCGAAATATGCCACAGTACTGAGTCCGAAGGGATTAGTGCTAGGGGAGGAGAAGGAGGGAGCAGATACACTACCTGTGTTGCGGTAAAATAGTATATTACCTAAATAATCACCAATAAAAGCATCCTTATCCCCGTCTCCATCTATATCAACGAAATAGGGACTAGCCAAACTTCCCACATCACTGAGTCCGAAGGGATTAGTACTTTCCAAAGAAAAGACGGGAGCAGATGCACTACCCGTGTTGCGATAAAATATTGTATTACCATCATTATTTCCAATAAAAGCATCTAAATCTCCATCTCCATCTATATCTACAAAGGTAGGGGATGCAGAAGTACCCACATCAGTTAGTCCGAAGTTGTTACTTTCGGAGACGAAGGAGGGAGCAGAAACACTACCTGTGTTCTGATAAAATATCGTATTACCATCATTATTACTAATAAAACCATC
Organism: Geminocystis sp. NIES-3709; assembly: GCF_001548115.1. Lineage (GTDB taxonomy): Bacteria > Cyanobacteriota > Cyanobacteriia > Cyanobacteriales > Cyanobacteriaceae > Geminocystis. The sequence continues at coordinate 2,996,109 of NZ_AP014821.1, read as the reverse complement.
TAAGTCTCCATCTCCATCTATATCAACGAAATAGGGACTCGCTGAATATACCACATCAGTTAGTCCGAAGTTGTTACTTTCGGAGACGAAGGAGGGAACAGAAACACTACCTGTGTTCTGATAAAAAAAAGTATTACCATCTTGACTACCAATGAAAGCATCCAAATCGCCGTCTCCATCTATATCTACAAAGGTGGGGGATGCAGAACTACCCACATTACCTAGTCCGAAGGGGCTAGTTGTGGGTGTTTGAAAAGTGGGATCTTCTTGAGGTAAGTCGTTGTCGTCAATAATCACTCGTACTGGATCGACACTAATACCGTTATAGTTAGTGTCACCACTGGAAACGGTGGCGTTAATAGCGCTGTAGTGGACTTCTTCCCCTACGGTATCGTCCACTGCTGTAACGGTGACTGTTTGAGGTGTATTCCAGTTACCAGAGGTAAAGGTGATGGTTGTGGTGTCGGTGGTTGCTTGTACCGTACCCGTTAAGGTAATGATGACATCGCTAGTGGGTTGTGTATTAAGAACAATGGTATAGGTGTCTGTTGTGCCTCCTTCCGTTACTGTGGTGTCGTTGCCGGTAGGGGTTATGGTAACTCCTACGGGGAGATCATTCAAGAAAAATATTGTATTACCAAAAATATTGCCGATGAAAGCATCCAAATCTCCGTCCCCGTCTATGTCCACAAAGGAGGGTGACGCAAAATTATCCACATCCGTTAGTCCGAAGGGGTTAGTGGTAGAGGAAGAGAAGGAGGGAGCGGAAGTACTGCCCGTGTTGCGATAAAATATTGTATTACCATAATTATTACCAATGAAAGCATCCAAATCCCCATCCCCGTCTATGTCCACAAAGGAGGGACTCGCAGAAATACCCACATTGGTTAGTCCGAAGTTGTTAGTTTCGGAGGAGAAGGAGGGAGCGGAAGCACTGCCCGTGTTGCGATAAAACATTGTATCACCAATGAAATTACCAATGAAAGCATCCAAATCTCCGTCCCCGTCTATATCCACCAAATCGGGTGATGCCCAACCACCCACATTGGTTAGTCCGAAGTTGTTAGTTTCAGAGGAGAAGGAGGGTGCCGAAGCACTGCCCGTGTTGCGATAAAATATTGTACTACCATTAAATGCACCAATGAAAGAATCCAAATCCCCATCCCCGTCTATATCCACCAAGGAGGGACTCGCATAATTACCCACATTGGTTAGTCCGAAATTGTTACTTTCGGAGGAGAAAGAGGGGGCGGAAGCACTGCCTGTGTTGCGATAAAACATTGTATTACCAGCAAGATTGCCAATGAAAGCATCCAAATCCCCATCACCGTCTATATCGACCAAATGGGGTGAGGCATTATCCCCTACATCCGTTAGTCCGAAGGGGTTAGTTGTGGGTGTTTGGAAGGTGGGATCTGCCATAGTTTTCACGGCGAAATAATTATTAATTTTTATGGTATCAGATCAAGAAAAGTTTGCTCAACGGTTTTTTTGATGAAATTTTGATAATTCGATCCTTCCATCGTCAAGGGGGGGTTGTGATCGATCACCACAAGTGGCGGTGGGCGATCAAGATCGATCTTCTCTAATTCAATTCTACGCTGTCGCCATAGCTATAAAGTTCAATGCCTAAATTTTTCGCTACAGGTTTCGCTCTGTCATCAACCATCGGACAAATAACCATTTTACGATTAGCTTTTCTTTGATGACGTTTTTCGTAAAAAGCTACTTTCTTATCAAATATATACATTCCCGCTTTATCGATCGAGGATTTGATTTCACACAAAATCAGTAAACCATTTTTCACTATAACATCAATTTCTACTTGATCTGGTCTGCCAAACACTTCTCCTTCATCGTCAAATTCATTGACATTTAATACTTGTACTCCAAAGGAGTCTTCAAGGATACCTTTAAGGGCATTACGAAAACTTGCTTCTGAGTATAATCCCCATCGTGACCCTAAAGCTCCAATAGTACTATCGTATTTTTTGCTCAGTTTTTTGATTTCTTCTAACATCGCCTTATTGAGTTCATTTTGTTCATGCCATTGCTGTTTATTTTCCTCCCATTTGAGATTTTGTTGATGGATAAACTCATCTAAACGACGATTATTTTCATCCCATTTACGGACTTGTTCTTCTCGATCGTGCTGTAACTCTGCTAAAATTCTGTCAAACTTGCTTTCTGTTTCTTGTTTTGGTGCGTAATACTCTGAGACAGTACGCAGAATAAAATCTCGCATCGATGGATTTTTGATTAATTCTGGTAACTGTTGTTCAATAATATTTTTAATTTCAGTTTCCGTCATGGTTTTTGTTTTTACCTACCACTTCATCTTCTATTATAACGATCGAGTTTTAAGACTATTTCATGGCTTGATCGTGTTTATTCCCCCCATTTTTGCAGATATTTTTTATAGTTCGAGCGAAATTTCTCATCCCCAAAATTTCCTCCGCTATCATGGGTAACAAAAATATTCCATGTACCCATCGTTACATTTTTCATCTCCCTTTGACGGCATAAATCCATATCGTAAAAATGAAAGTCAAATTGTTCATCAAAACGCATATCATTAGCTATTAAGGTTTCACTGTGACAAATTAACGTTAAACCATCTAAGAGTTTCACCTGTTGAAAAGATGCACCATATAAGGAAGGTTGAGATTCTAATTCTTTAGTATGATAAACGATACCGCTTAGATTTTTTTTCGTATCTGGGGTTAATTGGGCATCGGTAAAATACCAGTTTGGTTGTTGGGGTAGTCGTCTTTTGTTTCCTGCTAATCCCACAATATCGAATACTTTTAAGGCTTTTACTGTTTTAGTTAACCAATGAGGATCATCGATCGAAACATCATCATGGATAAAGATTAAGATAGCTCGATCGATCACGGATTCTTCAATGATACGATTATAGAGAATAGGTAAACCGACAGTATTCTCAGTAAATAATTTTATTTCTAATGAGGGTATATTGTACTTGAGAAGGGAACAACCAAGAGATGTTTTCGAGAAAAAGTTATCTTTCGTCTCTCTAGTGGCACAAACTAGGCGAATTTTCCGGATATTTTGATTATTTAGTGGTTTTAAGCCCATTTTCGTCACAGTAAAGAGATTTCCTTGTGCTTTTCTTTTTCGGTTGAGAGTAAACTGATATTGATTTTCACTATTTTCTTGCTCTCCATTAACTGTTAAAAAGTCATCCCATACAGCTTTTAATACACTTTCTAGGCTTTTAATCCACTGTTTAGTTTTAAAAAGAGGTAATTCTTCTTTTGAACCCATTAAATGCTCTTTTAGTTGAAGCAGAGTAGAAGGATTTTTACCTAATTCGATGGCTTTTTGTTGATATTCAAGGGGAGTTTGACAAATTAGGGATTCTAAACCAACGGATTTACAAAGACTTGCCCCCATGCGAGACACAAAAATTTCTCCCGTGCAGGTTAAAATGGGTAAGCCTCCCCATAAGGCACAGACGGCAGTTGAACCAGCATTATAAATGTAACTATCTAAGAATAAATCTGCAAGAGAAGAAACGGTGTTAAATTCTGTGGTAGGTAGTTTAGGGGTGAAAATGAGGCGTTTAATATCGATTCCTGCTTTTTTTGCCTGATTTTGCAGATTTTCAATGACTTCTTGATGATCTTCTAAAAACCATAACACGGAATCGGGTACTTGTCGTAAAATTTCTATCCAAATATCGAATAAATCGGGATGAAGTTTATTACTGCGGTTAAAGCAACCATAGACAACGGCAGTTTCGGGTAAGCCAAAATCGGCACGGGTAAAGGTTTTTTCTGACATTTCTAAAGGCGAAGCAACAAAGCCATAAGGTAAACGGATAATTTCCTCTGTATAATATTTTTCTAACTCAGGGGGGATAATGGTTTCATCGGCGAGAATATATTGGATAAAATCTGCTCCCATGGTGTTAGGATGTCCTAAGTAGCTGATTTGGATAGGTGCAGCTTGTAAGGCAAAAATGGCGGGGCGAGATAGGTTAGTATATCCCATTAAGTCGATTAAAATATCAATGCCGTCTTGATAGATAAGTTTAGCGGTGTCTTGGGGAGACTGAGAGGTTATGTTGACAAATCGATCGCACCCTTGTTTAATAATATTGGTCATATTGTCTTCATAATCGCTTAGGGAATAGCAGTAAGCCTCAAAGGAGTTTCGGTTGTGATATTGAAACATTTGATAAATTAAAACTCCCATAGCATGACAACGGAAGTCAGCAGAAACATAGCCGATGCGTAGTTTTTGTTTTGGATGGATACGAGGGATAAAATTACTTTGTTGTTTAATTTGCATCATACTGTGAGTAAAGTTATAACCCCATTGCAGATTGATTTGACGATGAAGGGAGATAGGAAAATTGAAGGTATTTAACACCAAAGGCACAAGTAAAGGGGTTTTTTTTTCCTTTAGATAGGTGGTGATTTCTCTTTCTAATAACTCCATTCTGGTATCGAAATCTTCCCAATCACAGAGGGTTAACCGAAGATTCTCTTTTTGATATAGGATGTTAAGAGCTGATGGTTTTAAACTTAAAGATCGATCGTAGGCTTGTAATGCTAATTTAAAATGATTTTGAGCTTCTAAAACATTGCCATAATTACCATAACATTCAGCATTATCAGGCTCTAATTTTAGCACCTTTTCAAAACAAGATTGAGCTAACTCCATTTGATTGCGCATCATTACCAGACAACCTAAATTTTGATAGGCTGGGCTATAGTCTGGTTTTAATTTAATAGCTTGACGAAAGTAGTCTATGGCTTCATCATTTTTACCAAGACTTCTGAAAAGATTTCCTAATTCGTAATAAATTTCGGGGTTGTTAGGTTGTAAACTCAGGATTTGTTGAAGACATTTTTCTGCTTCTTGAGATTTGCCTTGATTACTGAATAAGATAGCTAAATTAGAATAGGCTTGGGTAAAGTCGGGTTTAAGTTGAATGGCTTTTTCGTAGGCTTGGATAGCTTCTTCGATGCGGTTTTTAATTTGCAAACAACTACCTAAGTTATTATAAGCAGGGGCAACATTTGGATTAATCGTTAACAGTTGTTGATAGGCTTGGATAGCTTCTTCTGTTTTGCCTAACATCTGTAAAGCATTGCCTAATTGGTTATAGGGGGGAATATAATTAGACTGTAGCTTGATTGCCTCACGGAAAGATTCGATCGAACCTTCAAAGTCTTGACGTTTAAATTTTGCTTTCCCTTCCTCAAATTTTAATCTAGCATTAGGGTTAACAGAAGTTGTTGCCAAAGGTTGATTATATTGCTTGTTGCCCCTTACTAAGAAAGGATTAAGAGGAGATACCCTTTGCCTATCTTCATCAGTATTTTTTATTTCCTGACTCAATGATAGATTAACAGGGGTAGAAGTAACAGTAGATAGAAAACCTTTGCCTTGTTTTTGTCTTTTTGCTTTCTTAGTGTGTATTCTCTCTTGTTTTGGCAATTCTTGGGAAATAAAGGGAGGGTTGTCTTCCTCTGTTGTCAAGGAGGATAGAGAGAGATTTGTTAATAATTTAATTGCCTGTTTGTGGTTGTTATCGATAACAGTGAAAGATTGCCAAGCTAATTTTTGCAGTAAAGGAGTCAGTCTCGTATCGATAAATTGAGAAGATTCATAAACAATTTTTAGAGAAAGACATTTTTCCTTGATTAACTCTTTTTCGAGGAGAATTAACATTTTGGTAGCGATACCCTGTTGACGATAACCGTCTGCGACTAATAAAGAAATAATCTCGGCGGTGGTATCAGGCAAAAATTCCGCAATGAGAAAACCCACCATATCCCCGAAAATGGAAGCAGAAATGCCCACTAATTCTCCCCGTTGGGATTGAGTCTGCCAACGATTTTGCAAACTGGGGAATGTCATGGTGTCATAAGGTGCTAAACTTTCGGGATTGAGATGATAGACTCTTTGATATTTAACAGCCTCACTAGAAAAACTTTCTTTTTCTTCTGCTAATCTTTGTTGATTGGGTAATCCTGCTATGGGGGCTTTTTCACCGATACTGGGGCATTTTACGGTGGGTTTAGTGGTGATAATCCCTTTACTTTCGGGAAACGTGATTAATCTCTCAATATCTTCATCTTGAAAACCTAATGCTTTAGGAGAGAGGATATTAGGCAATACTACCACATCGAATAATTCCTCAATGACACTTTCAAAAAATAAGCTATGGATTACTTTCCCTGTGTTAATATCAATCACCAATAAGCCACAACCTGCCGTCATTTCCTGTTGAATAAGGCGATTTTCTAAAGTTAACCCCGTAAAAGAGTTCGATCGAAGTTTCGACAATCCTACAAAAGCATAATTTTGCCAAAAAGCCAAGCCACGTACAAAACCGGGGCAAAATGTGAGGGGAATAAATTTATTATTTTCAATATATCCGAAATCTCCTGTACCTGCATTTAGTAACCATAACTTGCCTTGATACCAACGGGGAGAGTGAGGCATAGATAAACCTTCAGCAATAATGTCATTACTGGGAATGTGTAAAACAATGCCACCGTTTAAACGACAATTACGCCATCCTGCGGGGTTATTAGTAGCACTACAAGCCGTCATGTAAGTAGCTTTGCCGTCAACTAAAGCTAAACCGTTAAGGTGACAACTATCTTCTGAGCGTAGCTTTTTGATGAAATGGGGTTGCCATACTGATTTAAAACTATAACCTCTTTCGATCGTGGCTAAACAACTAAAATCGGTATTAACGAATAAAAGTTGTTCATTGTAATTTACTACTACATCATGAACATTAAGGCTACCCGTAGTATAACTCACACTGGGGACATAAAGTCGATCCCACCCTTGATATTTTTCTCCTTCTCTTAAAAGGTTATCTAGTCGCCAAATTTGATAACGAGTAGTCATATAAAGACTATGATTGTGGGCGTATAATCCCATTGGTTTATCGAAAAGCCTTTCATTCAGGGCTATATTACCATCAGTTTTACTACCTACAAAAATTAACCGATTAGTTTGATAGGTAGTGAAAGCAAGACTTATTTTTTCCTGTTGTAACCATTTTCCCAACTCAGGAGACGCTTGAATTTGCAAAGATTTAGGGTGAGAAGGAGGAGTCTCGTTTTTTTGGTTAATAATCACGGAAATTAGAAGATTAATTATGGCTTTTAATTTAGAATAATAATCGCTTTAGCTGATTTATGCGATTAGCTTTGTGAATTTATTGCAAAGCGACTTATGATACAATTTATTATGGGTAGTTTCATCGTCAAATGGCTTGATCGTATATCATTTGGGATGGCATATCATAATCCGCCATGAAATTTATTTCTTAACTTAGAGCAAGTCTGCTAAAGCGACTCATCGCAATATCTTTTTATTTATTATGAGTTTTGGGAATGACAATTATGACGCTTCCAAGTAGTGTCCTGTAATTCACGTTGAACTGACTGAGGTACTCCTTACTTTTCAATGTCACTGGTTAAAACTTCATTCCCCGACTCCGTAACTAATACATCATCTTCGATTCTGACACCGATTCCCTTCCACATATCAGAAATTTCTGGCTGTCCCTCAAAAGGAGTAATATAAGGTGAAATATAAATACCGGGCTCAACAGTAACAATATTTCCGGGTTGAAAAGTGAGCCAATTTTCTTTATCTTGTTTATAAGATCCAGCATCATGAACATCTAATCCTAGCCAATGCCCTGTACGGTGCATATAGAAGGGTTTATATTTTTCTTGTTCGATTATTTCTTTGGTATCTCCTTGTAACAATTTAAGTTCTTTTAACCCTTCTACTAATACTTCTACTGCTTTTTCATGAAATTGATTATAGGTGTTGCCCGGTTTCACTTGCTCTATAGCTTGGGTTTGGGCAGATAAAACTAACTGATAAATGTCTTTTTGTTGGGGAGTATATTTACCATCTACAGGAAAAGTGCGAGTAATATCACCGTTATAATACCCATAACAGCATCCTGCATCAATTAACAATAAATCTCCTGCTTCCATTTTGCGGTTATTTTCGATATAGTGCAAAATACAAGAGTTTCCTCCTGATGCTACGATCGAGGGATAAGCAACACCATCTCCTCCCAATTGTCTAAAAGTATGCTCAATTTCTGCTTGAACTTCATACTCATAACGTCCGGGTTGAGCAAATTCTCGCGCCCGTTGATGTCCTTTTACAGAAATTTCCGTTGCTTTGCGTATCATGGTAATTTCTCCTTCACTTTTTACTAACCGTAAAGGATGTAAAACAAAATTACTATCTTCGAGAGCTGTGGGTGATTGTCCTGTTTTGGGATAACTAGCAATTAACTTTTGCCAATGGTAGATAATTTTTTCATTGAAAGGTAAATCTCTACCTAAATGATAGTAAACTCGATCGCCCGTAATGAGATATTGAGGTAATTTTTCGTCTAACTCATTAATAGGATAAACCACATCAGCACCGTAAAGATCTTTAGCTCCTTCAACACCAACCCGATAACCTGTCCAAATTTCTGAGGCTAAATCTTTGGGTTGTACAAAAAGAATGAATTGATGTTCTTCATGATTAGGTGCGAAAACAGCGACTGCTTCTGATTCATTAAATCCCGTCAAATAATAAAAGTCACTATCTTGACGATAAACATATTCTACATCATTGTGCATCACCGCATGAGGTGCGCTACGAAACACCGCAACCCCTTTGCCAATGGTACTCATAAATTTTTGCCGACGTTGTTGATATTCTGTAAAAGCAATCATCAGTAATTAGGTGTTAGGTGTTAGTATCAAAAACCACCTTGACATAAATTTCAAGGCTCATAGCACAAGTCAGCTAAAGCGACTAAATTCACTACTTATTGTTAATTGTTAGTTGTTAATTGTTCATTACTTAATTAACGGGCAGGAGGTAAGGCTACACCCTCAACGGCTTGGCGATAAATTTCAACGGATTCTGAGTAGTCGATCGGCAATACAGCGCAAATATTTTCGTGGGGGCGAGGAATAATAACCCAAGACTCAAGAATAGCACCTTCTACTTTTCCTACTGCATCGATACCCGCCGCCATAGCGGTTTTAACTTCAGAAACATCCCCTCTAATATTAACGTTAAAACGGGCGCTTCCCACACGAATATAACCCACAAGAGTTACTCTACCGGCTTTAACCATTGCATCGGCGGCGGCTAAAATTCCGGGAAATCCTCTTGTTTCAATAGATCCTACTGCTGACTGTGAAGGCATAAAAAATTCTCCTAAAATAATAATTTAAGTAATAAAAAATAAACTTATTTGTCAAAAAAAATCCTCTTAAAAGCGATAAGGTTGAGATTTTTCTGTATATTCGATCGGTAAAACATCCACCACATTGGGAGGAGGATTAGGGATAATATAGTGAGTTTGCACTACCCCTCCGAAAACATTTCCTGCTTCTTTGATACCTTCAGCCATAGCCCTTTTAACCTCAGAAACAGGCCCTCGAATAGCGATGACAAAATCACCTTTTTCTGCTTTATCAAAATAAACTAAAGTAACCCTTGCCGCTTTAACCATAGTGTCTGCGGCCGCTAAGATAGCGGGAAATCCTAAAGTTTGAATAACTCCTACTGCTTCAGGCATGGATTTTTAAAAAGAATAGCTAATCAATCAAAGGCAATTTTATCACTTCTTGGCTACGAATTAATTATTAGTAATTAGCAATTACCAATCAGTTATCAGCTATTGTGAAGTTAAATTTATCGTCAACATTAGTAATTGATTACTTATTCTTTAATGGAAAAAAGGCTAACAGCTAAAATTTTCACAAATGATTTAGGAAAGCTATATAATTTTGTTTCTAATAAATTAACCACTCTCTAATCTGTTAACTTCTTGTGGTTATCCCCCTGTTTAGGATTACTCTGATTTCAAGGGATCGATATAATTGAGTAAATATATCTATCACTCCTATTCATCTTAAAATTTAATGCAAACTCTCCCTATAACTCAAATATCATCAAACTATAACAACATTGTTTTAAAACCTTTACCTTACCAACGCCCGTTACTAATGATTGGTCATGGTACAAGAGATGAACAAGGTCGTCAAGTTTTTATGGATTTTGTTCACACCTATCAAGAATTAGATCGATCGAGGCCTGTAATATCTTGTTTTTTGGAGTTGACTGAACCCAATATAATGCAAGGAGTTGAATACTGTATTAAACAAGGTTATGAAGAAATTTCTGCTTTGCCGATACTTTTATTTGCCGCTCGTCACAATAAATTTGATGTAACCAATGAGTTAGATAGATGTAGGCTTAAATATCCTCAGTTACAGTTTTATTATGGAAGACACTTTGGCATTACCCCCAGCATTATCAATTTATGGCAAAATCGTCTTGCTCAATTAGATAACCCAGAACACAATTCCCACAATATTTCTAGGGCAGAAACGGTATTATTATTTGTCGGTAGGGGATCAAGTGATCCAGATGCCAATGGAGATGTTTACAAATTAGCTCGTATTTTGTGGGAAGGTAGCGGATACAATACCGTTGAAACTTGCTTTATCGGAATCACTCATCCTCGTTTAGAAGAAGGATTTCGCCGAGCTTTGTTATATCAACCAAAAAGAATTATTGTTCTTCCTTATTTTCTATTTATGGGAGCTTTGATGAAAAAAATATATGCTATTACTGAAGAACACCAAAATCAGTATCCCCACATTGACATAACTTGTTTGCCAGAAATGGGGATTCAACCAGAGTTATTGAAGTTGATTAGGGATAGAGAAATTGAAACCCATAAGGGGGAAGTTAAGATGAATTGTGAGATGTGTAAATTTCGTCTGAATGCTTTGGCAAATGATGATCACCATCACCACCATCACGATCATAATCATGGACACCATAATCACCATCATGATAGCGATCCATTAATCGACCCGATCGCTTACCATGAGAGAATTTGGCAAACCCCTTAAAATTAATAAGGAAGGAAAATTAGAATGAGGAATTAATTTTCAATTCTCCATTCTTCCACTAATCCCCAAGTCCCCATTGATGTTTGAGGACATCTTTATATACATTTTCCCTAACTAACATTTCCTCATATAATTTTAGTAAAAATTCTTTCGCTTGTTCCCGACTCATTTTATCTACTTGAGTTTGAAACGAACGTAAATTAAATTGTTGTTCGAGAGACAATTCCATAGAATTAGACATAATCTTAGATTCTCCTTTACTTTAGAGCTAAAACCTGTTATTCTTGTATCTGGGATAAGCCACTATACTTTCCTTGCAAAAATAACTACCTTAATGAGTATCACGGTCAAATATCTTAAACTGCTCATATTGAACAATAAGCATAAATACCTATATCATTATTAAAATGATAACACTAGCAGAAAAAAATAGTGATTCTACTAGAAAATGGTTAACACAAAGATATAACTGTGATAGGATCTAGTGGTTAGAAATAACTTATATATAAAAAAACTTCAGATTATTCTCAATTCAATAAAATAAATTTGTTATAACCCAATTGATAGCAGAGCAGTCAATGATATTCAAGTCTTCATGGGATACTGAGACAAGGTTAAATCGTCGTCGATGTAGAGTTAGTTCGACTCAAAAGAGTTAACTAGCTCATTTGTTGTGAATACGAGAGTTAATCTGTGGTAACTTTATAAATCTTAGAAAAATTTATTACATATAAAAATTAGGAGGAAAACTCAATGTCTGTACGTCTTTATGTGAAATTACCAAAAGCAGAGTTAGAAAAAGAAGGTTTTGAAAAAATGTTCAGTGAATTTGAGCCTTCTTTCACTACTAAGCTAATTAAAGAGCGTAAAAAGAATGAGTGTCGTGGCTTTGGTTTTGTAACTGTACCTACTGATGAAGATGCAGATTTATTTATTAGTAAATATAATGAGCAAGTTTTCGTTTATAATGGGGAACCTTTTAAAGATGAAAATGGTGCTGATTTTATCTTATTAATCGAAAAAGCCCTACCTCGCACAAAAGGGGATAAAGAAGATAATGGTGCAACGGCTGAAGTTGAAGCTAGTGAGGTACAATCTGATACTGAAAATGATAATGTTGCATTAACTACTCCTACAGAAGTAAACACTGTTAAACCTAGTCGTCGTGAGGGCCCTAAGAAAACTAATGGGAAAAAAGGTCGTAAAGGTGGCGGTGGAAAACAGAAAGGTGATAAACCAGTTTCTGTTTCTGAATCTATTCAACCTGATCCTCGTTGGGCTAATGAGTTAAGCAAGTTAAAAGAAATGTTTGCAGCTCAAACTCCTAATTAGTTTTTTATTTGTGGTGGGCTTCTGCTCACCCTACTTAATAAAGGTTAAGAAAAGTTTTATCTTTGTTAAGCAAATATCCTTTGGGTTTCTGATGACAAGAAAAAATGGTTAGTAAAAAGAGAATCGACGACTTACCTTGTTTCGTCTCGACTCTCTTTCTGGTTCGCTCCCCACACAAAACAAATATAGACTATAACTATTGGAATTGTCAACTCCATAAATTAAGATTTCCTGAAATAAAATTGTCTAAACTTCGGAACACCTTGCATAGCAACAATTTTTGATCATGGTAAAAGTTATTTTTTCCGAGCGCTTTTTAGATCATAAAACGGGAAGATTTCACCCTGAATCTCCTCAACGGTTAACGGCTATTCAACAACGATTGATGAATGGGGTATGTAAGGATAAGCTACACTGGTTAGAACCTCGATCGAATGAGGAAAACCAAGCCTTATATTGGGTACAAAAAATCCATGATCATAATTATATCGATCGAATCAAAACGATCGCCTCTCGTGGTGGTGGAAAATTAGATGAAGATACCGCCGTATCTGCTCAAAGTTATGATGTTGCTTTACTGGCAGTAGGCGCGTGGTTAGATGGAGTAAATCAAGTTTTAGGAGATAATCAACCTTGTTTTATTTTAGCCCGTCCTCCGGGTCATCATGCAACGGCGAAGATCGGTATGGGTTTTTGTCTTTTTTCTAATGCGGCGATCGCCGCAAATTATGCGTTAACTTTAAAAGGAGTCGAAAAAGTTGCTATTTTAGATTGGGATGTACATCACGGTAATGGTACAGAAGACATTATTGCCGATAATCCTAATATTATTTATTGTTCCCTTCATCAATACCCTTGTTATCCGGGTACGGGAAAAGTCAGCGATCGAGGATGTTATGATAATGTTTTAAATATTCCGCTCGAACCTAGAAATACTATTAAAGAATATGAAGGATATTTTCAATACAAAGTAATTCCTTTTATTACTCAATTTCAACCAGATTTATTAATTGTTAGTGCCGGATATGATGCAAACTATCATGATCCTCTTGCATCAATGTCTTTATTTCCTCAAGACTATTATATTCTTACTCAACACTGTTTAAAAATTACGAAGAAGGTAGTTTTTGGGTTAGAAGGAGGATACCATTTAGAAGCCCTAGCCGAATCTGTAGAACAAACTTTGCTTTCTTGTTTAGAATTTAATCCTTAACATTTTTTGATCACAATAGCAATTGATTCTTAACAAAAATTGATAATTTTTTTTTTTTACGCTAAACTGAGTGAGTACTTTTACTTACTCAACTATGAATTTAAAAAACAAACTAATAACTAAACTCTTGATTATTTCTAGTTTCATTATATCCCCAACTCAAGCAATAGCAGGAACTACCGCTACTTATTATTCTGATGCTTACCAAGGGAAAAAAATGGCTAATGGGCAAAGATTCAGCCAAAATTCTAATGCTGTTGCCAGTAACCAGTATAAAATTGGCACTCGTCTCCGTATTTGTCATCAAAATCGTTGCGTTACTGGAGTAGTCAAAGATAAATGTCGTTGCTCATTAGATTTATCAAAAGGACTTTTTCGTCAGTTAGCATCTTTAAAAAAAGGTAGTATTTCTGTTCGAGTTTCTAAAATTTAACCCAAAAAATTACGGGTAGGGAAGTTCACAAGTAAGATCTTTAATAATTGATGGAGAGGGTTTTTCCCATTTTTCTTTATCAAAATTGACTCGAAAAGATTTAATGGGAGTGGCAGTGTCTTTATTGTATTTTACAATTATGATTAGGTTAATATCTTCCAAAACTTTATTATTAGGATATTGACACCAATCACTTGTCTCTCTCATAATTCCGAAGATATTCTTGTTAATTAACTCAGGAATAATAACTACATCTAAGAATTCAAATATGGCTGTTCCATCTGGATTTCTTCCTTTTAATTTCTGTAATATTAAATAAACTGTTTTTTGATCCTGATAAAGATCATACCAATAACTACCTTCATCTAAGTTGGAGTCTTCAGAATTTAAAGGTAAAAAATCACCGCCGATATTTTCTAAATGATCTATTCCATGAGGGAATATTTCTTGAGGAGGAATGGATTTTACCTCATTAGCAAATAGAGATAATATTACTAACGAGGAGAACGTTAATATGGCTAACTGTTTTAAATATTTCATTTATTTGTCATAGGAACTTCCAAAAACTAAAAATAAAATGTTGGGCAAACTAAAACGCTTCCCAACAGATGTAATACAAATCTCAGTTCCACATAAAAAAATGATGAACACAAGTGGACAATTAGATAACCTGAGTTCGAGAAAAAATCCTTGATGTAGGTAGGTTTTAGGCTTTAGATTTTAGGTTCTAAAAATACCAAATCTGATTGAATTATTTAATTAAATAAATCTAAATAAAATCAGTTGTTAACAGTTTTTCATCAATTATTTTACCTAATACCTAATACCTTGCTATTACCTATACATTTTGCATCGAACTGAGGTTAGATAGGTGGAAAAATTGAGAATATTTATCCACTTTTTTATTTGATACCATTCTCTAGTAGAAACGCTTTGATAATAATTGTTATAACTTAAGATTGAGAGCTTGATTTATAAGTATTTCTCCTAACTCCTCTCTCCTACCCTCATCAAAAGACTTTTTCAGCAAACCCTAACTATTAAAGTCTAGCAACTCCTGCTTCTCTGGCTGCCTGTTGTACGGCGGCGGATACGGTGGTGGCTACTCGATTATCGAACACAGAAGGAACAATATGTTCTTTATCTAATATACTAGGAGAGACTAAAGAGGCGATCGCTTTAGCGGCTTGAAGATACATTTCGGTAGTTAAAGTAGTAGCACGACAATCTAATGCCCCTCTAAATAGGCCAGGGAAGGCTAAAACGTTATTGATTTGATTGGGGTAATCACTTCTACCTGTGGCAATAACCGCCGCTATGTCTTGGATTAATTCGGGTTGAATTTCAGGGATAGGGTTAGCCATAGCAAAGATAATAGGATCTTTTGCCATACTTTTTACCATGTCAGGGGTTACGACTTTAGGCGCACTCACTCCTATAAATACATCTGCATCCATTAAAGCATCTGCTAATAATCCACCTTTTTCTACGGCAAAATATTGTTTTTCTGAGGTTAAATTTGGTCGCTCGAGACTTATAATACCTTTCGAGTCACAAAGAGTAATATTAGTACAATGAGCTTTATTTAAGAGATTGGCAATGGCAATTCCTGCCGCTCCGGCACCATTGATAACAACTCTAATGGTTTCCATTTCTTTTTTAACCAGTTTTAAAGCATTAATTAAAGCGGCTACTGTTACGATCGCAGTACCATGTTGATCATCGTGGAAGATAGGAATATCTAACTCCTCTTGCAGTCTTTTCTCAATTTCAAAACAACGGGGTGCGGCAATATCTTCAAGGTTAACCCCTCCAAATACTGGTGCGATATTTTTGACAGTTTTGATAATTTCTTCTACATCCTGAGTTGCTAAACAAATGGGAAATGCGTCTATATCGGCAAATTCTTTGAATAACATCGATTTCCCTTCCATCACGGGTAATGCGGCTTCGGGGCCTAAATTTCCTAACCCTAATACTGCACTACCATCAGTAACGATCGCTACACTATTACTTTTAATGGTTAAAGAGAATACTTTTTCAGGTTCTTCATGGATAGCTTTACAAATACGTCCCACTCCCGGAGTGTAAGCCATAGCTAAATCAGAGGAGGAGTTAATACTTATACGATTTTGAATGCGAATTTTGCCTCCCCTATGAATATCAAAAGTTCGATCGCTTACATGAAGAATTTGTACTTCAGATACAGACTTGATGGCATTAACAATTTTCTCAGCGTGTTCGGTACTAGATGCGTCAATCTGTAACTCTCTTTTGATGGTTTTCAAGTTACGCTCGATGAGGGATACTTGACCTAGACTACCGCCAACATCAGCGATAGCTTTGGTTACTTTTGCCAGTGTACCAGCACGATTTATTAATTCTAAACGAACTGTTAAACTAAAACTAGAGTTAGGGGTTAAATCTACCATTATTGGGCGTTGTATAATTTAATGTATTTTTACTTATATCCCTTGAATTGTATCTTAAACGATCGATCTACTTAATTTTTCTTTGTTATGAAATCACTATTTAGTAAAATAAAAGGTGTTAGGTTTTAGGTAGTAGGTTTTAGGTTAAATTAAAACTGAGAGCTTTATAATAATTGCATTTTTTAAATGATTAAAATTATATAGATAAAAGTTTCGTGTGCGTAGTGTGCTTTTGGCATCGATTATTTTCTAGGAATCTATAATTAGTGTAGAAGAACCTTAATATTTATTTTTTGTATTTGATGAATAACAATAATTTTCTATTTAAAATATTTAGTTTTTTGTTTCTTTTTCTTGGTTTAATTATAGTTTTATTTCCTTTATTTATTGTTATTTACACGTCTTTGTTTGATAGTTCTTCAGAACATAATCTTACCTTAAAATATTATCAAAATGCGTGGAACGATGGCAATTTTTTATTAGCTTTTGCTAATTCTAGTTTAGTGGCGATCTCTGTTACTATTTTACAAATAATTACCTCAACTTTAGGCGGATATGCTTTAGCTAGATTAGATTTTAAAGGAAAAAATTTTGTTTTACTATTAATCTTAGCTACTTTAATTATTCCTTTTCAAATATTAGTAATTCCAATTTTTTTAATCCTAAAATGGGGACATTTAATAAACACTTATTGGGCTTTAATTTTGCCAACAGCGGCCAGTGGATTTGGTATTTTTTTGATGCGTCAATATTTTACGACAATACCTCAACAATTAGAACAAGCGGCGGAATTAGATGGTGCAAATCGTTTACAAGTAATCTGGTTTATCCTTTTTCCCCTAGCTAAACCTGCGGTAATCACCCTCTCTTTATTTACTTTTATCGGGGAATGGAATGATTTATTTAAACCCCTTGTCTTCACTAACAATCCTCAATTAACCACCGTACAACTATCTTTAGCTTCATTTCAAGAACAGTTTACCAGTAATTGGTCATTACTGATGGCCGCAGTGGTGATTTCTACCATTCCCGTTATTATTCTGTTTATCATCGGACAAAAACAGTTTATTGAGGGAGTTAGTACTACAGGAATGAAAAATTAACTCGATCAAGGAGTTCAATTTTGGTTAAAATAGACTATATCGGTTAAATTTTAGCAATTTATTAATCCATGTTACCTAGAATAAAAGTTCTAAAACCTGAAGGTATTTTCGATAATGGTAAATCAACTCAGTTTCGTCAACAAATTGGTGAGTTAATTGATCAGGGTGTTAATGTCATTCTCATTGACTTAAAGAAAGTAACTTTCATGGATAGTTCTGGTTTGGGGGGATTAGTATTAATTCTCAAAATGGTTCGTGGTGTCAGTGGCAGACTTTTTTTGATGTCTTTGAATGATCAAGTAAAAATGTTATTTGATTTAACTAATATGGGAAATATTTTTGAGATTATCACAGATAAATCCGAGTTAGAAGAAAAACTGAAAAATCCTTAAATAATTTATCATTGACAATTAACACTTCTTATGATCTATTGTTTCTAAAGTGATCTTAGACAATATGAGAACTATTAGAGTTAATAAAATTAGTTAAACTTTGTTGAATAGCACTCTGTAATTTTTCACAATAAATTTCTTTACTTTGTTGATAATTTTCGGGTTTCTCCACAAAAATAACGCTATCAACTTCTTTCATCGTAAACATTTGGAATAATATTTGACTTACGGGAATTTCTTGAGCAACTAAATTGTAATCGTTGATTTTGGTGTCTGGAAAATCTGTAGCATCTTCGATCGTGGGGAAGGCATAGATAACTTTTTTTTCGACTTCTGGATCTTGCTCAGAGCCAAGAATAGTTAAGATTAAGTTATTGTCAAGATTTTGTCTTAAGTAATAACTACTATAGTCTAATTGATGAGCGTAGGCACTAATAACAGGGATAACCCCAGCCTCCATAATAATAGAAGGAACGCCATATTCTGGGGCTTCATTAATCAAATTTCTTAATTGTTGGTCTAAATCCATAATTTTTAGATCTTTTATTCTTTATTTACATTTTACAGTAGTTAAAAATAAATTATATTTGTATTTTATTCATAATTAACGTGAACCACGATAAATTCTTTCGGCTTGTTCTTGTGAAAGACGATTCGATCGAGGTAAGTTAGGATTGATAGATTCCGGGATAGTTTGAGGTTGTTTCTTTTCGCCATTAACATCATAAATCCCACATCCGATAGATTGAGACACCGAACAACTAGGATGTAAGTTATAAATATATTCAGGATTATTAGTACGACTTTCTAGGTTAACAAAATCGTGGGCGATGGGATCATAAGTTAAAACTTCTCCTGTTTCAATGCTATAAATCCAACCATGAAGGGATAGTCGCCCTTGATGTAAACGACTGCGAATAATGGGATAGGTACTTAAATTTTCCAATTGAGTTAAGACATTTTCCGCAACGGTAATTTGTAATAATTCTTCCCCTTCTACATGGCTATAGTTATCAATAATTAAACGACGAGTTGCCTCTGCTTGTTTTAACCACTCATACACTAAAGGCATTTTATCTGCTAATTTGGACATTTTTAATAAACCTTTCATGGCACCACAATGAGAATGGCCACATACGATCACTTGTTCTATATCCAAAGCCGCAATGGCATATTCTACCGAAGCACCTTCACCACCATTAGTTGCACCAAAAGGAGGAATAATATTACCAGCATTACGAATCACAAATAATTCCCCAACGTTGGCTTGGGTGATAAGATTGGGATCGATTCGAGAATCAGAGCAAGTGATAAATAAAATACGGGGATGTTGTCCATGAGATAATTGTTCAAATAAATCTTTATGACTCTCGAAATAACCCGCCTGAAACCGATGTAGCCCTTCTATAATTTTTTTCATGCCTAGAAAAACAGACTTTGTAGATTAAGAAAATTATACTTAGATATAGCACCTCTATCAAGATCTTCGATCGTAAATCATTGACAATTCAAAATATCTTTACCATTTTGAGAAAAACATCACTTAAAAACAAAATAAATTCATGACTAAATTAGATAATACCGTCATTTTGATAACTGGTGCTGGAGGAGGTTTTGGAGAGGAGTTTATCAAACAATTATTAGAAAAAGGTAGTCGTTTAATTTTAACGGATGTCGATCGTCAAAAACTGCTTTCTCAGGCTATTACTATTACCAGTGAAATTAATCAAGGTAAAATTATTGCTTGTTTGCAAGGGGATTTATCTACTGCGGAAGGTTGTCAACAATTGTATGAGCAAGTTAGGGAATTAAATATATCGATCGATATGTTAATAAATAATGCAGGAATGGGATTATATGGACGTATAGATGAAGTTCCGATGATGGAATGGCAAAAGTTAATGCAGATTAATCTTCTTTCTCCCATGACTTTAACGGCCTTATTTTTACCAGAGATGATTAAGCAAAAAAAAGGACATATCGTTAATATTTCTTCTTTAGCAGGATGGGTAGGTTTATCGGGAATGAGTCCCTATGCTAGTAGTAAATTTGGACTACGTGGTTTTAGTGAAGCACTCGATCGAGAAGTCAAACAATATAATATTAAAGTTAGTGTTGCCTATCCTTTTTTTAGTCGCACTCCTATTTTAAAATCTAAAGCCTATGGTACATTAGCCGAAAATTATCAAGGTTTTCCCGCTCATTTAGCCACTAATCCTGCCGATGTTATTCGACAAATTATCAAAGGAATTAGTAACAATAAATTACATATTTTCCCTGATAAATTTTCTTTATCTATTTATCTACTTAAAAAATACTTACCGATAAATATATTTAAGCTCTTGATAAATAATGAAGTTGAGTAGGATAAGCAAACTCTAAGTTATGTTCAGAAAAAGCATTTTTGATAGATAAATTTACTTGATTTTTTGTTAAACGGTACAATTTAATATCATTACTATCGACATAATAAATAACTTCAAAATTAAGACTAAAATCCCCGAATCCAGAAAAATAAGCACTATCAAAAGTTAGATTTTCAATGTGTTGAATTGCATTTTCAATGATGGAGGGAATTTCTGCTAGTTTCTGATTATCTGTTTCATAAACGACTCCTATTTTTAAAATCGCTTGTCTTTTTTCCATCCGCTTAAAATTTCGTAGTCTCGAACTTGTTAAATCGGTATTTGCTAATATTAATTGTTCTCCTGTTATGGTTTTAATTCTTGTAGTTTTAATACCTATATGTTCTACATGACCCATAAAATCTCCTACTGCTATTAAATCAGAAATTTCAAAAGGTCGATCGAACAAAATCGCAAAATAGCTAAATAAATCTTGTAAAATTCCTTGAGAAGCTAAAGCTAAAGCCACACCACCAATTCCTAAACCAGCCACAATCGCTTTAATATCAAAACCTAAATTACTCAAAATTGAGATAACGGCAAAAAGCCAAAATATTATTCTAATGGCAGGAAATAAAGCCTTAATATTTCTTTCGATGATTGAATCCGAATCACGATATTTTTCACTATAAAAGTAAATTATAATTCTGGATGTATCCACTAAAAATCTAGTAACGTAAATAGTGGTTAAAATAATCACGATCGTTTTAACTGTAGCTACGATCGAAGGGTTAAAATCAATCTCTTTTAACGTAGTATAAAACAAACCAAAATAAGTAATAGGAAGAAAATATTTATCGATAATAATTACTATTTTATTAGTTAAAATACTATCTTCTTTATTGGTAATCTTTTTGATTTGTTTAAAAACAATATTTCTGGTTATTTTCAAGAAGAAATAAGCTAAAATTAATATAGAAATTGCTATTATTAAATCTTTAATAAAAGTTTGAAAATTTTGCGATAAATTAAAAAGATTTTCCAACATTATTTCTGAGAAACGTAATTTTAAGTAACAATGTAAGTTAATATCTTAGCAATAATTGAATTTTTGTGCTGTAAATTATGAAGTCAATTAACAATATTATAAAACTACAATGGCGAAAACTATCACATTTAATTATCACTTTTTCTCTAATTTTTGTTGTTTTGTGTTTGTCTTCCTGTAGTTTAAATTCCTCTGCAAACAATGAATCAAGACTTATTCAAGCCATTTTAAGTGATCCGAAAACCTTTAATGCTGTTTTATCTCAAGAATCCCCCAATATTTTTGGTTTAACCTATGAAGGATTAGTTACAGAAAATCCGCTTACAGGAGAAATTGAACCAGCATTGGCACAATCATGGACTATTTCTGAAGATAAATTAACTATTATTTTTACTCTCAAAAATGATTTAAAATGGTCTGATGCTAAACCTTTAACTGCTGATGATGTTGTTTTTAGTTATAACCAATTATATCTTAATGAAGAAATCCCTTCCAATGCGAGAGATAGTTTAAGAATTGGAAAAAATCGAGCTTTTCCCATAGTTGAAAAAATTGATAATTTACGAGTAAAATTCATTATCCCTGAACCTTTTGCACCTTTTTTAGAAAGTACAGGATTATCTATTTTACCTAAACATATTTTAGAGGATAAAGTTACTCAAAAAGGAGCTGATGGAAAACCAATTTTTCTCTCTTTTTGGGGTGTCGACACTCCCCCTGATCAATTAGTAGTTAATGGAGCTTATAAACTAAAAAGCTATGCTACTTCTCAACGAATAATTTTTACTAAAAATCCTTACTATTGGCAGAAAGATGAAAATAAAAATCCTCTACCTTATATTGATGAAGTAGTTTGGGAAATCGTCGAATCTACTGATACTTCAGTATTACAATTTCGATCGGGCAGTTTAGATTCTATTGGTGTTACTCCTGAATATTTTTCTTTGTTAAAAAGAGAAGAAAATCGGGGAAATTTTAGCATTTTTAATGGCGGTGCCGCTTATGGTACAACCTTTATGAGTTTTAATCTTAATCAAGGATCAAGAGATGGTAAACCTTTAGTTGATCAAATAAAATCTAAATGGTTTAATAACATGAATTTTCGCAAAGCGATCGCTTATAGTATCAATAGAGAAAGCATGATTAATAATATTTATCGAGGTTTAGGAGAAGCACAAAACTCGCCTATTTCGGTACAATCTCCTTTTTATGATCCAACTATTATTGGTTATGATTATGATCCAGAATTAGCTAAAAAATTACTCTTACAAGAAGGTTTTAAATATGATCAACAAGGAAAATTATTAGACTCAGAAAATCATGAAGTAAGATTCACTTTATTAACCAATGCAGGAAATAAAATTAGGGAATCTTTAGGTTCACAAATAAAACAGGATTTAAGTCAAATTGGCATCACTGTTGACTTTACACCGATCGCTTTTAGTGTATTAGTAGATAAACTCACTAACTCTTTAGATTGGGAAGCCCATATCATTGGTTTTGGAGGAGGAAATGAACCAAATGGGGGTGCTAATTTATGGTTTCCAGACGGAAATTTACATCTTTTTAATCAAAAACCCCAACCCGGAAGATCACCAATTCAAGGCAGAGTTATAGCTGATTGGGAAGCTGAAATTGGTGATTTATATATAGAAGGTGCAAAAGAATTAGACTTAGAAAAAAGAAAGACAATTTATAATAAAACTCAACAGTTAGCGGTAGAATACCTGCCTTTAATTTACTTAGTTAATCCTTATTCCTTAGCGGCAGTAAGAAATCGGATAAAAGGAGTAGAATTTTCAGCTTTAGGCGGTGCTTTTTGGAATATTGAAAAATTGAAAATAAAGGAAAATTAATAATATAAAATTTAGAAACTAACAAAACCTTACCTAGTAATGAGGATTAAATTTAATAAATAATTGCCTAAAATCAATTTTGACACGAAATTCCCCACCTTTTAAGCACAGATGAGTTAAAAGTATCAAAGCATTTAGCTTGAAAATCATTGTTAATTATTCATTTTTAATGTTAGAGTAGATAATTGGCTGTTATTTATTTGCTTAAGATAAAACACTGAGCAATAATAATAAAAAATCCTGATGACTTTCGTCTTCAGAGTTGCCAAAGTCCACTTTTGTAACGATAGAGTAGTAAACATTATATTAATAATCTATGTCTATCTAGTCAGTTATCTTAATAACCTTAAGTTGCTGAGGAGGGATGAAGAATTATCAAATTAAATAAAATTAATACAATAGTAAAAAATGCCTATGGTCAGTCAGACAGAAACTCTAAATAGTAATATTGGTTTTACCCACGAAGATTTTGCCGCTCTCTTAGATCAATATGATTATCATTTCAGTCCCGGTGACATTGTTGCTGGAACTGTTTTTAGTATGGAGTCTCGGGGCGCTCTTATCGATATAGGAGCAAAAACTGCCGCTTATATTCCAGTACAAGAGCTTTCCATCAATAGAGTTGATGATCCTCAAGAAGTATTACAAGCCAATGAAACTAGAGAGTTTTTCATTCTTACCGATGAAAATGAAGACGGACAGTTAACTTTATCCATTCGCAGAATTGAGTATATGCGAGCATGGCAAAGAGTTCGTCAATTGCAAGAAGAAGATGCTACCGTTTATTCTAACGTTTTCGCCACTAATCGTGGTGGTGCATTAGTCAGAGTGGAAGGTTTAAGAGGCTTTATTCCAGGTTCTCATATTAGTGCTAAAGATACTAAAGAAGATTTAGTGGGTCAAGATTTACCCCTCAAGTTTTTAGAAGTTGACGAAGAGCGTAATCGTCTAGTACTCAGTCATCGACGGGCTTTGGTTGAGCGTAAGATGAATGGTTTAGAAGTGAGTCAAGTTGTCATCGGTTCTGTTCGTGGTATTAAGCCTTACGGTGCATTTATTGACATCGGGGGAGTTAGTGGTTTGTTACACATTTCTGAAATTTCTCATGATCATATTGATACTCCTCATAGTGTATTTAATGTCAATGATGAATTGAAAGTGATGATTATTGATTTAGATGCAGAAAGAGGTCGTATTTCTCTTTCCACTAAGCAATTAGAACCAGAACCGGGTGATATGCTCAAAAACCGTGATTTGGTGTTTGAAAAAGCGGAAGAAATGGCTCAAAAATTCAGAGAGAAATTGTTAGCCGGTGATGGAGATACTCCTGCGATCGATCCTGCTGAATTAGAAGGCATTACGGCGGAAGAAGAAGTTTTGATCGAAAATATTTCTGCTGATGAGAATATTTCTGAAGTAGATTCCAACACTGTGGAAGAAGAAAACCTTACTTCTAGTGGTGTCTAATCGGTTTTGATTTTTCAAAAAAATTGGTTTTGCCAAGACATAACATGGACAAGGGGTGATCTAAAATATCCCTTGTTTTTTATTGTTTATTTATCAGTACTTAAGTTTATTAGTGAAGACAGAGAATAGGGAATCAATAAAAATTTCTCAAATGATCGATCGAAATGAAAGATAAAATAGGCACTCTTTATGGTGTCAGTGTCGGTACAGGTGATCCAGAGTTAATCACTATTAAGGCTTTAAAAATTATTCAGCAAACGAAAATTATTGCCTTTCCTGCTGGAATAAATAATCGTTTAGGAATCGCAGAAACCATTATTCAAGGTTACTTACAACCCCATCAAAAAAAACTACCTTTATCTTTTCCCTATACTATATCTCAAAATATCTTAACTCAAGCATGGCATGATGTAAGTACTCAAGTATGGCAATATCTGAAAAATGGGGAAGATGTCGCATTTGTTTGTGAGGGTGATATAAGTTTTTATAGTACTTTTACTTATTTAGCTTTAACCATCCAAAAATTATATTCAGAGGTAAAAATACAACGTATTGCTGGAGTATCTTCTCCCATGGCTTCGGCTTCTGTCTTGGGATTGCCTTTGACGATACAGGAGGAAAAATTAATTATTTTACCGGCACTTTATTCTGTAAAACATTTAGAAGAAGCATTAGATTGGGCTGAGGTAGTAGTATTAATGAAAGTTGCTTCTGTTTATAATCAAGTTTGGAAGACTTTAGCACAAAGAGATTTATTCGATCGATCCTATTTAGTAGAAAAAGCAACTA
This sequence comes from Geminocystis sp. NIES-3709, assembly GCF_001548115.1. Taxonomy (GTDB): domain Bacteria; phylum Cyanobacteriota; class Cyanobacteriia; order Cyanobacteriales; family Cyanobacteriaceae; genus Geminocystis. Next base: position 2,970,747 of record NZ_AP014821.1, on the reverse strand, counting down.
CAGATCAAGAAAAAGTATATACCTGTTTAAATAATTATCCCGAACTTAAATTAAGTTATTTTTCCATCTTAATAATTTATCAAAGAAAAGTTAATAATGAAGGATTTATTATTTAGAATTTTATCACAGTATTTTTACATAGACTTTACACAATTTATATACAGACTTTATCAAAACTTTAAGTAAAAACTGGTAGATAATTATACTTAAACGGGTAAAATAACATTAAGAGTTAAATATAAAATTAGTACCCTAATGCAAATAGAGATAAGACAAAACAAATTAGATTTATTTCCACTTTGTTTTCATGCTTTATCAGATCCCATTCGACTTAAGTTACTAGAATTATTGTCTCATCAGGAGTTGTGTGTGACGGATCTTTGTGACTTTCTTAATATAAAACAACCAAAAATTTCTTTTCATTTGAAAATACTTAAAGACTCTGGTTTAGTTTTTACCCGACAACAAGGTCGATCTATTTATTATCGTATTAATCATTCTCAATTTAATATTTTAAAACAATATTTAGAGTCTCAAATTATTAGACAATGTCAGGGAGTTCGTTGGTAAATTATTTATCGAACTTATCTAGGGCTATAATTATTTATTATTACTAATGATGAACTATTAGCCAATGAATCAGCAACTAGCTTTTTTGGGTTTAGGAGTAATGGGTAAACCCATGGCATTAAATTTGATCAATAGTGGTTTTAATGTCCGGGTGTGGAATAGAACAAAAAATCCTCCTTACTTCGACTCTTTCAATATTCAAGATACGATCGAAGAAACAATCACAGATGCTAAGATTATTTTTACTTGTTTAGGTGATGTTCCAGATGTAGAAGAAGTACTTTTTTCCCCCCAAGGAGTAATCAATTTTGCCCAACCAAATACCCTTGTTGTGGATTTTAGTACGATCGGTTCTAAATCAGTGCAAAGTATTGCAGAAAAGTTGCAAACTAAAAAGATTCGATTTTTAGATGCTCCCGTTTCTGGAGGGGATATTGGTGCTCAACAAGGCACTTTAACCATTATGGTGGGGGGTAATCCAAAAGATTTTCAGGAATGTAAACCCTATTTTCAAGTATTAGGAAAAAACATTACTTATTGTGGTGCGCTTGGTAGTGGTCAAGCAGTGAAATTATGTAATCAAGTTTTAGCATCTTTACACATGGTAGCTATTTGTGAAGCTCTGACATTGGCTAAAAAACAAGGCATTGACCCTAATTTAGTGATTGAAGTTTGTAGTACTGGAGCGGCAGGATCATGGGCTTTAACCAATTTAGCACCAAAAATTATTGACTCTGATTATAGTCCTGGTTTTATGATTAAACATATTCTCAAGGATTTACGTTTAATTAATGAAGTTTTAGACAACGATCATAGCCTAGTGGGAGTTGAATTAGCTCAAAAACTATTTCAAATAACAGCCGATTTAGATAATGGAAAGGGTTATATAGAAGGAACTCAGGCTATGATTAAAAATTATTTATTTCCCCAAAATAGTCTTAAATAAATTTGATAACCCTAAACTATCGATCGTCACCATCTCCCTGTAGAGTATTATTAATCTGTCGATCGAGCAATTTATTAATGTTTTTTTCCATAACCTCCTCTGGATTTAAACCTAATTCATCACATAATCTCGCCCAATACCATATTACATCACCCAATTCTTTAATTAGTTTATCTTTAGCAAGTTCTAAATCATAGTCTTTTCTAATATATTTTTTCACCACACCACTGACTTCTCCTGCTTCTGAAGCCAAACCTAAAGTGAGATATTCTAAAAAAGTTTCTTGAGAATAAATAGCTGTTTTTCTTGTTAGTAATTGATATTCTTTTATATCCATAAAAATAATTGATAATTAATGAGAAAAAATAGAAAATACTTATTACTTGTTCTAACCTAAGAATTTATAATTTCATAAACAAATATTACTCAATAAAATTACTTTATTAAGCTAGTTTGCATCTAGGTAGAATGGTCAGTGACGGTAGAGAAAAGTTAAGGGTTTCAATCATTTTTAAAAATTAATAAAAAATGTAGGTTAACCTTAGTTCAACACAAAAATCCTTGATCTAGGTTGGTTTTAGGCTTCGGAAAGGGTTTTAAGTTTATTTTACCAACCAAATCCCATTCAATTATTTAACTTAATACCTAATATCTTTAAATATTGATGGGTTTCAGCTTATCGACGAGGAAAACGACGACGTTGCAAAAATTCAGGAATATCTAACCCTGATGTTACATTACTAGGATCAGGATTTGGATTATTATTTTCTTCTAAGTTACCAGTAGAAGTAGAAGAAGTATTTGCTTTAACAGCAGTTTTTGCGATCGGATTAATTTTTGGTTCTCCCGAAAAACCTGTTGCAATCACCGTAATCCTAATTTCTCCTTGCATTTTTTCATCAATTACTGCCCCAAAAATAATATTCGCATTGGGATCAACAATCTCATAAATGGTTTCAGCGGCGGTATTAACTTCGTGTAAAGTTAAATCAGTTCCCCCTGTAATGTTTAGCACCACACCAGTAGCACCTTGTATAGAAGATTCTAGTAAAGGTGAGGAAATAGCAGCCACCGCCCCTTCTTTCGCCCTCGATTTTCCTGAACCTATACCAATACCCATTAAAGCAGATCCTGCATCAGCCATAACGGCTCTAACATCTGCAAAATCAACGTTTACAAGACCTGGTATAGTGATTATATCAGAAATACCTTGAACTCCTTGTCTTAAAGTATCATCTGCCATGCGAAAAGATTCTTGTAAGGGAGTATCCGAGGGAATTACCGATAATAATTTATTGTTGGGAATGACGATTAAAGTGTCAACTTTGCTTTCTAAGGCTTGAATTCCATCTTCTGCTTGGGTAGTGCGACGACGACCCTCAAACGTAAAAGGACGAGTTACAACTCCTACCGTTAAACAACCCATTTCTTTGGCAATTTCTGCCACAATAGGAGCCGCACCTGTACCTGTACCACCACCCATCCCGGCGGTGATAAATACTAAGTCAGTATTTTCTAACGTTTTCGCTATCTCATCTCTGGATTCTTCCGCCGCTTTTTGTCCGATGGCTGGATTTCCCCCAGCACCTAGCCCTCTGGTAAGTTTTTGACCGATTTGTAAGCAATTGGTAGCCATTGATTGAGATAAGGCTTGGGAATCAGTATTGATTTGCCAAAATTCAACCCCTACCACATTACCCTGAATCATGCGATTAACCGCATTACAGCCACCACCACCCACTCCGATGACTTTGATTTGAGCGACATTACTAGGGATAATTTGATTAAAGTTCATATTGGTTTCTGGTGTCTCATTTCCTTGTTTAACTCGTTTTCCCGTGCGAACTGGTGGATTACTACGATTAACAGGTTTTTTCGCCGATGGCTCTAAATATTCGGCTAGGTTTAAATCTGATTCATTCATTTCTGCTAGGTAATCATTTGTCATGGGTAAGTTACAAGATTCGGGGATGAAATTTAATGTTATTTTTTAATTATCTTTAAATTTCAATAAATATAAGAGTTTATTAAAATAATAATATGCAATATTTGATACTGAGCAAAATTATAACTTAACTTGCTCGTATTTTCAGCTAACCATTGTTTGATTGGCAATATTCTGATGATTCTTTGGAATAAAAATTCACCAATTCTGTTAATTTATCCCATGCTACTCCACTGGTAAGAATTTGACGGCATATTTCGATCGAACTTTGATGATCTCCCATGGGTACCAAATCTCCTACTTGCAAAGCTAAAGAGGCGTTGAGAATAACAGCATCATTTTGAGCTTGTGTACCTTTTCCTTGCAAAACTTTCGTTAAAATTTCAGCATTTTCTATTACCTCCCCTCCTTTTAAAGCGCTCAAAGGTGCAGGAGTCACATTTAATTCTTCCGGGTTAAGGGTGGTAATACTAATTTCTCCTTTTTGGAATAATGCCAAGTCAGTAATATCTCCCAATCCAGCTTCGTCTAGTTTTTCTCTACCATGTAGCACGATCGCTTTGTCAAGGGATAAATGTTGTAAAGCATTAACAACAGGTTCTATAAATTTTGTATCATAGACTCCAATCACTTGTCCTGTGGGTTTTAAAGGATTGACTAAAGGACCTAATAAGTTAAAGATCGTTCTAATTTTTAATTGTTGTCTTAGAGGAGCAACTGCTTTCATAGCAGGATGCCAACCCGGAGCAAATAAAAAAGTGATCCCTACCTTTTCCAAGGCTTGTTTATATAAGGTTTCTTTTGCGTTTAACTTGATCCCTAGGTATTCTAACACATCAGCAGAACCTACTTTACTAGAAGCCGATCGATTACCATGTTTAGCTACTTTAACTCCTGCCGCCGCCGCTACAAAAGCCACTGCCGTAGAAATATTAAAAGTAGAAGAACCATCACCTCCCGTGCCACAAGTATCAATCAGAGGGGAAGAATGAGTAACATTGTCGGTGTTTCGAGATTGTTTTTGTAAGACTTGAGCCATGCCTGCTAATTCAGTGCCACTAACTCCTTTAGCTTGAATAGCGGTCAGAATTGCTCCAGATAATACAGGAGATATTTCTTCTTTTAGCCATCCTTCCATCAGTTGGGAGGCTTGTATTTTAGTTAAAGATTGTTGATCTAGTAATTGTGTTAGTAAATTTGACCAATCTTGAGTCATGGATATTGATTCGATTAAGATTATGTGGTTATCCTATCATACTGGTTCAATTTCTCATTAAAAATCAAAAAATGATTCAAACTTTTATCTATTGTTTTTACTTACTTTCACTACTGAAATTGAGATGGGTGTTAACCTGAGAGAGGTATAAAATTTATGGGAGAAGGTAGCTTTTAGCTTTTAGCCTTGTTTCAATTAAAGAATAAGTAATCAATTACTAATGTTGACAAAAAATCTAACCTAACAATAGCCGATAACTACCCTTTTGACAATATTTTTTCATCGAACTGAGGTATATTCGATTAAGCCTTTAAAGTTTCTAAAAAGTTAGTTTCTATGGTTGATTCTTCCTTCATTAAATCCAATGTTTGCCATACTTCCTGTAAAAGACGATCGCATCCTAATCCTGTCACCCCAGAAATGAGGAAAATTTGATTATTCGTCAACCCTTGAAATTGACTTAAGATTTCCTGTTGCATTTCTTCGTCTATAGTATCTATCTTATTTAAACCTATAATTTGAGGTCGATCGTGTAATCCTTTCCCATAAGCTGACAGTTCTCCTTGAATGACGTTATAATCATGAACTGGATCTTCTGAGTTCACATCGATCAAATGAACTAATAAACGAGTGCGCTCGATATGTCGCAGAAAATCATGGCCTAAACCGATTCCTTCCGATGCACCTTCAATCAATCCGGGAATATCAGCAAAAACAGTGCCGTCTCCTGTTGGTTTACGCACAACTCCTAAATTTGGAATAAGAGTAGTAAAAGGATAATCGGCAATTTTGGGTTTAGCGGAAGACAAAGCCGATATAAGAGTTGATTTTCCGGCATTGGGAAGTCCAATAATTCCCACCTCTGCCAACAATTTTAACTCTAATCGTAAATTCTTAATTTCTCCTTCTAAGCCGGGTAAGGCATATTCAGGCGCCCGGTTACTATTACTCAAAAAATGTTGATTTCCCAATCCACCTTTCCCACCTTTGGCAATTAAAAAAGTTTCATCAGGAGAGACTAAATCTGCTATTAACTCATCAGTATCTGCATCATAAATCATTGTACCACAGGGAATTTCTAAAATAAGATCTTGTCCCGATGCACCTGTGCGATTATTTGGGCCACCTCTTTTGCCGTCATCTGCCTTAAAACGACGGGCATATCTAAAATCTAACAAAGTTTGCAGTCTTTCTGTTGGCTTAAATAATATAGATGCTCCTCGTCCTCCATTTCCTCCGGATGGGCCTCCTGCGGGGACATATTTTTCTCTACGAAAGGCCACAAGCCCATCACCTCCTTTTCCTGCTTCGACTTCAATCTCAACTTGATCTATAAACTGCATAAATTACCTTTAGTCTCTCGATCGACTAAACCTTCTTAACATAGATCTTTATTGTAACCTAGAACGAGATTTGGAGCGAAAAATGGGGAACAAGAGAGGAGGAAATATAATTTTTCTAGCCCCTAATTATCCCTAATTTTGACCTCAGTTCGATGCAAAATGTATGGGTAATAGCAAGGTATTAGTTGTTAGGTATTAGGTAAATAATTAATCAAAAACTGTTAACAATTGATTTTACTTAGATTAATTTAATTAAATAATTCAATCAAATTTGGTATTTTTAGAACCTAAAACCTAAACCCTAAAGCCTAAAACCTACCTACATCAAGGATTTTTTTTCGAACTCAGCTAATTTTGGGAGCATTTAAAGCTACAAATTGAGCGTTGTTTTTAGCAATGGTTTCAACTTGTAAACTAGGTACAGAATTCCGTAATAAAGTAGTTAATTTTTGAGTGGTAGAATCATAAATCTGGGTAACAATTTTCGGGTATAAACCAATACCGATAATGGGAATGAGAAGACAAGCAATAATAAATACTTCCCGAGGTTCAGCATCTACTAATTTAGTATGAGATACTAATTCTTTGTTTTCTTCACCATATAATATTTCCCTTAACATTGACAGCAAGTAAATGGGAGTTAAGATAACACCAACCGCCGCAAGGGATACCATTATCAGTTTGAAGGTGAAACCATAAGCATCACTGGTAGCAAAACCGATAAATACCATCAATTCGGCCACAAATCCACTCATACCTGGTAATGCAAGGGATGCCATAGAGCAAGTTGTCCACATGGCAAATATTTTCTTCATTCTTTTCCCAATTCCACCCATTTCGTCTAACATCAGAGTATGGGTTCGATCGTAAGTAGCACCTACCATAAAGAATAGACTAGCACCGATTAAACCGTGAGAAATCATCTGTAACATTGCTCCGCTCATACCAATATCTGTAAAGGAAGCAATACCAATCAAGACAAAACCCATGTGAGAAATGGAAGAATAGGCAATTTTTCGTTTAAGGTTACGTTGAGCAAAAGAAGTAAAGGCGGCATAGATAATGTTTACCACTCCTAAGATAATTAAAATTGGGGCAAAAGTAGCGTGAGCATCAGGCAACATTCCTGCATTCATGCGAATTAAGGCGTAACCCCCCATTTTTAACAAAATTCCTGCTAGTAACATATGGGCAGGAGCTGTCGCTTCTCCATGGGCATCTGGTAGCCATGTGTGAAGAGGAAAAATTGGCAATTTGACACCATAGGCAATTAATAGTCCACCGTATAATAATAATTGCAGATTCAATCCAAAATCTTTATGGGCGATCGCAACCATATCAAAGGTGACGGTATCGCCATAGAAAGCCATCGTTAAAGCTGCTACAAGAATGAATAAAGAGCCTCCAGCAGTATAAAGGATAAATTTGGTGGCCGCATATAATCGTCGTTTACCGCCCCAAATAGAAAGAATAAGATATACAGGTACTAACTCCAACTCCCACACGAGGAAGAAAAGTAGCATATCTTGCACAGCAAATACGGCAATTTGTCCACCGTACATTGCCAACATGAGAAAATAAAAGAATTTAGGTTTTAAACTGACAGGCCAAGCCGCTAAGATGGCTAAAGTAGTGATGAAGCCTGTTAACAGAATCAGAGGCATGGATAAACCATCAGCACCTACAGACCATTTTAGGTCAAGATCGGCAACCCATGTATAACTTTCGACTAATTGTAAGTCTGGGTTATTAAAGTCATAGCCTTGATAGAAAGCATAGACAATTAAAACAAAATCCATTAAAGCTATTGTTAAGGCGTACCACCTAACAGTTTTTCCATCTTTATCAGGGATGATGAAGACGAATAAGGAAGCAATAATGGGAAAAAGAATAATAGTTGTTAGCCAAGGAAAATTAGTTAAATCCATTTGTAAGTAAGTTGCGTTATAAATGCTTATTAGTTATCTGATTGATGTCTATGATTTTTTGATTAGTTATAGACCTGTATCAATACTCAGATAATGAACCTATATGAACAATCTAGCAAGATTTTTTGAGGATCTAACAATTCCTAATGTTAATTTTTGTTTTGAAGAAATCATAATTGATGTGGAGAGAAAAAATTTTAGATTTCTTCAACTAAATAGCTTTTATTAAAATTGATTTTTTGAAAAGTTAGGATTTTTGAGGAAATATCCCCCTAGGGGCTTTTTAAAGGGGGAATGAAGAAACGTTCTCTTACGCCATAATTTTTGGTACTCTGAAAAAATCTTCTTCTCTTTCCGGGGCGCAATTCAATAAACTTTCTCTATCTTCATAGGTTGTTTGTTTGTCTTCACGGGTTATATTACTAAGCTCGATCGCTCTTGTGGTAGGTTGGACATTTTCTGTATCTAATTCTTTTAACTGTTCAAAATAATCTAAAATGGCGTTTAATTGGGGAGCAAATTCCTCTTCTTCTGCTGTGGTAATTTGTAAACGGGCTAAATTAGCGACTTTTTTAACTTCTTCTTTACTTAAACTCATTTTTATTTATTGGTAATGATTATCATTGTTTTTACTATTCGCTATCAAATATTAACTAAAAGAATACATCCATTTCCGATCGACCAGTAGTTTTGAGCCAGTTTTGAGCCTCTAAATAACTATTGGGAGAAATTCTAATGGCTTGTTTCCAATATTCTGCGGCTTTGTCATAGAAACTTTCTGCTTCATCTTCCTCTCCTGCTTGACGACATTTTTCTCCTTGATGGTGGTAAATTACGGCAATATTATTCAACACTGAAGGCTTACGAGGATTTAGATCTAAAGATTGATGATAGTATTCTAAGGCTTCTTCTAATTTGCCATTACTAGCATGAATTAAACCCATATTATAAAGTATCTCACTTCGATCGTTAGAATCTTCTTCTAATTTCAAGGCTTCCTGATAATTTTCCAACGCCTCTGCATATTCTCCTTCAGCTTGAGCAGACATTCCGTCTCGATAGTAAACAAAAGCCTCCTTCGATTTCGCATCAATAGGCAAGACTTTCAAAATAATATCCGCCATGACAGTAAAAGTTTTATCAATAAAATTATCGTTTCTTTGTGATCTAGGCATAATTAATTAAAAATGAGTAATTAGTAATAAAATTTTAAAAAAGTTTCTTATCTTCTTCTCTTCCTCTTTGTCTTAAGACTTAGGAGCACGAATGACTACTTGATCAATTAAACCATAGTCTCTAGCTTCCTCTGCTGACATAAAAAAATCTCTTTCGGTGTCGTCTTCGATTTTTTCCAAAGGTTGCCCAGTATGAGAAGCCATATAGTGATTTAGTTGTTTTTTGAGGTAAAGTATCTCTTTTGCTTGAATTTCAATATCTGTAGCTTGTCCTTGAGCCCCTCCTAATGGTTGATGGATCATAATTCGAGAGTTCGGTAAGCTCATTCTTTTCCCTTTTGCACCAGCACTTAATAAAAAAGCTCCCATACTAGCCGCTAATCCGACACAAATAGTGCAAACATCTGGTTTAACTTGATTCATGGTATCAAATATACCAAGTCCTGCCGAGACAGAACCGCCAGGAGAGTTGATATAAAGGTAGATGTCTTTTTCTGAATCTTCTGCTTCTAATAGTAACAGTTGCGCCACGATCGAGTTAGCTAATTCATCCGTTACTTGTTGACCTAAAAAAACTATTCTTTCTCTAAGTAAACGAGAGTAAATATCAAAAGCGCGCTCACCCCTTCCAGAGGTTTCAATAACCGTTGGTACCATTCTATTATTCCCAATTTGTGACTATTTCTTGATAATCTTGATTGTAACTAATATGGTGAACAATTAACAAAGAATTGATAATGCACTCAATTCCTTATTCTGTAACTTAAATTACTTTTTCTGTTGGACACCAAGGATAAGTTAAGTCTTATGAGATATAGATTTTAAAAATCTTAAACGGATCTTTGCCCAACTATTGACAAAATAGCTTAGATTTGGTTTATATTGTCAATGATTTGAGTTTGTGGGAACTAAAAGTTACTCGTAATAATCAAAGAAAACATATTATTATTCCCTATATAATCTAAATTTCAGTTTAAAAAAAGTATAATCGAAAAAGTTTTAATGAGGAGTAAAGAAATTATGTACAATCAAGAAGTTTATAGTCCCCAGGGAACTATTAATGAGAGTAATCAAAAAAAGTTTCAACAACAGTTACTTAGTTTTATCAATAATACAAAAAATAGGGATATTTTGGTAGATTTCCAACAGGTTGAGTTTGTTGATGGTAGTGGATTAGTGGCTTTAGTTAATGCCTATAATGAGGCAAAAAATCAAAGCAAAAACTTTTATCTATTCAACGTATCTCCCTCTGTAAAAATGATTTTTGAGATTAGCCAATTAGATAAGGTACTAGGAATTAGAGAATTTAATTACGATCGAATCACCGATAATGATCCTTTAGCCGCTTAGGGATTAAGGGAAGACAAGGAGAAGAATTTAAAAATGTAGAATGTAAAATGAAAAATCTTTAATTTATTTTCAACCGAATCACGAGAATTTTAAATTATAGTTTCATTTAACAACTCTACTGTTAGGAGGATTATAAAAACTTCCCATTCCCAATTCCTAAATTGATTGTTAAATATTTTTTAATACTTCTTCTGCTGCTACAAGAGTCTGTTGAATGTCGTCTTCTGTATGGGCGATCGAAGTAAAACCAGCTTCAAACTGAGAAGGTGCTAAATAAATCCCCCTTTCCAACATTCCTCGATGAAAACGCCCAAATTTAGCGGTATCAGAGTGTTTCGCATCACCGTAGTTATGGACAGGATTACCAGTAAAAAACATCCCAAACATACCGCTAATATTACCACCAGTTACCTCATGACCTGCGTTTCTGGCAATGTCTAATAAACCAGTAATTAATTGATTAGTAATTTTTTCTAAATATTCATAAGTGCCGGGTTTTTGTAATAATTCTAGGGTTTTAATTCCTGCCGTCATAGCTAAAGGATTTCCCGATAAAGTACCTGCTTGGTACATTGAACCAGAAGGGGCAACTAATGCCATAATTTCTTTTTTGCCACCGTAAGCACCCACAGGTAAACCACCGCCAATAACTTTACCTAAAGTAGTTAAATCAGGAGTTACACCAAATTTTGCTTGAACACCACCATAGGAAATACGAAAACCTGTCATCACTTCATCGAATACCAATAAGGCATCATTTTCTTGGGTTAAAACTCTCAAACCTTCAAGAAAACCAGCATCAGGGGGAATAAATCCCGAATTACCCACCACTGGCTCAAGAATTACTCCGGCAATTTCTCCTGGATTTTCGGCAAAGATTTTTTTGACGGCTTCTAAGTCATTATAAGGGGCTGTTAAAGTGTCGGCGGTGACGGATTTAGGAACTCCCGGAGAATCAGGTAAGCCTAAAGTTGCCACTCCTGAACCGGCCTGTACTAAGAACATATCACCATGACCATGATAACATCCTTCAAATTTGATGATCTTATTTCTGTTGGTATAGGCACGCATTAACCGCAAAACTGAGAGACAAGCCTCTGTACCTGAGTTAACAAAACGCACCATTTCAATACTAGGCACAGCTTCGATTACCATTTCTGCAAGGATATTTTCGAGTAAGCAAGGCGCACCAAAACTTGTACCTTTTTCTAATACTTCTTTGAGGGCATTGATAACGTCTGGATGGGTATGGCCACAAATTGCGGGTCCCCATGATCCTACATAATCGATATATTTATTTTCGTCCACATCCCAAATATAAGCTCCTTTGACTCGATCGAATACAATCGGTTGTCCACCTACAGATTTAAAAGCTCTTACGGGGGAATTTACTCCTCCGGGCATCAGTTTTTGAGCGGCAGTAAAAATTTCTTCTGATTTGGTCGTTTTAAATGCTAATGTATTAACCAAGATTATCTCCTTATTTTAATTGTTATTTATAAACGATCTATTTTAACCTGAGTTAGTTAGGACTTTCTCGAAAATAGTTTTTTCGCTCCCCAACCCCTAAGTATGAGGGAGTCCTGCTTTATTCTTCCTTCCAATTCTGAGGAATCAAAGGGCTGGTGGGTAAGTCCTACTCGTCTTTAGATAATTGATGAGCAAAAGTTTTTCAAACAAAATCCCGATGAAATAAATTTAGGAGTTTTAAAATCAATTCTTGTAACTTTTCCCGTTTCCCTATCTTCACCGATAATTTTATCTCGAACTAAAGTTAGATATATAATTTTACCTAACACTTAATACGTCAATTTTTAAATAGGGTTGCAATGCTTCTGGTACTTTAACTGTACCGTCTTCTTGTTGATAGTTTTCTAATATTGCTGCCATAGTACGACCGACGGCTAAACCTGAACCATTCAAAGTGTGTACATATTCAGTGCCTTTTTTTCCTTTCTCTTTAAAACGAATATCTGCTCTTCTTGCCTGAAAATCATGACAATTCGAGCAACTGGAAATCTCTCGGTAAGTATTAGCTGAAGGCAACCACACCTCAAGATCGTAACATTTAGCGGCTCCAAATCCTAAGTCTCCTGTACATAGTTCCACCACTCTATAGGGTAATTTTAAGGCTTGAAGAATAGCCTCTGCATTATTGACCATTTTCTCATGCTCTTGCTCACTGGTTTCGGGACGCACTAATTTAATTAACTCGACTTTGTTAAACTGATGTAAACGAATTAAACCTTTCATATCACGGCCATAGCTTCCTGCTTCTCTACGAAAACAAGGAGTATAGGCGCAATGATGAATAGGTAATTGATCTGCGTCTAAAATTTCTTGACGATAAAAGTTGGTAACTGGAACTTCTGCTGTCGGAGTTAACCATAAATCATCGTTATCACACTTAAAACTCTCTTCTGCAAATTTGGGTAGTTGTCCTGTTCCTTGTAATGCTTCGCTATTAACTAAGATTGGAGGCATGACTTCAGTATAACCGGCTTCTATTTGTCGATCGAGCATAAAATTAATCAATGCCCTTTCTAAAGCCGCCCCCATACCAACTAAGGCTACAAAACGACTTTGAGCGACTTTTACCGCTCTTTCTGAGTCGATAATGCCTAATTTTTCGCCAATTTCTCCATGAGGTAAAATATGACTGCTATCAGGAATAAATTCATCTCCCCAGCGTCTTACCTCGATATTTTCTGTTTCGTTTTCGCCAATGGGAGTAGTTACAGAGGGTAAATTGGGCAATTCTAGCAATAAAGCGTCTATTTTTGTCTTTAAGTCTCTTTCTTTGGGTTCTAATTCAGCTAATTTAGCTTTAACGTCATTTCCCTCTTGTTTAAGATTGACAATTTCTTCATTCTGAGGATTTGCTCCCGATCGCATTTTTTCCCCAATAATTTTACCAATTTCATTACTTCTAGCTTGTAGCTCAGTTCTAACAGATTGTATCTCTCGCTGTTGATTATCTAAATCGAGAATGGGTTGTAATTGATAATCAGTACTACGGTGATGTAATAATTTTAAAACTTCATGGGGATTTTCCCTAATTTTTTTTAAATCAAGCATGAGAATGAATAATAAATAGTGAATAAGTTAAAATAATTTTTTATATGATATATTTTTTAATTGTTAACTGTTAACTGTTAACTGTTAATTGTTAATTGACTTTTTCTAGTCTTTTTTTCTTACTTGCTTCGAGAGTATCGGCTAATACGATAAGCATTTGACTTATTTTTTCTAAATTACTACGGTATAAATCTAAATCTTTTTTAAGTTTATCTATAGGCAAGTTTAATTTATCAGTTAAAGGTTTAATTAATTCGGCAAATTTTTCTTCATCTTTAACAATTTCTACATCACTTTTTTCCAATAAACTATAAAATCCAATGGCAAATAAACGGCTATATTTAAACTTAGGGTTATCTAAAGCATAACGCCAATGCTCAGCGATCGACTCTAAACCGTTATCATGAGTAGGATTGAGTAACCAATTGATTAAATCTTGAGGAGACTTTTGAGTAGCAAAATTAAGAAGAATCTCTGATTTTTGACGATATTCATCAGGATTATCACCGATAGATTTACACAAAGCCTTAAAAATAGAATCTTTGTCTGATTCAGGGGTATAGCCATTCATAAATTGAGTAAAACTCTGACATACACCTAAATAGTAAACAGGATCGGGGCGAAAATCAACATTAACAGATAATAGGTGCATTTCTACCATTAATTCTTCTACCACACGGCGATAAATAGAATTAATTGGGCGGTTATGATGTTGATAAAAATTTCTTTTAGTGTCGGAAACAGTACGAAGTTTATCCACGAAATATAATAATTAAGTTGATTATTTTGTTAACAATACTTAATTATCTCACATCTTCATGACTATTTAGTAAATATCAATCCTTAAAACAGGTGTGCTTTATGGGAAAATACTTGTAAATTCATCGTTACTGATTTTATTACTAGAAATAACTGCATGAAAAATATTTTAGTGGTTTCCCATTCAGACTTCCCCATGAATAGTGCGGTTCATGTTCATCATTTTGCAAATGAGTTGATAAAATTAGGGTTAGACTGTGTAGTAGCAGTACCATTAAATCAAAATAGTGTTTCTTCTCTCAAAGATAATCTTTATAAAGTGACTTGTTATAGTGATATTGATAATCTTTGTAGTTATTTTAGCAATAATCAACCACCTGATATAGTCCATTGTTGGACGCCAAGAGAACATATTAGACTATATTGTTACCACTTATCTCAATTTTATGAGTTTAATTTAGTTATTCATTTAGAAGATAGCGAAGAATCTATTATTGAAAGATTTTTTAAAATACCAATTAAAAATTGGACATCAGAAAACGATCGAATTTTACCCTATAATCTCTCCCATCCTAGAAAATATCGAGAATTTTTATCCACAGCAGACGGTGTAACGGTAATTATTGATAAGCTACAGGAGTTTATTCCCGTCTCTATTCCTACTATCACTCTTTATCCGGGAGTTGATACCCAAGAATTTTTTCCTCGTCAAAAAAATATCTCTTTATTAAAAGAATTAGAAATTCCAGAAAATACGACAATACTCGTTTATACAGGTATTGTACATCCTACCAACTTAGAAGAAGTTAGAAGTCTTTATTTAGCCATAGGAAAACTTAATTTAGCGGGAAAACCAACAGTATTAATTCGGACAGGAGTAGATAACAACTTACCATTGTTAGAAGATAATGAAGTATGGATCAAAGAATATATTATTGAATTAGGATGGGTAGAAAGACAAAAAATTCCTGATATTCTAGCCTTAGCAGATGTATTAATACAACCGGGTAAATCAGATGATTTTAATGACTATCGTTTTCCCTCAAAAATACCCGAATTTTTAGCAATGGGAAAACCAATTATTCTTCCTGAAACTAATATAGGAAAAGTTTTAACTCACAAAGAAAACGCTTTTATTTTACCGAAAGTCGATGAAAATTCTTTACCGTCAGCCATTGATTTATTAATGAATGATTTAAAATTAGCAGAAAAATTATCTATAGAAGGGATAAAATTTACTCATAACTATCTTAATTGGCAGAAGAATACTAAAAATTTATATCATTTTTATCAAACTTTATATAGCCAAAAAAAATTATTAAGTTTCAAAAAAAATATTTCTAAAAGATTGGAATACTATCAACAAGACTTGAATAATAACTCGTGGAATAACTTACAATTATTACTTTTAAAAGAGAGTTGTAAAAAAAATCAAATAAATATAAAATACTTAGAAGAAGTTAATCAAAATAATGCGTTAAAAATTAATAATTTAGAAAATGAAAAAAAATATTTGCAACAAGAATTAAATAATAAAAATAATCAACTTATTTCCAAAGATGAAAATCTCTTTGATTTACAAAATATTGTACAAAAGTCTAGCATAGAACTGCAGGAGTTAGAACAAATAAAAAATAAAGACATAATTTCTCTACAACAAAAATTAGAAAAATCTACCATAGAATTACAAGAATTAGAACAAGTAAATTATCTTTTAATGGAAGAAATTAAGGCAATGAAAAGTAGTAAATTTTGGCAAATCAGAAATAAATGGTTTATTTTTAAACGTTTTTTAGGTTTAGGTAATTCTTAATGTTATCTTTACTTTTTTTGATTATCAAATTTTAAGAGATTATCATTATTTCCTCTCTTTTTTGACAATATCAAATAGTTTTATTTTTAAAAGACATTTTTGAAAGATTTAACAGAACTTATTTACCATTAATATATATGAAAAAAAACTCGATCGAAACAACCCATATTTTTACCAGTTGCACGAATAATTATCTTCCTAAAGCAAGAGTATTAGGTAAAACCCTCAAAAAATTTCACCCGAATATCAAATTTCACTTAGTTTTATCAGATATTATTCATCATAGTATTAATTTAGAAAATGAACCTTTTGATTCGATTATTACCCTTGAAGAATTACCAATTCCCAACTTAAAACAATGGATTTTCAAACATTCTTTAGTAGAAATGTGTACTGCCGTTAAGGGTTTAGGATTTTTAGAAATAATTAAACGTTATAATTGTGATAATGTGATATTTTTTGATCCAGATATTGCTATTTTTTATCCTTTAGATGAACTTTTAGATAATTTTAATCAGAATGATATTTTATTAACTCCTCATCAATTAAACCCAGAAAATTTGAAAGATGCTGTTATTGATAATGAAATTTGTTTTTTAAAATATGGTACTTTTAATTTAGGATTTTTAGGCGTAAAAAATTCAGAAGAAGGAATCAAATTTTTGCATTGGTGGTCATCTCGTTGCCTTAATTTTTGTTATGATGATCCATCTAGGGGATTATATACTGATCAACGATGGATTGACCTTGTACCGTCTTTTTTCTCTGATATAACTATCCTAAAGCATCCGGGTTATAACGTTGCTAATTGGAATCTTACTAATCGTCATGTTACAGGGGATATTAGCAACAAAATATTTGTAGAGAATCAACCTTTATGTTTTTATCATTTTTCTGGTTCTCAGGGTATTATGCCTCAAAAATATGATCTCATCAATCCCTCGATCGAATCCTTATTGAAATGGTATGAAGATGAGTGCGCAACAATGGGAGAAAAAGAGTTTAGTAAAATATCCTGTTTTTATGATTATTTTGATAATGGAGAATTAATAAAAAAAGAAGAAAGATTACTATATCGGGAGAGAATTGATTTACAACAAAATTATCCAAATCCTTTTGACACTAAAAATAGTGAAGATTGTTACTATAATTGGTATCGAAATTATGAAAATGAAAAACAAAAAATAGAGTCAGAAAAGAATAATCGTTTATATGCTTTAGAATGGCATTTTGAAGATAAAAGTAAACAAATCAATGATTTACAACAACAATTAGATGAAAAAAATAACCGTTTATATGCCTTAGAATGGCATTTTGAAGATAAAACTAAACAATTAAATGAAAAAAACGATCGTTTATATGCTTTAGAATGGCACTTTGAAGATAAAAGTAAACAAATCCATGATTTACAACAACAATTAGACGAAAAAACCTACAAAATACATAATTTACAAGAACAATTAGATAAAATATTAGGTTTAATTGAAGAGATAGAAAGCAGTAAATTTTGGAAATTGCGTCAACGTTGGTTTACTTTCAGAAAAATTTTTACTCTTAAGAAAAATTAAAGATTATATAGCAATCCTAAATTATAAGTATTTCTCTAACTTTTCTCCTAACTCCTTTCTCCTCTCTCCTCTTTATAGGTGGGCATTGCCCACCCTCGAGTTATTATTTCCAGTTAGAAGCAACGATTTCTGCTAAGTCAACAACTCTTTGAGAATAACCCCATTCGTTGTCATACCAAGCGACAACTTTAACCATGTCTCCAGCCATTACCATTGTTAAGTTAGCATCTACGATCGAAGATACGTTAGTACCACGATAATCAGAAGAAACTAAGGGTAATTCGTTATAGCCTAAAATACCTTTTAATTCGCCTTCAGAAGCCTCTTTAAGTACTTGGTTAACTTGTTCTGCGATCGTACTTTTTTCAACTTGTACAACTAAATCCACGATGGAAACGTTAGGAGTGGGTACACGCAAAGCGATACCATTTAATTTACCTTTTAACTCCGGTAATACTAAAGCAACAGCTTGAGCCGCACCAGTGCTAGTTGGTACAATATTGATAGCCGCCGCCCGTGCACGACGTAAATCACGGTGACTAGCATCTAATAATCTTTGATCTCCAGTATAACTGTGAGTAGTGGTCATAGTACCTTTGATAATGCCAAAATTCTCATGAAGTACTTTTGCGATCGGAGCTAAACAATTGGTAGTACAACTAGCATTACTGACTACATTGTATTTGTCATGAGAATATTCTTTATCGTTAACACCGACAACGTAAGTACCAACTCCAGCACCTTTACCGGGGGCAGTGATTAAAACTTTTTTAGCACCAGCTTGGATGTGTTTAGATGCACCCTCATCGGTAACAAATACCCCGGTTGACTCGATAATTAAATCCACACCCCAATCAGCCCAAGGTAAATTAAGAGGATTACGATCGGATACACATTTAATAGTTTTACCGTTAACGGTAATAGAATTTTCATCAGCTTTAATATCAGCATCAAAAATCCCTAACATAGAATCATATCGGAGTAAGTGAGCATTAGTTTTAGGATCAGAGGTGTCGTTAATACCAACGACTTCTAAACCACTATTTTCACGACCGAACCAACAACGTAAAAAGTTACGACCAATACGCCCAAAACCATTAATAGCTACTCTAACCACAGTTTATTTCCTCTGTTATTTAAACTAAATAAAGTAAATTTTTCTAATGTGCCTAATCATATCGTAAAGATTGTACAGTTTCATACCCATTTTTTGATTTTTTTTGCTAGGGTTTTGTATATATGCAATAAACAGTTGGACTTACAGTTAAAAATTTTCGTCTCTCAATTCTTAAGCAATGCCAATTTTTCCATATACTTAAGGTTTTACTCAATAAATACAAAATTTTGATCACTGTTGTGAATTTTTGATTTTCCATTAATATGCCTTCACAAACTTTTTTTAATTTACCTCAGACAAAACAAAAGATTATTATTGAAAAAGCGATCGCTGAGTTTGCTAATCATAGTTATGAATCTGCATCCATTTCCCACATTGTGAGTGAAGCGAAAATTGCTAAAGGCAGTTTTTATCAGTATTTTGAAGGGAAACAAGATTTATATTTATATTTAGTTGATTTAGGAATTGCACAGCAAAAATCCTTCATTGAAAATGCCAATTTACCAAAGATTAAAGATGGATTTTTTGTTTATTTACGGGCATTATTTCAAGTAAGTATCCATTTCCAACTAACGAATCCAGAATTAGCCCAAATTTTGTTTCGAGGGCCTCATCATGGTGATATACCTTTTAGAGAAGAAGTTTTTCGTCGTACTAAAACCGTTTCAACCACATTTATTAAACAACGTATTCAAGAAGCGATCGAACTTAATCAACTACCCAAATATCTGAATCCCGACATTGCCGCTTTTATGATTATCACTATTGCTACTGAAATGAGACAATTTATACCCTTACATTTGCAACTAAAAATGAATCCCTTAATAAAAGAAGGCCCTGAAATTAATGTAAAAACGATCGAGCAGATTATAGATGATTTTGTCAAAATCTTAGAACAAGGTATCGGAGGAAGAAAAGATTAAAAACCTAACCCAATAGTCCATAATTATATCTCCAGATAAACTGATAAATTTTTATATACTTTTTAAAGGTAATGAAATGTGATAATTTAGATAAATAAAACAAAAAATATTTGACTATTTTTAATCAGTCAATTAATCTATCTGCAATTTGTGATTTGTTCATATAATAAATATTCATTTCCTGTGTTCCTTTTAAAAAAATCTTCTCAAAAAATAATTAGTTCAAGTTCGTGCTTAGACTTTCCTTTTCGCAATTTTGTCTTTATTAGTTCTTGTCCTGAATCTTGGGGAGGCAGTGAAGAACTTTGGTCTCAAACTGCTATTTATCTACATCAAAAAAATCATCAAGTTAAGGTTTTTAAAACCTATATTGATCATAAACACAGAAAAATTCAACAATTAGAGGAATTGGGAATTGACATTTCAGATATTTACAAATTAGGTTTAAAACGAATTCCAAAACTGATAAAAAAATTACAGTCTTATATATCTTTGCCGAATTTTTTTGCTCATAAATCAATAGTTGAAGTAATTAATAAAAGTAATTTATATACATGTAAAATATATAAATCTTTACGAATACAAGATTATCTATCACTATTTTTTCTTCAACGTTCTCTAGTCTCAATAAAACCAAATTTAGTCTTGATTTGTCAAGGAGAAAACTTTGATGGTTTTATTTACATCTGTTTATGTAAATTACTCGGTTTAAACTATGCTATTCTTTCTCAAAAAGCCTCAGATCATATTTGGCCTTCTGATGAAATTCTTTCCTTACTAATAAAAGGTTATCAGAATGCTAGTTATAGTTTTTTTGTATCAAAGCATAATTTAAAATTAACACAATCTCAATTAGGTAAGCTAAGACGCATTGATTTGGTATATAATTTAAGTCAGAAAAGATAAAACTTAGGTGTGATTTATGCCTTCTAAAAATTTTTTGTCAGAGGAAGAAAGAAAGTATCTACAAGATGCTTTAAAAATAGAAAAGAGATCGGAAGTCAGGGAAAGAATTTTAATATTTTTATTAGAGAATGATGGTAAAAATTATTAAGAAATAGCAGTTTTTTTGGGTTGTTCCCCCAAAACGGTGGCTTACTGGGCAGTTCATGGTAATCCTAATAATGTAGATTCATTGCAAGATAAAAGAAGAAAAGGAAACCAAACAAAAGCAACGGATAAATATATTGAAAGATTATTAGAAGTAGTTGATAAAAATCCTGAAGATTTTGGATATGATTTTGGTCGATGGACGGGGCAAAGATTATCAGAACATTTGGAAAAAGAAACAGGAATTAAATTAAGCAAATCACAAGTAGTGAGGATATTAAAAAGAAAAAAGTATAGTTATATTTGGGGAAAATATAGTTTAGAAGACAAACAAAATCAAGAACAAAGAAAAGCATTTAAAGAAAAATTAGAACATTACATAGAAATAGGTAAAGAGAATCCTGAGTTAGTTCAAGTATGGTTTTGGGATGGGGCGTTTAAAGTGGCGAACTAAATTCGCCACACAGCCCCTCATGAATGTGGTTTTAGTTTAAGGGTGATAAGAAGAAAAACATGGACGAAAAAAGGAAAAAGAAAAAAGGTGAAGGGAGAAAGAAGAAGAGGAAGAGTAAATATCATGGGAGGAATAAGATATTCGGATAAAAAAAGAAGATGTTTTGTAATAAAAAAAGGTGATTCAGAAACGTTTTGTGAACAATTAAAAAAGTTATGGGAAGAAATAAAAAATGAATGGGTAAGTAAGGGAAATGATGAAAAAGATTTTAAAGAATGTGGTCCGAAAATAATCATAATATTAGACAACGCAAGTTTCCATAAAAAAAAGGAAATAGTAGAAAAAATAGAAAAAAATCTACCGAATATAAGACTAGAATATTTACCGGTATATAGTCCAGATTATAACTTAATAGAATTAGTGTGGCATTCGGCAAAGGAATATATAGCTTATAGAAACTTTGAAAATAAAGAACAGCTAGAAAAAACAGTAAATTACTTATTAAATGAAGGAGGTTTAGTAATTAATTGGAGTAAAAAATTTAAGAATAAGGATGAATTAATTAATGTAAGTTAAATGCGTCTTAGCTTATTAAACTACCACTATCTGAAGTGGTGAAAAATCCCTATCAAGGCATAATCCCCGAACCTTTATGTTATCCCCAAGATGATGGATATTTTAAATTAGCTTGTGTTGCTCGTTTATGGATATTAGATAAAGGACAAGATATTTTATTAAATGTTTTAGCACAAGATAAATGGCGAGAAAGAAATCTCAAAGTATCCTTTTTTGGTAGCGGAAATAATTATGATGGTTTAGTCAATATGGCAGAACTTTTACAATTAGAAAATGTTAGTTTTCTAAGCTAAGACGCATTTAATCTTCCTTTTTTTAGCTCTAAATCTCTTACTATCAGGGATTCAGGATTGCCAACTAGGTGCGTTTTAGCTTAGGATTCAAAAAAAATATTATTGAAATTTGGCAAGACTATCACGGTTTAATAAGCTAAGACGCATTTAACTTACATTGATTAATTCATCCTTATTCTTAAATTTTTTACTCCAATTAATTACTAAACCTCCTTCATTTAATAAGTAATTTACTGTTTTTTCTAGCTGTTCTTTATTTTCAAAGTTTCTATAAGCTATATATTCCTTTGCCGAATGCCACACTAATTCTATTAAGTTATAATCTGGACTATATACCGGTAAATATTCTAGTCTTATATTCGGTAGATTTTTTTCTATTTTTTCTACTATTTCCTTTTTTTTATGGAAACTTGCGTTGTCTAATATTATGATTATTTTCGGACCACATTCTTTAAAATCTTTTTCATCATTTCCCTTACTTACCCATTCATTTTTTATTTCTTCCCATAACTTTTTTAATTGTTCACAAAACGTTTCTGAATCACCTTTTTTTAT
Source organism: Geminocystis sp. NIES-3709 (assembly GCF_001548115.1). Lineage (GTDB taxonomy): Bacteria > Cyanobacteriota > Cyanobacteriia > Cyanobacteriales > Cyanobacteriaceae > Geminocystis. Next base: position 2,948,088 of record NZ_AP014821.1, on the reverse strand, counting down.
TACAAAACATCTTCTTTTTTTATCCGAATATCTTATTCCTCCCATGATATTTACTCTTCCTCTTCTTCTTTCTCCCTTCACCTTTTTTCTTTTTCCTTTTTTCGTCCATGTTTTTCTTCTTATCACCCTTAAACTAAAACCACACTCATCCCAAAACCATACTTGAACTAACTCAGGATTCTCTTTACCTATTTCTATGTAATGTTCTAATTTTTCTTTAAATGCTTTTCTTTGTTCTTGATTTTGTTTGTCTTCTAAACTATATTTTCCCCAAATATAACTATACTTTTTTCTTTTTAATATCCTCACTACTTGTGATTTGCTTAATTTAATTCCTGTTTCTTTTTCCAAATGTTCTGATAATCTTTGCCCCGTCCATCGACCAAAATCATATCCAAAATCTTCAGGATTTTTATCAACTACTTCTAATAATCTTTCAATATATTTATCCGTTGCTTTTGTTTGGTTTCCTTTTCTTCTTTTATCTTGCAATGAATCTACATTATTAGGATTACCATGAACTGCCCAGTAAGCCACCGTTTTGGCGGAACAACCCAAAAAAACTGCTATTTCTTAATAATTTTTACCATCATTCTCTAATAAAAATATTAAAATTCTTTCCCTGACTTCCGATCTCTTTTCTATTTTTAAAGCATCTTGTAGATACTTTCTTTCTTCCTCTGACAAAAAATTTTTAGAAGGCATAAATCACACCTAAGTTTTATCTTTTCTGACTTAAATTATATACCAAATCAATGCGTCTTAGCTTAGTAAGGGTTTTAACCCTAATTCTTTAATACCTAAACCAAGTAGTAATAAATTCATTTTGATTAACTAAACTTTGAAATAGCTTTGTTGCTGATTGATGAAATTTGTCTTTTTGGTTAGCAAGAGCAAGAAAAAACCTTTATTCTTGTGATTCCTACTATAGTTTATATGCAAAAATGGGATGCTCCCGAGAACTCAGATAAATTAGTAGAAAAATGAGTAACGTTTAAGGATATAGTCATTAAAAATAAGAATGAGACACTTAACTGTCACAATAACTGCGGATTATTTCATCTAAACTAATATCTTCTTTACTATACATTCTTGCCCTTTTTAATGCACTAAAATCATGTTCAATATCATTAAAGTCAGGAGAATAAGTTGGCAAAAATATCACTTGATGCCCTGCATTTTCTACTAACTCTTTTATTTTATTTTTTCTATGAATTGGTGCATTATCCATGATCAGTATTGAAAATTCTTTCAGGGATGGTAATAAATATTTTACAAGCCACACTTCAAAACTTTCTGCATTTAAACTTCCCCTGAAAATCATTGGTGCAATAAAGTCTCTTTCTTTTTTTCTTCTTCCTGCTACTAAACTTTCTCTTTTTCCTCGTTTTCCTTGCTTATTTCCATAAATTTTTTTCCCTTTTTTTGACCATCCATAAATACAACTACTTTTTTCTTCAAACCCAGATTCGTCAATAAATACAAGACTTTTGATGCCATGTTTTTTTACTAATTCTCTTATTGTTATTAAGTATTTTATTCTCTCTGTACTATTTCTCTCTCTATAGCGTAACTGTTTTTTTTTCTAGTAATCTTCATTCTTTTAAAAGCATAAGATATAGCGGGAACTGTTACTCCAAACTTGTTTGCTCTCTCAATTAATTTATCATCGGGATTTTCTATCACATCACGGTATAATGCTGACCAATTTAATTTGCGATGTCGATATTTCACGATAGTTGGTTTTAAATTTTCTCTGGTTAACCAGCGATATATTGAAGCTCTTGATACCCCGAAAATTCTACTTGCTTTAGTTACACTACCTTTATTCTCTACATAGTCAATAACCTTTTCTCTCAATTCTAAATTATGATACATTATAGTATTAGTAAAATCTGAATATTTGTTGATTTTAATTCTATCACTAACTGTCTCAGTGTTATTTTAAATAACTATAATTAAATTGAGGAACGCCCGATCGCACAAAAAAACGCCACAATATCAGTTTAATCCGAAATATCGTAGCGTTGTTTTTCGATCGTCAAATCCTATTCAATGTTGTAATATATAGCTACAAGCAAATACCAGAAATTAGCCCATAGCAGATCTTCTAATAGGACGACGAGAATAATGATCTCCAGAAGGTCTAGGAGCTGAAGACTGACGCACAGGAGGTCTTGAACGTCTTACTCTTGTACGATCTTGATCTTCATAAATTTCTAAGTAAAGAGTATCACCAGCCAATTGAGCGGCAGATTGTAAAACTGTTCTCACCGCTTGAATATTACGTCCACCTCTACCGTAAACCTTTCCTTTTTCATTTTCTTCAAAAGCAAGACGAATCCAGATTCTTTTAGTACTAGATATTTGCTCACAGTCAAAACTCAATAATTCAGGAGATTCCAGTAAAGGCTCAATCAAAAAACGGACTAAACCATCATAATCTGGTGGAAAAGTGGTATTTACAGAAGAATTTAATTCACTATTAAGCATTTACTTGTTCAAATACTTTTGCTTTTACCAAAATACTGCGTACAGTTTCAGTGGGTTGTGCGCCCTGTTTTAATCGGGTAATAATAGCAGGTACATTTAATCTAGTTTCATCATTTCTGGGATTATAAAAACCTAATTCTTCTAATGCCTCTCCATCCCGACGACTACGACTACTCATCGCCACAATACGATAACTCACTTCTCTTTTTTTTCCTAAGCGTTTCAAACGTAATTTAACCATATCAATTTAATTAATTTTTAATTGGACTTTAATGAGTTAAGATTTAATTAATCTATAGCCACTGATTATATGGACAAACACCCTTCAATCAGTTTCTTACGATTCATACCGTAAGAAGTGAACTATACACCCCGATCGAGTTATTAGTTATAAAAACTAAACTGTCCGACTATTTTCTGCTAGTGTATTTCTAGCTAAACTTTTTACATCAACAACTTGTAGTTAGGAAAATATTAACTTTTTTCCTTGTCAACAATCCCAGATTTTAAGGGTGCTATGGCACATTATACCATATTTTGCGATAAAATTGGCAAAGTTTTACAACGTTATCATACGATCGTACTCAAAATTTTTCTCTATTTTTAAGTTCATTTTGATCAATAGTTAAGTTGACTTTAGTTGCAGAATAGATAATGAGCAAGGGCAATGGTGATTATAATTGATAATTTATTGCCTTAAATTGATTTTATTTTTAATTTTTGGGAATGTCTATTACAAATTATAAAATAATGAATCATCCATTCAGTTTACGTTCAGCCATTATCCATAACGATATTCCACAGGTACAAAAATTATTAACATCATCCTTAGAATTGAGTTATGAAGACAAGAATCAAGGCTTAATTTATGCTATACAAAGAGGGTATATGAAAATTGCTCAATTGTTAATTGGCGCCGACGCAGATGTTAACTTTCAAAATCCCCCCCATCAAATGACACCTTTAATGTTTGCTTGTGCCGGAAATCATCAATCCCTGTGTGAATTATTAATCAATCATGGTGCGGATGTTAATATAACTAATGATGACGAAACCTCTGCCCTTATGATTGCCAGTTATCGAGGATATACTCCCATTGTAGAGATGTTGTTAAAAAATAATGCTCACGTTAATCATCAAGATTTAGATGGCGATAATTCTCTTCATTTGGCGATTAAGTCTAATCATTTTGAAGTGGTTAATCTATTAATCAATTCTGGTGCTGATGTATTTTTCGATGATGGTGCGTTGAGTGTGGCGATCGATCAGGATAATATTGAGATGGTCAATTTTTTATTAGAGAAATCCATTAATGTCAATCAAAGTAATAACGATGGGGTAACACCGTTAATGATGGCTTCTGCCCATGGAAATATAGCTATTATGGAAACATTACTAAAAGCAGGGGCAAATGTTAATAATCAAGACAAAGCTGGAGATAGTGCCTTACATTTAGCGGTATTAGAAGGACATTTGGAAATAGTCCAAATTTTGCTAGAAAAAGGAGCAAATCCTAATACGATAAATGAAGAGGGAGATTCACCTTTACTGATTGCTTGTGTACAAGGTTATACAGAAATAGTGGTGGAATTATTAAAGTATGGTGCGAAAGTCAATTTTCATAATGAACAAGATACACCCCTTGGTTTAGCTGTTGTTAATGGCTGGCAAAAAATCGCTATTCATTTACTAAACGCTGGTGCCAATCCTAATACAGTATTAGCAGACGGTAAAACCGTATTAATGAAAGTTTGCGATCATAATAACTTAGAATTAATTTCTCACCTCTTAGAAGCAGGAGCAGATGTTAACCTTGAAGATAGAGGAGGAGGTACAGCATTAATGTGGGCTTCTCATCGAGGCAATTTTGAAGCGGTAACATTATTAGTTAAAGTAGAAGGGATCAAAGTAAATCACAAAAATCATGAGGGATATACTGCCGCTAGTTTAGCTGAATATAATAAATATCCCGAAGTAGCAAAATTTTTGCGACAGTTAAGTTAAATAGGGCGAACGATGGGACTTGAACCCACGAATGGCGGAACCACAATCCACTGCCTTAACCCCTTGGCTACGCTCGCCGTTACGATATTTGATTATAGCATATTATTTATAAAATGATCCAGTGATTATCTCAAAAAATTTTATGAATCCATTACCTCATGAACACAAAAGTCCCTTATCTATTACCTTACTGATAGGAGGCGGTTTATTTCTTGTTTTTGGTTGTTTATTACTATTTACTAATCCTTCTCAAAAAAAATATGAACTATTTGCCGCCGAACAATTAGTTATCTATGCTAAAGAAAATGTTTGTCAGGCAACATCAGGAAACTTGGAAGAAGCCATAAAAAGTCAGGTTTGTAACTTGATGATAGATACAGGCAAAAATCAAATACCGACATTAATTGGCAAAACCACTCAAAAACGTAATTATTTATTACTCAGTATTTATGAGACTAATTTATATCTTTATAATTTCACTACGATCGGGCTACTCAATCAATTTTATGTTATTGGTTTTGAAAAAGTTTATGATCAATAATTAAGTTATTATTTGTGAAAAAAGATCATTATGGGCAATAATCTTAATTCTAACTCTCAAGAATTGTTTGAAAGTGAATATACTAGAACTCCTCCTTGGGGTACTGTCACACTTTTAGAAGACGGAAAAAATTATCGTATCCACAAAATTACGCTCAAACCGGGTCATCATATTAGTACTCAAATGCACTATCATCGAAGTGAACACTGGATAGTAGTAGCAGGAACAGCAAAAGTAATTTTCAATGGAGAAGAAAGGTTATTAATGCCGAAACAATCTACTTATGTACCCATGAATACCCGTCACCGAGTAGAGAATCCGGGAGTTGTACCCCTTGTCATGATAGAAGTTCAAAATGGGGAATATTTAGGGGATGATGATATTATTCGTTTCCCTGATGAGGATGAGGTGGGTGGTAGAATACAAAATTAAGAATTGCCAATGAAAATCTTTAATTTTCCATACATACGAGAATTTAAAATCCCTATTTTATTTAATTAGGGTTGGGTGAAATAGTTTTTCCTTTTATAACGAGGATTTCAGTTATTTTTATAGGGTTGATATAAATGTCTTAGTCTGAGAGGATTTCAAGCAGTTTTTGATTGAAAATTTTTCAAAGTACCGATATTAAACCTTTGATTTTTGGTAAAAATTTGTAAGTCCTTAAAAAAATCTAATTATTACTTGATAGTTTAATTACTATATGGTAATATAAGAATATGGGTAGTTAGATAAATCTCCCGATTCGTACCTCGAAAAAATAATAAGAAATAATAAAACCATGACAACAATCTTACGACAACAACGGCTTTCCTCATGGGAGCAGTTTTGTCAGTGGGTTACTTCTACTAACAACCGCTTATATGTAGGTTGGTTTGGTGTATTAATGATCCCTGCGTTATTAACTGCAACCACTTGTTTCGTTATCGCTTTCATTGCAGCTCCTCCTGTGGATATTGATGGGATTCGTGAACCTATTTCGGGAGCACTTTTATACGGTAATAATATTATTACTGCCGCAGTTGTTCCTAGTTCTAATGCCATCGGATTGCACTTTTATCCTATTTGGGAAGCAGTAACCTTAGACGAATGGTTATATAATGGTGGTCCTTACCAGTTGATTATTTTCCATTTCCTCATCGGTATTTACTGCTATATGGGCAGACAGTGGGAATTGTCTTATCGTTTAGGAATGCGCCCTTGGATTTGTGTTGCTTACAGCGCCCCTGTAGCGGCGGCTACTGCTGTATTATTGGTTTACTCGATCGGACAAGGTTCTTTTTCGGATGGATTACCTTTAGGTATCAGTGGTACATTTAATTTTATGTTTGTTCTTCAAGCAGAACACAATGTATTAATGCACCCATTCCACATGATTGGAGTTGCTGGAGTGTTTGGTGGAGCGTTATTTTCCGCTATGCACGGTTCTTTAGTTACCTCTTCTTTAATCAGAGAAACAACGGAAACTGAATCTCAATCTTTGGGTTACAAATTCGGTCAAGAAGAAGAAACCTATAATATTGTAGCGGCTCACGGTTATTTCGGACGTTTAATTTTTCAATATGCTTCTTTTAATAACAGTCGTGCTTTACACTTTTTCTTGGGTGCTTGGCCTGTTATTGGTATCTGGTTTGCCGCTTTAGCCGTATGTTGTTTTGCTTTTAACCTTAATGGTTTTAATTTCAATCACTCTATCTTAAATAGTGATGGCCGTGTGATCAATAGTTGGGCAGATGTGATCAACCAAGCTAATATCGGTATCGAAGTTATGCACGAGCGCAATGTTCATAATTTTCCCCTCGATTTGGCTTTTGCTGAACCTTTTTCTGCACCTATGATCAACGGTTAATTTCGATCGAGTGCAAGAAGTATTAGCGAAGTATTGATGCAGTTATTTCTTGCATAAAATTCCATATTCTTATGCTAAATTCTGAGTCACTTCTATATACTTTCCTTCTTCTCGATTGATTTATCATTGACATCTTATCATCTTTAATCAAATAAATCAAAGATACTCTCTGAATTATCAGGGGGTATTTTTGTTGTCTATTTTTAATTTAGATCTTATACCTCTATCATAAATTCTCGATGACGAGGGGGAAAAGGGAAGAGGGAAAAGTTACAATAATTTATTTTAAAACTCCTAAAATTGGTTTTTTCCCATTAGATCTAGATTAGTATTATTGTAATTTAGACTTCTTGCAAAATAAAAAATATAATTAATTAAATTGACGCAGTTTATGATTAATCATCATAACTATTGCTTCTTGCTTGTTACCTACATCTTTACCATTCTACTTAGATGCATCCTAGCTTATTACTTTATCAGTAAACATTTATCCTTCTTTGGAGGGTACTTCTAAAGTTGTGTCACCACTTAAACTAAAGGCTGTATGAACTGCTTTTAAGGCTTGAATACCTTGTTCTTGTGCTACCACACAACTAATTTTAATCTCAGAGGTAGTGATCATATAAATATTGATACTCTCTTTGGCTAAAGCCTCAAAAAACTTAGCGGCTACTCCCGGAGATCCAATCATTCCTGATCCGACTATACTTACTTTAGCAATGTTTCGATCGACCACAATCTCTTTAAATTTAATGTCGGATTGTAGTTTATAAAGGGCAGTTTGAGCGTGTTCTGCATCTTGTTGTGCTACGGTAAAAGCAATATCACGCATAGGAATCCCGTTGACTAAACGACACCGTTGAGACTGAATAATCATATCTACGCTAATATTTTCTTCTGCCAATACGGTAAATACTTTTGCCGCCATACCCGGAATATCCGGAACAAACAAAATGGCTAATTGTGCCTGATTTTGATCGAGAGCAACCCCCCTTACTGGTACGAAGTTACTATGATCTTCTTCTTGATTATGGGAAATATTGGAACTACCAATGTCAAAAGCATTACATAAAGAGGCGATCGCTCGATCGCAATCATCTTGATCGACAATACAACTAACTTTTACCTCAGAAGTGGAAATCATTTGAATATTGACTCCTGCTTGTGCCAGAGATTGAAACATTTTGGCGGCAATACCCGGTCTTCCAATCATACCCGCACCCGCAATGGCAATTTTTGCGATTTTTTTCTCGACTAAAATATCTGTATTGCCGTTTTCGTCAAGAATAGGGGCGATGGCCATGGCCACTGATTCCGCATGAGGTAATACTCCCTTTACCACCGTAAAAGCAATATCATTACTGTTTCCTTCGTGAATAGATTGAATAATGAGGTCAACATCGACGTTTTGACGGGCAATTTCTCCAAAAAGTTTTGCCGCAATACCCGGTCGATCAGCGACTCTGAGAAGGGCTATTTTGGCTTGATCTGCATCAAATTCAACCGCATCTACAGCCTTTGTAATTTCTAGCCCGACAAGAGATTTACCTTGATTTGGAGGAGAAATAACCTTCGTACCAGGATCATCAGTCCAACTGGATTTTACCACTAAGGGCATACCAAAATTACGGGCAATTTCCACAGCCCGGGGATGTAAAACCTTTGCACCTAAACTAGCTAACTCTAGCATTTCATCGCTAGTAATTTCTGTCATTAACTTAGCAGAAGGTACAATACGGGGATCTGTGGTTAAAATACCCGGAACATCGGTATATATTTCACAACAATCTGCTTGAAGGGCTACGGCTAAAGCAACGGCTGAAGTATCAGAGCCACCTCTACCAAGAGTAGTAATTTCAAAATCTGCCAAGTTGGTGATCCCCTGAAAACCTGCTACCACAACGACTTTACCCTGTTTTAATTCTCGATTAATACGATCGGGTTTAATCTCTAAAATTCTCGCCTTACTATGATTTGCTTCTGTTACGATACCTACTTGTGCACCTGTGAGGGAAATGGCAGGGTGTCCAATTTCTTGTAGTGCCATACTTAACAAAGAAATAGACACTTGTTCTCCTGTGGAAAGTAACATATCCATTTCTCGGCGAGAGGGATTATTCGAAATTTCTTGGGCTAATTTAACCAAGCTATCGGTAGTTTTACCCATGGCCGAAACTACTACTACGACTTGATTTCCTTCTTTGACAGTACGATCGATTCTCCGAGCTACAGATTTAATGCGATCGGTTGAACCTACTGAACTACCACCATACTTTTGGACAATTAGCACCATTATTCTAAGATTTACTATAAAAATTCCCTGATTAATAGTAACAAAATTTGTCTCGATCGAAACAAAAAAAAGGGAATTAAACTCAAATACATCTTTGTCTCTAATTCATAAATGGTTATTAAAGGTGATGTTTAAATTTTATAATAGAGAATATCAAATTAATAATTGATTAAAACTTTATTAAAATTGATTTATTACCTTTTTTTATTAGTTTATGTATTGATTGATGCAAAATCTGGATTTAAGTTTACGAATCAAGTATTTAGTTCATTATTTTGTGTTAATTGTGCTAAGGCTTGTTGTTGCATCTTCTTAAAAATATTAATAAAACCATTGGCACGAGATGGAGTTAAACTAACTTGTAAACCCGTCTCTTCAATAAAATCAGGAGTTAACTTAATAATTTCTGCCGGAGTTAATCCATTTAAACCTTCAATGAGAAAAGCAACTAATCCTTTAACTAATTGTGCATCAGAGTCACCCTGGTAAAATATTTTATCTTCTTCTAATTTTGAGGTAATATAAACCTGAGAAACACATCCCGATACCTTATTTTCTGGGGTTTTTGCTTCCTCTGCCATAGGTGCTAATTTCTTGGCATACCATAACAACTGCTCATATTTTTGCTTAGGATTGTCCCGACGTTTGAATTTTTCTACTATTTTGTCAAGATTTTGAGGTCTAGTAAAGGAATTAGATAATATCATAAAATTAATAATAATCTGAACATTTTGTGACTACTTCTCGTCTATTGTAATTAATAACTAAATCCAAAGTTTATTAATCATGATTTTTAATTTTATCTTTCCTTACAAATCTCTTTTATTTTGGAGCATAATCACAACCACAATTATTTTAAACATCATACCTTTAAATTCTTTTGCTCAAATTCCTAAGAATCAACAAATTACAGGTACTACTGGAGGAAATAATAATAGTGGAGATTGTGGCTATATTGGAAGTCAACCTAATCATGTTATTAATTTAAACGAACAGGTATATTCATTAAACATAGTAGTTGAAACAAATCAAGGAAAACCAAGCCTTTTAGTTTTAGGGCCAGGAGAGAGCGATCGCTTTTGTATTCTTGGTGAATCTAGTGCTGGTAAATATCCTAAAATGGGGGGAGTATGGGCGGCAGGAAAATATTTAATTTATGTGGGAGATGCCCAAGGGAATAAAAATCCTTTTACCATGAAAATAACTACTAAATAGATATTAGGCAATAGTAAGAATAATTGATTGAAACTGTATTAAAATTCATTCTCCAAACTTTGTTAATTAAATATTTTTGTTCTGATGCAAGATCTCCGTCAAGTAAATATTTTTGTGTTTAATTTTAATACAAAAAATTAAGTTCCTGATTTATAAGTATTTCTCCTAACTCCTAACCTCATCAAAATACTTTTTCAGCAACCCCTATAGTCGATTTTACCTTACAGAATACGATGTCCTATATCTCTGCGGTAGTACATATCTTCAAAACTGATTTTTTCTACGGCAGAATAAGTATCTGCGATCGCACTTTGGAAGTCTTTAGCGATACAAGTAACACCTAAAACTCTACCACCATCGGTAATAATCTCATTTTGCATTAACTTTGTACCGGCGTGAAAGACTGTTGCACCTTGATTTTCAGCGTCAAGAATACCTGTGATTACTTTTCCTTTTTCATAACTACCCGGATAACCTCCGGCCGCTATAACCACACAGACGGCACTTCCTTCATGCCATTCTAAGGGAGGTAAATCCGATAGTTTTTGTTGCGCACAGGCTAATAATACATCTGCTAAAGAAGTTTTTAACATCGGTAATACGGCTTGAGTTTCAGGATCTCCAAAACGACAGTTAAACTCCAATGTTTTAGGAATACCTTCTGGAGTAATCATTAATCCTGCGTATAAAACTCCTCGATAATCGATACCTCGTTTTTGTAATGCCTTTAAGATAGGATCTAACACTTCTTTAGTAATACGATCGTTTAAAATTGAGTTGACGATGGGAGTGGGTGCATAAACTCCCATACCGCCAGTATTAGCACCAGTGTCTCCCTCTCCGATTTGTTTATGATCTTGAGCAGGTATTAAAGGACGAATAGTGATACCATCAGTTAAGGCTAAAACAGAGACTTCTTGTCCTGTTAAAAACTCCTCTACGACTACTTTACTGAAATTTTGGGCAAAAAGTTCATCGATGGCACGAAGAGCTTCATGTTCACTCATTGCCACTACTACCCCCTTCCCAGCCGCTAATCCATCGGCTTTCACGACAATAGGTACGCCTTCTTGATAAATATAATTTTTGGCTTCTTCTTTGTCAGTAAAAGTGGCAGATTTAGCCGTTGGAATACCTCCTTCAATCATTAAATCTTTTGCCCATGATTTACTGGCTTCAATAGTAGCACCTTCTCTATTAGGCCCAAAAACACTGACATTATAAAGTTGTAAATAATCTGTGATGCCTAATGACAATGGCAATTCGGGGCCGACTACTACTAAGTCGATCGAGTTTTCTTGTATTAACTTTAATATACTTTCAAAATCATCAACGGCGATCGCTACATTTTCACAGTTATTTAATACAGCAGTCCCACCATTACCTGGAGTACAAAAAACCTTTTCAACGGTGTCTGATTGTAACAATTTCCATGCTAAAGCGTGTTCTCTACCACCATTACCGACAACTAAAACTTTCACTCTTGTCTAAAATTCCTATTATGAAAAACATTTTAAATTTTACCTTGAAATGCGAAATCAATGACCTCGTTAAGTCTTACCAAAAAAAATTTGGGAGCATCCCATTTTTGTAAAAATATACAGCTATATAAAAAGTGACAAAAAGAATCAAATCAACTTCTCTGAGTAAATATAGGTTATTTAAAATATATAATTAATTTTGTCTACCTACTTACCTCTTCTGTTTCAATCCCTAGTAGGTATTTATTATAGTTTAGACACTCTTAGGATTTACGATCGCCGTATTATCAGGTGTTTCAATCCCTAGTAGGTATTTATTATAGTTTAGACCCTGTAAATACCTACAATGAAAATATAAAATATCGTTTCAATCCCTAGTAGGTATTTATTATAGTTTAGACTTCCCCTTTCATTCTCTCTAAAACATCTAATATTTCTTCTGATTTCTAGTAGGTATTTATTATAGTTTAGACATAATATGGGATAATCTTCTTCTACTTCAATATCTGGTTCTGATTTCTAGTAGGTATTTATTATAGTTTAGACCATAGTATTCTCCAAAGCCAGTGAACGAATTACCCGCCTTCTAAACCTCTCAAAGAATTAACATTATTTTTAGTATCTAAAGATTTAATTATTTGTTGAATTTGCTCGATCGAGCTTTCTAGTTTTTGATGATACTCTTGACGATTTCTTAACATCATTAAGTTGCGATAATTTTTTAGTTTACCTCGAATAAATCCGTTAACAACATGAATAGCTTTTGGAGAATTTTCTGTTACTGCCCATTGAGCTTTTCTGATGAAAATATTTTTAGTTAATTCTGGTTCTAATCTGCCTAAATATTTCCCAGTACTTGTTAAAAAACTGAGAGGTATTTTGCGAGTTAATAATTCAGAGACAATTGCAGGAGAAAAATTTGCTCGTCCTAAAATTACTAGACCATCTATCTTGATAAAAGGTACGTCTAATAATTGTTTTTTATCAGCTTTAACTTGTAATCTTTCATCAGTTTTACCAATAAAGGCATCATCTTGAGTAATATAAATTGTTCCCATTTTTGTAGTTAATAGTAAATAATTAATAATTAGTTTTTATACCTATAAATCTCTTTTAAAAAAGGAAATTTCTTTTAATTTTCCTCTCGGTAGCGGTTGACTTTGTCGTTGGCTATCGGCAGACAAGCAGAATAAAGGCTACAACCTTTACACTTTTTGCTATAAACTGCTTTTGGTATCTTCCCTGTGTGATTTATTTCTTGAATTGCTTTAATAATTACGATCGCATCTTTTCTTAAATTGTCATCAATCTTTACCTCTTGCCGTTGATGAGTTTGAGCATAATAAATATAACCAGTGTCGATCGTAGTTTTAGTCATTTCTTCGAGACATAAGGCTTGAGCAACAACTTGTAATTCATCATTTACCCATTCGCCTTTCTTCCCTCGCTTATATTCTACGGGATAAAACTGCCCATTTTCTGCTTCAATTAAATCTGCTTTACCGATTAGATTATATTGTTCAGACTTAAGCCAAATTGCCCTAATTTGCCATGTTTCTCCTAAGTTTAAATTACTCATAGTATGGACTCTTTCATGAAGATTTGTACCTTCGATCGTATATTGATTATCTTCAAATTCGTTAGCACAAAACATCCGCCAATAACGATGAGGACAATAAGAATAATGATTTAATGCAGCAATTGATATATCGTTCATAATAGTTGATATTTGATGATAATCTAAGTATTAGAAAATAAAAAATAGGCTTAAATTTATGGGTTTAGTTTTTAGTGAAATTCAATTAAGAAATCTTAGTAAAAGTGATTTGCAACCGATTAAAGTTGAGGCTTTAGCTGATTCTGGGGCTGTACATTTATGTATCCCTGAACATATAAAATATAATTGAAATTGGAGGAAGTCGATCGAAAAGATGTAACATTAGCTGATGGTAATCGTCAATTAATTAGTTATGTAGGATCGATCGAGATTAAATTTAAGAATAGAATTAGTTTTAGTGGTGCTTTAGTCATGGGACATCAAGTTTTATTGGGGGCAATTCCGATGGAAGATATGGATTTAATTATTATTCCTAGTAGCGGTACTTAGACAAAACAATAACAACAATTAAGCTATAATTTTTACATCATATTGCTTTTAGGTCAAAATGAAAGAAATTACTTCTTCATCAATGCCCCCATGTTTCAATCGCTGGTGTGAAAAAATAGACCCAGTCTTAAAAACAAAGGCACAAAAACGAGAGTTTAGAAATTATTTGGGCGGTTTATTAGGAGATTCTCAAAGAAAAAATATAACTCAAATTGCCCATAATAATCTTGATATTACTTATCATAAATTACACCATTTCTTAACAGAGTCCACTTGGAATTATGATGAGGTAAATGATAAAAGATTAGAAATTATTGCATCCTGTCGTCAAACAAAAATTAGTCGATGTTTCTCCTTAATTATAGACGATTCAGGTCATCGTAAAAGTGGAAACTTTACTGACTGTGTGGGAAGACAATATATTGGTGAAATTGGCAAAACTGATAATGGTAATGTTATAGTCACTACTCACATTTATGATGGTGTGAGAAGTTTTCCTTTAGACGTTGAATTATATGAAAAAGCCGAAAATTTCCCTGAAGGAAAAGACGCTCCACAATTTCAGAAAAAACCAGACATTGCCTTTAATTTAATTGAAAAATGTTTAAATCGAAATTATTGTCCCCAAATAATTTTAATGGATGGTGGTTATGGAAACAATACTAATTTATTAGGCAAACTAGAAAAAAAGAATTTAAAATATATAGGAATTATTGCTAAAAATAGATTAGTAAAATTGGTAAAACAAGATTTTATCGAGTCTGAAAAAACCATAGCTGAAATAGCAAAATCATTACCCCAAGATAGTTTTGAAAAAATAAGAATAGGAAAAAATCGAGAAAAAACTCTTTGGGTAGCAACGATAAATATTGAATTATCAGCTTTGTCGGGAATAAAAACTGTAGCTATCGTCATGAATGCAGATACTTTTGAAAATTCCACAGATATTGATTATTTAATGACTAATGAAATAGGAGAAAAAGTGTGTGGAAATTGGATAGTAGAAACTTATACACAAAGAAATTGGATAGAAGTATTTTACCGTGAAATCAAGGGATGGTTAGGGTTATCACAATACCAAGTGAGAAATAAAAGAAGTTTAATGAGACATTTTATCTTGGTATTTTGTGCCTACACTTTTATTCAATGGCATCGTTTGACAGGAGGTTTAAGAAGACAATGGGGGAATAAACCGTTAAATACTTTTGCTGAGGCATTGGAAGCGTTTCGTAATGCTGTGTCTTTTCGCTTTTTTCAATGGTTAAAAGACAATGTGGAAGTATTTAGTTTATATAAAGCTAGTTTAGGGTTTATTTGGGCATAATTTTTGTCTAAGTACCGGTAGTAGAAAATTAGACATTAATCCAAATAGTCCTAATATTGCCACTTCGATTGTTATGTAGAGTTGAAAAACATGATAAAATACCTTTTATTATTAGTAGTTATTTCTTGCAAAGGTGCAAGGACGAAAGAATATTTTTAAAGTTATTAACTAAGTCTTTTAAGTATGCCAAAACCCATAGTAGTTTTTCTTCCTAATCCAGCATAAAAACCATAGTCAGCTAACACATTAATACCTTTAATTGTGGCTCGATCTAGTTCTCCTAAAATTTTATAATTAATATCTCCAATACAACCGATAAATTTAGTATTTTCTTGAATAATAATTTCAGTATTAATATTAAAATAGGAGGGAAATAAAAAATCAAAATTGAGATCATTAAGAGGAATTAGACTATATTTTTGCCAACGTCTTAATAAACTAGAAAAAACTAAATCCGCAGTGGGTAAAAAAACATCATATTTTCCGTGACGAAAAGCTGTAGGAGTGGCTAAGGTTAACTTAATAGTTCGTTCAGTTTCTGAGGCTTCTTCATAAATTTGTTGATAGCTATAAGCATTTGCCCAGTTGTGACTATTTGGACTAGCAAAAACATTGGTAATAAGCAATTCTCCACTACCTAAATGATAAGGTTTTTCTGGGTTTAAATTGAGCCATAATTTCGTTAATTTACTAAATAAACTATCATCTAATAAGGTTATTCTCCACCAACAAGAAGAACTTTTTTTTATATTTTTTTCTTGTTTCCACTGCAATAATTTTTGATCATTTTTTGAGTTATTGACTTGTAAAGGGGACACTGTAAAACTTTTATTAGCTTGAGAATCATGAAAATATTGTGCTAAAGTTCGATCGACTGAATTAACTAGATTTAAAAATAATGCGTGTAAATGTTTTCCTGAAGTATAACCCACCGGAATATCAGAAAGTGGCGTAAATTTTATAACTAAACTATGAGGCATAATTAGTGAATAATTGATATTTAAAGTAAACCAGAATTAGTAAAAATTTGTTGAGGAGTTAAAGTTAAATTATGTAAAAAATTATCTGTTAAACTATCATTATTGCTCTTCGTTTGAGGAGGGGAATCAGGATAAAAAATAGTCACTTTTTTTACTTTTGAATCAATAATCCAAACTCGATCGACTCCAGCATTTAGATAGTCAACGGCCTTTTCACTGAGATTACTAAAAGATTGTTCAGGGGAGATAATTTCTATGACTAATTCAGGGGGAATTTTACAGGCAACATCTTCAAAAGGTACTTGTTTTAAACGTTCATTTGAGATGTATAATAAATCAGGTACAGGACACCAATCTTTACCTTTTCTTTTTAGTACGATCGCCCATTCAATACCAATTTCTCCTTTATTTTCTTGCTTTTGATTCCATTCTTCTAATAAAAAAGATAGGGCTAAAGTAACACGAGAATGAAAACGTTTTGGGGACATTTTAGGTACTGCTTCTCCTTCTATTAATTCATGGGTATAATCGTCATTAGGTAAAGCTAAAAATTCTAATAAAGTCAGTGATTGTTTCAATATAGTTTGCATAATTTTTAAATTTTAGTAGTTATTTAATTAAGATAATGCTTGAACTAAAATACGCATTAAAGGATCTAAATCATCAGGAACTCGGTATAAATCTAAACCTTGTTGGATCTGTTTTTCTTGACGATTTAAACGCCCAAATTGCCAAATATTGCCGGTAGTAATAGCACCTATCAATATTTCTTGATCTCCCATTCTTTCCCATTGATCTAATGCTATTAATTGAGCAGTAAGTTGAGTAAAACCATAGTCTAAATCTCCCTTTTTAGCTTCAATTACTAATAGTTCTTTTTCTTTCTCAATTAGATAATCAAAATAACTTTGTAATTGTTCATTAACTTTGACTGAATACTCAATTCTAACTTCTGATTTTGTATAGTGAATCAAATCAAAAATAATAGGAGAAATTAATATTTCCCTCCTTGCAGTTTCACTATTGAGAGAAACATAGGGTAGAACTTCTTTTATTCTTTCTTTTGTATCATTAATTCGATTTAATTCTCCTTGAAATTGTGGTAAATTAAGTTCATTTCGAGAAAAATTATAACCAAATTCTTCAGCTAAATCTCTCACTTCAATTTTCATGTCAAAGTATTTGCTAAAGGTGTAAGATTGAGTTCGATCGATAATTTTCATGGTTTTTTCTGTAATAGTCTTGAATTAACAAACCCAATATTCTGTCTTTTTTTGAATGGCATAAAGATATTTTTGAATTTTCGCACCAATTAAGTAAGCATTAGTTCCCAAAATAGCCTTATAATTAACGATTTTAGAATTAGAAAAAATAACTTTTACTGTAGGACAAGAAAGTTGTATATCTCTAGTTTTACCTTTGATTTCACCAAAAGTTCCTCCTTGTTCTGGCACTAGCAAACAAGTTATATATTGTTCTTTAATAGCTTCAGTTAATTTTGGAGATAAAGCTACACATGAGCTATCAAGATTAGAAACTTGTATTTTTAATCCTCTAATTGCAGTCTGCTTATCACAATAACGTTTCTTAAATATATCCTGATTAAATTCAGACTCTAAGCTAAAAGAAACAATTAAGTTGTCTTCTCTATTTTTAGCTCTTTTAACTTGACAGTAAAGATCAGCAAACTGAATATTCTCAGAATTAGGTAGTGTTTCTTGAAACTCTTTAACGGATTTAAACCAAGATAAATCGTAATACTTTAAAAGATGCAGTAAATCATAATAAGCTATTGTTTCCACATCAGTAATTATATGATTAAGCTAAGACGCATTTAACTTACATTGATTAATTCACCCTTATTCTTAAATTTTTTACTCCAATTAATTACTAAACTTCCTTCATTTAATAAGTAATTTACTGTTTTTTCTAGCTGTTCTTTATTTTCAAAGTTTCTATAAGCTATATATTCCTTTGCCGAATGCCACACTAATTCTATTAAGTTATAATCTGGACTATATACCGGTAAATATTCTAGTCTTATATTCGGTAGATTTTTTTCTATTTTTTCTACTATTTCCTTTTTTTTATGGAAACTTGCGTTGTCTAATATTATGATTATTTTCGGACCACATTCTTTAAAATCTTTTTCATCATTTCCCTTACTTACCCATTCATTTTTTATTTCTTCCCATAACTTTTTTAATTGTTCACAAAACGTTTCTGAATCACCTTTTTTTATTACAAAACATCTTCTTTTTTTATCCGAATATCTTATTCCTCCCATGATATTTACTCTTCCTCTTCTTCTTTCTCCCTTCACCTTTTTTCTTTTTCCTTTTTTCGTCCATGTTTTTCTTCTTATCACCCTTAAACTAAAACCACATTCATGAGGGGCTGTGTGGCGAATTTAGTTCGCCACTTTAAACGCCCCATCCCAAAACCATACTTGAACTAACTCAGGATTCTCTTTACCTATTTCTATGTAATGTTCTAATTTTTCTTTAAATGCTTTTCTTTGTTCTTGATTTTGTTTGTCTTCTAAACTATATTTTCCCCAAATATAACTATACTTTTTTCTTTTTAATATCCTCACTACTTGTGATTTGCTTAATTTAATTCCTGTTTCTTTTTCCAAATGTTCTGATAATCTTTGCCCCGTCCATCGACCAAAATCATATCCAAAATCTTCAGGATTTTTATCAACTACTTCTAATAATCTTTCAATATATTTATCCGTTGCTTTTGTTTGGTTTCCTTTTCTTCTTTTATCTTGCAATGAATCTACATTATTAGGATTACCATGAACTGCCCAGTAAGCCACCGTTTTGGGGGAACAACCCAAAAAAACTGCTATTTCTTGATAATTTTTACCATCATTCTCTAATAAAAATATTAAAATTCTTTCCCTGACTTCCGATCTCTTTTCTATTTTTAAAGCATCTTGTAGATACTTTCTTTCTTCCTCTGACAAAAAATTTTTAGAAGGCATAAATCACACCTAAGTTTTATCTTTTCTGACTTAAATTATATACCAAATCAATGCGTCTTAGCTTATCTTTTCGTTTCTTTCAATGGTTAAAAGATAATGTGGAAGTATTTAGCTTATATAAAGCAAGTTTAGGGTTTATTTGGGCATAATTTTTGTCTAAGTACCGTTAATCAGATTAGTAATGAGTTTGAAGGGTGGCGAAAAGCCATCGATTTTCATTTAAGCGAACAAAAACCCTTTCTATTAATTTATGAAAATAAAGACAAAGAGCAAGAAATTTTTAATGTTTGCTATGGTGAAATCCGATTCCACGAAAAAAGATTTTATTTAGACGCATGGTGTGAAGAAGTTAATCCAACCCATGAGTTTCCCGAATTAACTCATAATCGGTGTTTTCGATTGGACAAAGTTAAAAATATTCTCAAATCTAATAGCCGTTGGCGAAAAAAAGGTTTCGATTTTATTGAAGTTACTTTAAATTTTTACGGTAATATGATTAAAGCTTATGAGTCAAAATTAGAAGATATAACAGTTATCACAGAAGACGATCGAAAAAGCGATAAATTAGTAATAGTCAGAAAAGTTAGTAATCCTTTTTGGTTGATTGGAGAAGTATTACCCTATGGAAGAAATTGTGAAATCATTCATCCTCCAGAAGTTAGACATAAATTTATAAAGGAAATTAACATTATTACCAATATGTATAAGGATGGAGAAGCAGTTTAGCATTTTATTGTGCCTAAATAATTTCTGCAATAATACTTTCTAATTCATTTTGAGTTAATGTGGTAATGATAAAAACTTCTTGAACACTTTTTCCACATCTAGCAATGAGTTTATAACCTCCCCTAATTGGTACGGAAACCTTTAGTTTCATGTGGGGGGAATGACTACGAGATCGACTCAAAACAGCAGGAGTAACAGTTTTGATGCCATCATAAATGACAAGTTTTTCTAAAATAGGAATTAAGCCATCAAGGTGGGTGGAGTGATTCCAAACGATTCTACCATCCGATGATTTACTCATGCTTCCTCCAAAGGTGCCATCGTTAAACCTTCCCGTCTTAATTGTTGATGATATAACTCTGCTTGTTCTAACGGGCCACTCCATACTAAGGCTTGTCCGTCAAAATGTACTTGATTTGTTAATTCCCATGCTAAATCTTGAGTCATGTTAGGGATATATTTCAGCAAACAATTCGCCACATGATCAAAAGTATTAAAATCGTCATTTAGGACAATTACTTTAAAATTAGGATAAGGTTTGCGAATAACTTGACTGGATTTAGTAGGAGCAATAATTGTACTTTCTAAAACCGTTGGAGTCATATTTTCAATTGCTTAATAAGGAATGTTAACTTGAAGATTTGATTAAACATAATTAAATTATATAATAATAATCATTATTTGAACAGTAAATCGATCGACCATCTCTATAACTAAATGAGTAATGATAATTGTGGATGATTCCAGTGGATTTTAAAATATAGCAATACTTAGTAAATTTTAATAAATTTTGGTTTAATTACTTTTGATTAAGCAAGGTTAATAAGATTGAATATTTCATTTTTTTATAGGGATAAAATATTTTAAAAATAGTAATTATTTATTTATTTGCTTTTCATTTATGTTATAATATTAAAGAAAAATATTAAAAAAAAATTATGACTATTCATAGTAAAATTATTCATATTTTAAGACAAGGCAAACCTGAAGAAAACATCAAAATTCAGGGATGGGTGAGAACAAAAAGAGAATTAAAAGAGTTTGCTTTTATTGAAGTTAATGACGGTTCATCTTTAGCTAATCTACAAGTAGTTTTAAATCAAAATTTACCAAACTATGAAACGATCGTAAAAAGACTAAATACGGGAGTTTCTTTAACGGTAGAAGGTGTTTTAGTCGAATCTCCAGCCAAAGGACAAAGAATCGAATTAAATGCTAATTTTGTCGAAATTTTTGGGGATTGTGATCCTGAAACTTATCCCTTACAAAAAAAACGTCACTCTTTTGAATTTTTAAGATCGATCGGGCATTTAAGAGGAAGAACAAATACGATCGGTGCAGTGATGAGAGTAAGAAATGCTTGTGCAAATGCGATTCATCAATTCTTTCAAAATAAAGGTTTTTTATGGGTACATACTCCCATTATTACAGCGAGTGATTGTGAAGGTGCAGGAGAATTATTTACTGTCAGTAACTTAAACTTTGACAAAATTTTACAGAATAAAAAAGAAAAAATAGACTATTCAGAAGACTTTTTTGGCCGACAGGCTTACTTAACAGTTAGTGGTCAATTAGAAGCAGAAATTATGGCCATGGCGTTTCAAAATGTCTATACTTTTGGCCCTACTTTTAGAGCAGAAAATTCTAATACTTCTCGTCATTTAGCAGAGTTTTGGATGGTAGAACCTGAAATAGCTTTTTGTGATATTGAAGGGGATCAAAATTTAGCAGAAGAATTTTTAAAATATGTCTTTAAATATGTTTTAGATAATTGTCCTGAAGATTTAGAATTTTTTAATCAAAGAATCAATCAAAATGTGTTAAGTAATGCCCATAATATTATTAACAATGAGTTTGCTAGAATTACTTATACTGAAGCTATTAATCTTTTAGAAAAAGCCGATCGAGCTTTTGAATATCCTGTCGAATGGGGCATTGATTTACAATCAGAACATGAAAGATATTTAGCAGAACAATTATTTAAAAAACCAGTAATAGTAACTAATTATCCAAAAGATATTAAAGCCTTTTATATGCGTTTAAATAATGATCAAAAAACCGTTGCCGCTATGGATATTTTAGCACCCAATATAGGAGAAATTATCGGCGGTTCACAAAGAGAAGAAAGGCTCGATATTTTAGAATCTAGAATTACTGAATTAAATATCGATCGAGATAGTTTATGGTGGTATTTAGACTTAAGAAGATATGGTACAGTACCTCATGCTGGATTTGGTTTAGGATTTGAAAGATTAGTCCAATTTATGACGGGAATGGAAAATATTAGAGATGTAATACCTTTTCCTCGCACTCCCATGAATGCAGAATTTTAAAAACCTTAAATTCCTCGTTAATTTCTGTGAAAATTTTTGGGAGCATCCCATTTTTGCAGATACACTAGGCTTTGTTGCATGAATTAATAAATAGTGAATTTTGTTTCAACAGGTGCGACCACAAACCTTATATTTATCCGTTATTAACTATATAGCTATCTGGTTTAGCAATTTTTATCATTCTATTTAACAACAGACATTGAACAAATAACTCTACTGCCTGATTGTCAAAATCTCGACTACTTACTTTGCCTCCAAATATTGTTTTTAACCTAAACATTGTTGTTTCCGAAATAGAACGTCGATGATAGCCACTTTCTTCTTTCCATTCTTTTCTTCCTATTTCTTCTATTCTTTCAATATTTTTATTTCTGTCCCCATCCATATCTGACCATTTTTGAGCATTTTTTTGTGGTGGTATTATTGCTTTTGCCCCTCTTTCTTCTATTGCTTGATAACATTTTCTTTTGTCGTAAGCACTATCGGTGGATACTTGCTCTATTTCTCCCTCGATGATTTCTAATAAACTCTCCAGCACATCACTGTCATGACAATCATTTGTCGTTACCTCCGCTACTAGAATTTCTCCTGTTTTTTCATCTACTGCTAAATGTAATTTTCGCCATGTTCTTCTTTTACTTACACCATGCTGTCTAGTTTTCCATTCCCCCTCCCCATAAACTTTCACTCCCGTCGAATCAATGACCACATGACGTGAACCGGCGGTTTTCTCTAGGGGCAAAGCTACATCTAGTTTTTTTGTTCGACGAGAAACGGTACTATGATCTGGTACAGGTAAATCAATTCCCATCAAGGAAAAAAGTGATTCAAGAAAACCCTCGGTTTGTCTGCCAGGTAATTGAAACAAAGATTTAATCATGAGAAAAGTGAGTATTGCCTGAGAGGAAAAGTAATAACTAGCCCCTTTTCTTCCAGATTTTTCTGTTACTAACCAATGAGATAGTGCCTCCTCAGAAATCCAAAATGTGAGACTACCTCTTTGTTTTAAGCCTTGATCATATTCCGACCAATTTCTCAGATGATATTTTTGTTTCATAGTCAATGTTTTTATCTTGAGACCATAGGAGATGTTATTATTTTATACGCAAAAGGAGTTGAATCTATCATTCATGCAACAAAGCCGATACACTATATCAGTTCTAATCGTCAAGTTTCCCAGAAAAATAAAAAATTTGTCAGGGTAAAAGACTTAGAAATTCCTGAAGAAGGTTTATTAGTTTATTTAAAAGAATTTGGCATAGTTAAAGTATTTAAAAAGATGTTCAAAAACGAATATCGTTATTATGCTATATGGTTATCAAATTCTGAGGAATTAAATGAAATAAATACGGAAACTTTTAACTCAATTCATGACAAATATTGGGGAATAGAACAATATCATAGAGCCTTAAAACAACTATGCAATATTGAAAGATTTCAAGTTAGGAAAACCGAGGGAATCAAAACCCATATATTTAGTTCAATTGTCAGTTTTATCCAATTAGAATTAGCACGATTTAATTCAGAAATAATAAATTGGTATGACCTGAAAAGAAATATGTTTAATGAAATAATTCGTTTTTTTATTATGAATCATTTACCTGCATAATTTATTAAAAAATTACTTGGTTTCTAATCAGATTAAAATTAGATGAACATATTTTTCCTTTTTTGTCAATGCGTAAGTCCTAACTTAGCATTTTTTGTTTACCAACTATTTTATTATTTTACAATAGACATCTCCAAAATATAATAATAATCAAAAATTGGTATAATTTTCTTAATTTTTAGATAGGTAGAGATCGGTAATAATGAATAACTATACTTGGATTTATATTCAAAATCATCCTAAAGAAACTAAAAGATTATTAGGCATCAGTTACGAACAATTACAGCAATTAGTTGATTACCTGAAATTTCTGGAAGATAATGAAAATAAAGGAAAAGAAAAAAAGAAAATTAGAATCAATAAATCTGGCGGTGGTAGAGATGATAAAATTAGTAAAGAAGAGCAAATTATTTTGACTTTAATTTATCTTCGCCATCATCTTAATTTCCAATTATTGGCACTAATGTTTCAAATTAGTGAAAGTACCGCTCATAATATTTTTCATAAATGGCAAAAATTCTTGGAATCTGCATTACCATCTTCTCTTTTAGAACAAGTAAAAAAGTCCGAAGAAAATCTGGAAGAAATTCAGCAAATATTAACTAATTATGAATTAATTGTAGATACCCAAGAACAAGAAATAGAAAGAAGTTTAGAGTATGAAAAGCAAAAAAAGCATTACTCTGGAAAGAAAAAAATGCATACTTTTAAAAGCCAGATAATTTGTTTACCAAAAGCTGAAGATATTGTCGATGTAGTTGCTGGTGAACCTGGGCCAAAAGCTGACATAACTATTGGTCGAGAAAATGCTGATAAGTTTGATGAAAAACAAAGATTTAGTGGGGACAAAGCATATGTAAGTGAACCGCAAATAAAAACACCGAAAAAGAAGCCTAAAAATGGAGAGTTAACTCAAGAAGAAAAAGAAAAAAATAAAGAAATATCCTCCGAAAGAATTTTTGTAGAACATATAATTAGAATTATCAAAATATTTAAGGTAATGGAAGAAAGATTTAGGCTTAAAAAAGAAAAATATGAATCAGTATTTAATACCGTATGTGGATTGGTAAGATTAAGAATAAGAAGTTTGATAATTAAACATTGTAAAAATATGAAAACAGGAGCAGTGATTGATGTTATTTTAACTCATATTTTTTCCTCAAAATTGCTTTTTCTTGATTTTTCTACAGAATAATAAGACTTTTAGTCGATGCACCCATCTTCTCAATATAGGTTTCAAAAGTCTATAGTCAAAAGGTTATAAATTTTTGGAGATGTCTAATATTTAAGATCGTTAAAATTACACAACGTTATTCCGTTATTACAATAAGATGAGAACTTAATGATTTTTTTATATCTCGATCGAGCTTTATCCATTAATATTATGAATATGACAGGATTACTAAATCTTAAATCATGAAATATAAAATTGAATATCGTCCCGCTTTTGCGACTATTTTTGTAACTTTAGAACCAGGTGAGAGAATTATAGCTGAAGCAGGGGCAATGGTAAGTATGGATGCAGATGTTTTCATGAGTACACAATTTTCAGGAGGGTTAATTCCAGCCCTAATGCGGAAATTTTTTGGCGGAGAATCTTTGTTTGTCAATGTTTTTCACAATAAAACCCGTCAACCTTTAAATGTCGTTTTAAGTCAGTCTGTCATTGGAGACATTGAAGTCCTAAAACTCGAAGGAAAAACCGTTTGCCTACAACCGGGCGCTTATATTGCCCATGCAGGAGGTGCAAAAATGGGAGTGAGATGGGCAGGTTTTGCCAGTTGGTTTGCCGGAGAAGGTCTATTCAAATTACAATTTAGTGGTAAAGGACGAGTTTTGTTTGGTAGTTATGGGGGGATTACCAAAAAAGAAATTAGCGGAGAATTTATTGTTGATAATAGTCATCTTGTGGCCTACGATTCTAGTATTCAAATGAATATTGCCTTATCTGGGAATATCCTAGCCTCTCTCACTTCTGGGGAAGGTTTTGTTAATAAATTAAAGGGTAGAGGTACTATTTATCTTCAATCTCGTAGTGTTAGTGGTTTAGTCGGCTTTTTACGTCCTAAAGTACGTTAAATTTATGGATATTGAAATTTTACAACGACCTGATAGTTCGATTGTCAAAGTTACCATGGCCGCCCAGGAAGAATTAATGGCGGAAGCTGGTGCTATGATTGCTATGAGTGATTTTATTAATGTTAGCACTACCCTCAGACAAGGAAAAGGAGGGGGTATTATGGGCGGTTTAAAAAGGATGATGGCAGGAGAATCTTTATTTTTAAGTGTATTTCGTTGCTATCAACCTAACGGTGAGATTTTTCTTGCCCCTCGTCTCATGGGAGATTCGATCATTTATGAAATGAAAGGTAATGAATTAATAGTGCAATCTGGTTCTTATTTAGCCTCCTCTTCTGGAGTGGATTTAGATTTAGGATTTCAAGGATTAAAATCTTTTTTTTCAGGAGAATCCATTTTTTGGCTTAGTATTACAGGTTATGGCCCAGTGGTTTTAAGTTCTTTCGGCGGTATTTATGACATTGATGTAGATGGAGAATATATTGTTGACACAGGACATATTGTGGCTTTTGAAAAAACCTTAGACTTTAAAGTTACTAAAGTGGGAAGTAATTGGCTAGGTTCATTTTTAGGGGGTGAAGGTTTAGTCTGTCGTTTCTTTGGAAAAGGAAAAGTCTATTGTCAAACCCATAACCAAGGTGGTTTTGGTCGTGTAGTGGGTTCACAATTACCACCTCGTTAGTAAGTGTATAATTTAGTGAAAAAGTATTTTAATGAAATAAATAATAAGAAATTAAAAAAAAAGTTTTATTAATTTTTTACAAACATTAAAATGGAGATTAAATAGGTTTTATTTTAGAAATATAATGTCATAAAATTAGAAAAAATTTATTAATTATTCATTTGTTATTAATTATCAAAATTATGTCTAATCAATCATCTATAAAATATCGTATAGAACATAATCCATCTTATGCTTTTTTGATTTTAGAATTACAGACAAATCAAACTGTTTTTGTTGAGGCTGGGGCAATGGCCGCAATGGATTCTTGTATTGAAATGAAGTCGAAAATGCGAGGAGGATTGGGTAAAAGTGTTACGAGAATGTTTGGCGGTGAATCTTTGTTTTTGAGTGAATTTACTGCAAAAAAATATCCCGGAGAATTATACCTTTCTCCCGGAGTACCGGGTGATGTAAGAAATTATTATTTGGATGGAAATTGTAGCTTAATGATTCAATCATCGGGCTTTGTTGCTTGTAATCCAACAGTAGAAATTGACACAAAATTTCAAGGTTTTAAAGGGTTTTTTAGTGGAGAATCTTTATTTTTATTAAAAGCTACTGGTGTTGGTGATATTTGGTTTAGTTCCTATGGTGCTATTATTGAAGTAGATGTGAGAGATAGTTATGTGGTAGATACTGGTTATATCGTTGCTTTTGAAGATACTCTTAACTATAATGTTGAGATGATGGGGGGTTTATCTTTTCGTAGTTTGCGCACTGGAATTTTGGGCGGTGAGGGCTTAGTTTGTCGTTTTAGTGGGAATGGTAAATTATGGTTACAGTCTCGCAATTTATATCCTTTACTGAATTTTTTAAATCCTTTTAGACCTGTTAAAGGCGATTAGAATTTAGATACAATAGACTGAGAATATTAAATACTTGAGATAATTTTAAACTTTTATTTCACTTAAGGTTACTATATAAAATTGTTCAGGAGATTTATGATAGGAAATACGATAATTTTGAGGAGATAAATTTATTTTACTACTAGCACCGGAAGAAGATAATTTTATTTGTAAATTACCTTGATTATTAATTCCTAAAATTTCTCCTTTAAATTTTTCTAAAAATACTTTTTCATTAAGATTATAAAGAGACTTATTATAATTATCAACAATATCATTAATTCCCAATTTTAGATATTTTTCATAACCATTTAAAATCCCAAAAGTAACAATTTCTTCTAATTGATGTAATGATTTTATGCTACTTTTTTTTTCTCTTGTAAGAAAAACATTTAGGCTAATACCATTACACGGATAAGAATTTTCATAGTTAATTCCTACACCAATTACAATAGTCTTAATATTCTTTTTTTCTGTTTTAGTTTCACATAAAATTCCCCCCAATTTTTTATCTTGTAAAATTAAGTCGTTTAACCATTTTATTTTGACAGGAATATCCCATTGATTTAATGCACTTACGATGCCAGAAATACTCCAAAGCGTTAAGTGATTGATGTATTCGATCGACAAGTTTAAATCTAATACCATGCTCAAGTATAATCCCCCTAAACTCGATCGCCAAATATTACCTCGTTGTCCTTTTCCTGCGGTTTGTTGTTTAGCGATTACCACAAAAGGAGGGGAGATATTTTCTGAAAGTAATTGCCATGCTTGGGTATTGGTAGAAGTTAAAGTGTCATAAACATAACCAGTAATGGTATTTTGCTTTACAATTAAAGAAGAAAAGTTATTGGGTAAATTGAAAGTTATTTGCTCCATATTATTATTTATATTTCCTATGAATGAAGAACAAGAAAACTTAATTGATGTAGAAAAAGTTAACAATACTCCTCATAAAATAAAACTAATTTATTTAGGAATTTTAGCATTAGGTATTAATTTAGATTCCAAAGTTATTCCTAAAAGTAAATCAGAATTAGATATATTAATTGAGTACTTAGTAGAATTATTACAAAAAAATGATGAATTAATCAGAAGAGCTTGTTCTTTACTAGAACAAATTGATAACTCTGAAAATGTTAATTATTATTATGGTACGGTAAAAGATTATTTAGATAAATTTCTTTTTTTAGCAGAATCTGATCCAGTTTTAAGTATAGAAATTACCTCAGAAGAAAAAAATATTATTCCTTTAAAAGTATTGACTGATTTACTTTTTTATGGAACTAATTCAGGCAAATTATTTTTAAAACAACAATTGCAATGTTTGTAAATAAATAAGTTTCAATAAATTTCCTAAAGAATTTAGTATCAAAATCATCGATCGAGGTTAATAATAGAATTAGTAATCACATTAACTATATTTATTATTTATGATTCGTTTTCGCATCTTTTTTGCGTTAATAATTACCATTACCACTACTTTTATATTGACAGAAAAAATACAAGCTCAAAATGATGATAATTCTCAATCATTAATAACCAGCGAAGAATTATTAAATCAAGTTTGTGATTTTCTCAAAAGTAAAGAATCTTTTGGGGTGGAAATGGATATTACCTATGACAATCTCTTAAATTCAGGTTCAAAAGTTCAATATAGTGGCTATCAAAGCGTTGTAGTTAAAAAACCAAGTTTTTTGCAAAGTAATTATATTGGAGATCAAGGCAACAGAAATTTTTATTATGATGGTAAAACTTTTACCTTATTTTCTCCAGATTTTAACGTATTTTCTACTCAAAATGCTCCTTCCACTCTTGATGAATTAGTTAATGATATTGAGGAACAATACGGTTTTACAGTCCCTATGTCAAATTTATTTATTAATAATCCTTGTAGTGTTCTTCTTAAGGCAACAGAAAAACCCTTATTTATTGGTAGTAATTTAGTAAATCGAAAAGAAACTGATCATTTACTTATCGTAACTGATGATTGGGACGGGCAATTATGGGTTAGTCAGGATGATCCACCTTTAATTTTAAAAGCCATAATTACCTATAAAAACTTGCCTAATTCTCCTCAATATACAGTGTTATTCTCTAATTGGAATTTTGAACCTTCTATTACTAATGAGACTTTTAAATTTACTCCAAATAAAGATACTACGCAAATTGAAATGTTACCTCCTAGTGAATAATTTATATATAAAAAAATATAAAAATTACAAAAGAGATAGATAGAAAAAACATTATTTACATTGTAATTAATCCTTAGTTAGAAAAGGAGTTTATTTTATGAAAAATTTGACAAAAAAATCTTTTATTTTTATTTTCACCATTGTCTTGATAACTGTAACTATTTTCTCCGATGCTGTCTATGCAGGAAGAAGAGGAGGCGGTGGTGGTTCAAGAGTCAGTGGTTCAAGAAGTGGTAGTGTAAATCGATCGAGCGGTTCAAGAAGTGGTTCAAGAGGAGGGGGTGCTTCTCCCAGAGTCAATAGTCGTACAAGTGTACAAAATAGAGGTAATTTTAGTAATTCTTCTCAAAGTCGTCAAGTTAACCGCAGTCAAAATCAAGGCGATCGTCAGGCTAACCGTAGTCAAAATCAAACCAACCGCAGTCAAAATCAAGGCGATCGTCAAGCTAACCGTACTCAAAATCAAGGTAATCGTCAAGATAACCGAAGCAACAATCAAAGTAATCGTCAAGATAATCGTAATCAAATTCAAAACGATCGTCAAGATAACAGAGGAGATCGTCAAAATAACCGTAATGAAAATATAAATAATCGTCAAAATAATCGTCAAGACTTCGTTAATGATAATTGGTATGGTGGCGGTTGGTATGGTAGAGGTTATTACGCACCAACGGGATGGGGTGCTTGGACTGCGGCGGTAGGATTTACCACAGGGGTAATACTGGGTGCAACAGTTAATTCACTTCCTCCTTATTACGATACTGTTTATGTAGGATCAACTTCTTATATCTATTCCGATGGAGTTTACTTAGAGCCTGTTAATGATTCTTATACGGTTATTTCTCCTCCTGTGGGAGTTGTGGTTAGTTATTTACCCGATGGCTGTACAGTTTTTCAAGAAAATAATGTTCAATATTATGATTGTGGTGGAATTTATTATCAAACTTTTTATCAAAATGGAAGTACCGTGTATCAAGTTGTTGAATTTTAAAGATTTTAGCCTTTGGTTAATCACTATCAACGATCGAATCTCATGCTAATATCTAACCAACTCGATCGAGTTATAGTCGCACTGGTTGAAATATAATCAACTCCTGTTTCTGCAATGTTCTGAATATTAACAAGGGTGACATTACCAGAGGCTTCTATTTTGATAAGGGGGTTTTCCTGTCGAATTAAGGATACTGCTTTTTTCATATCTTCTACTGCCATATTATCTAACATAATAATATCTGCTTGATTCAATATAGCTTCTTGCACTTCCTGTAAATTAGTCGTTTCTATCTCAATACTTAAAGGATAAGGCATGGTTTTTCTGATGAGTTTGATTGCTTTGGTAATGCTTCCCACCGCTTGAATATGGTTATCTTTAATCATGATACCGTCATCTAATCCCATACGATGATTTATAGCACCTCCCACCCCAGAAGCATATTTTTCGAGGATTCTTAAGCCGGGAGTAGTTTTGCGAGTATCTACTAATTTAGCTGGATAGTCTTGTATCGCCTCGACATATTTTCTTGCCATTGTGGCAATACCACTTAATCTCATGACTAAATTAAGGGCAAGTCTTTCTCCTGTGAGTAAAGTTTTCATTTTCCCTTCTATTTCCATGATTTTGGTATTTTGTGTCAGTTTTTCTCCTTCAGACGCTAAATTTTGCCATTTTATATTTGTTTCTAATAATTGAAAAACTTTTTCTGCAATAGGTAATCCGGCAATAACTCCTTCTTCTTTAATGATCCAATAGGCTTTAGTAACAGGAGATTCAACAGGAAAAAGACAATCGGTAGTTCGATCGCCTCGTCCAATATCTTCTAAAAGCCAATCATGTAATAATTTATCTAAAATCAAAGGAGAAGGAATAGGAGTTGGCATTATCTTTAAATCAGGTAAGAAAAAAGGGAAAAGAGATTATCGGTAGTTAAATAAAATGAGAAGAGTAATTAGGTTATAATTCCTGTATCATAACGTTTTTAGGTTAAAATGAGAGAAACAACATCTTCGTCAATGCCACAATTGTTTCGCTACTATGTATGGAAGATAGAATCAAACAAGGCTTAGTCAAATTAGCAATAGAACCCCAATTTTAACCAAATAGCTATGGATTCCGAACAGCAAGGTCATGTCATGATGCAATAGAACAAATATTTACTGCTCGATCTACTGAGTTTTGCATATTTTACAAGTCTCAGAGATTGCACGAATTAGAGGAATTTTAGGTTATGCTTTCTTTGGATGAATCGGCAAAACAATACTATCATGTAGGATAGATATGCCTTTAAAGTCTCTCCTGTTTAATATTTTTTCAAAATCTTATCTTTTTTTTTATATATCAGTTTTGTCACCTAATTTTTAACTATAATCAGTTTTAAGACTAGAATCCTGACTTTCGTTTTCACTTAAAATTATTTCTATACCTAATCATTTATTCTCTTCTGTTATCTGTAAAATTATATATAAGGAAAAAACTATGACTCAGACCCCTATTTCTTCTTCTACTCAAAAACAAGAAAAATTAAGAACAGCTTTAGTTAGTCCTGATTATTTTAATCCTTTCGGCAATAAATTAATACAATCAGGATTCATTAATAAGGAACAATTAAAAAATGCTCTTGTGGAAGTCAGAAAAACGAAAAAACCTCTTGTCAAAGTTTTAGAGCAATTAACTCAAAGGGCATTATCCCCTGAATTAGTCAGACAGTATAAGCAACATCATCTTTTTGAACTAAAAATTCTTTATGGTGTTGATTGTGTGGATCCTGAGTCAGAGGACATAGCTTCCGAGCATATGACGGAGTTAATCGAGTCTCTTGTACCAATACAAGTATGTCGTCGTCATAAATTATTACCTTTACAACGTATTGACGGTGAACCTCCCATGTTAGTCATTGCCATGGTTAATCCTGATGATTTACAGGCTTTAGACGATGTGAAACAGTTATTAAGGTCTAAAGGATTAGGATTACAAAGAATCGTTATTACTGAAGAAGATTATGATAAATTATTACAGAAATATTACGAAGAAGAAAAAGAACGGCAAAAAATACAGGAAGCTCAGAAACAGAAAAAAGAGTTAGATAGATTAGGCGATGTTAGCGATATTGTCGGTGATTTGGGAGATCATGCCCTAGATGATGCTGATCAAGAAGGGGGAGATGATTTAGCCTCATCTAGTGAAGCCAACCAAGCACCAATAATTGAGTTAGTCAATAAAATTTTAATTAAAGCGATACAAGAGGGTGCTTCAGATATTCATGTTGAACCTCAAGAAGAAAATTTCCGGGTGCGGTTGCGTAAAGACGGTGTCTTGCGACAATATTTTACTCTTCCTAAGCATATTATCCCAGCCGTAACTGCTCGTTTTAAAATTATGGGAGAATTAGATATTTCTGAACGTCGCTTACCCCAAGATGGCAAAATTCGTCGAAAATTTCAAGGACGCACAGTTGATTTTCGGATGAACACTTTACCCAGTCGTTATGGAGAAAAAGTTTGTCTGCGGATTCTTGACAATTCTGCTACTCAGTTGGGTTTGGATTTTTTGATCAGTGATCAAGAGACATTAACTAAGGTGAGAGATATTGCAAGTCGTCCTTTTGGTTTGATTTTAGTTACAGGCCCTACTGGATCTGGTAAATCTACCAGTTTATATTCGGTTTTAGCAGAAAGAAATGATCCGGGGGTTAATATTAGTACAGCAGAAGATCCGATCGAGTATGCTTTACCTGGTATTACTCAGGTTCAGGTAATTCGAGAAAAAGGTATGAACTTCGCTTCTATTTTACGAGCATTCATGCGTCAAGATCCTGATATTATTCTTGTTGGAGAAACCAGAGATGCTGAAACTGCCAAAACTGCTATCGAAGCCGCTTTAACTGGCCACTTAGTCTTAACCACTTTACATACAAATGATGCCGCAGGTGCGATCGCTCGTTTAGATGAAATGGGAGTTGAACCTTTTATGATTTCTGGTGCATTACTAGGAGTCTTAGCACAACGTCTGATGCGCCGAGTTTGCACCCAATGTAGAGAACCCTATAATCCTACCAGAGAAGAATTAGCCCGTTTTGGACTATCTGCATCTAATGAAGAATCGGTGACTTTTTATCGTGCTAAAGCATTAAATGGAGAGGCTTTACAGACAGCAACAAATAATGGAACCGTTTGCATAAAATGTGGCGGTAGTGGTTATAAAGGACGGGTAGGAGTTTATGAGTTTATGGTTATGAGTGAAAGACTAGAAAAACTAATTAACCAAGGGGCAACCACCGACATGATTAAAGAAGCGGCTGTAGAAGAAGGTATGACGACTATTTTGGCTTATAGTCTCAATTTAGTTCGTGAAGGGCATACCACTTTAGAAGAAGTTGAAAGGGTAACATTTACTGATTCCGGTTTAGAATCTGAATTAAAAGCTAAACGAAAAACATCTTTGGTTTGTAGTAATTGTAATGCAGAACTAGAGCAACAGTGGTTAGATTGTCCTTATTGCATGACTCCTCGCTTTAGTGAACATCACTAACTTAAATTTACCTCAGTTCGACATAAAATTTTTGATTAAGGTAAAATCTCCTTACCTACCACTGTTAAATCCTTATTACCTGAGTTCGAGAAAAAATCCTTGATGTAGAGTAGGTAGTTTTTAGGCTTTAGGGTTTAGGTTCTAAAAATACCAAATCCAATTGAATTATTTAATTAAATTAATCTAAGTGAAATCAATTGTTAACAGTTTTTCATCAATTATTTACCTAATACCTAACAAGTAACACCTAACAACTAATACCTTGCTATTACCCATACATTTGGCATCGAACTGAGGTTTATTAATAATAAGGTTTCTAACATCGAACTCAGGTGTATTTCGAGCCATTTTTGTACTAAAATTTTTTAAAGTGCCGTTAATAAAATATTTCCTACCTAAACCAAAAATTTTTTAATCAGGGTGATCACAGATAACCATAAGAAAAAACAATTTCTTGTTAAGGATAAGGCTTTTTCGATCGAGTTTATATCAATTTGTTTTTCAGATTTTCCTAACAAGGGTTTATATTTCTTTTCTCCTTTATAAGTATTTTCTCCTCCTAGTTGCACTCTTAAAATCACCGCATAAATAGCTTCACTCCATCCTGAATTGGGACTAGGATCCTTGTAAGCATATTTTTTGCATTCTGTAATATGTTGAATTGGTTTACCGGATAAAACTCCCAAAGTTAATACCGTGAGACGGCACGGCAACCATGTCAAAATATCTTCTAATTTTGCACTAAACCAACCTATATCAATAAATGGCTCTTTTTTATAGCCGATCATCGAATCCAATGTGCTTACTGCTTTATAGCCGATTGCAAAAGGAACACAACCAATAACAGGAAAAAATACCCCCAACAAAGCATAAAATAAAGGTGCTGTAACACCGTCAACACTATTTTCTGCCACAGTCTCTAAAACTGCTCGTAAAATTTCATCTTTAGATAAATTATGCGTATCTCTACCCACATAAAAACTAAGACGATAACGAGCTTGAGATAAATCATCTTGTTTTACATAAAACAGCACATCTTCCGCCGCTTGACGCAAACTTTTTCCGGCAAAACAACTAGCTAATAAAATTACTTGTACAACAATTCCACCATAATAATTAATCTTGGTAGCAACTGCTATTAATAACCACGTTACTCCACCGCTACCAATTATTAATCCTAATCCTAAAAGAACTCCTGCTATCTTTCGCCACTGTTTATTTTCCACTCGATCGACTATAAATTGATGATAACCTTGAATAATCCATCCCATTACTTGTACAGGATGAATCCAACCCCAAGGATCACCGATAAAGTAGTCTAAGATACAAGCTAACCAAATAATATTCACCGGTTTAGAATTCAACTTCTAATTAATTTTCAATTATCTTCACTTTCGTCTAAATGTTCAGCAACCGATCGATATAATTCTAAAACATGATGATCTAAAAGACGATAATAAACTTTTCTTCCTATTTTTTGATAAGCTACTAGACGCATTACTTTTAATGTTCTTAACTGATGAGAAACAGCCGATTCACTCATGTCTAAACTTGCCGCCAAATCACAAACACATAATTCCTGTTGAGCTAATATAGAAAGAATCCTCAAACGGTTAGAATCTCCCAATAAGCTGAAAAATTCTGCCATTCTCTGTGCTTTATCATTACTCAAAATTTGAGTTTTACAAGTATCAATTAGTTCTTTTTCAATGATATGAGGGGTACAAGGAATTAAGTCAGTTTTTTCTTTCACGAATTTTTGGGAATGAGAAACATTCATATTTGACAAATTAGGTTGATTAAGAATTGATATAATTATTTTTCGTTGTAGCTAAATCACTGTGGGAAAAAATCTCTCGCAAAGACGCAAAGACGCAAAAAATATTATTGTCAATATATCATATCAATCCTAAAGAGTTTTATCATGTCCAAAAAAGCTATTGTTTTGTTATCAGGAGGGTTAGATTCTGCTACCAGTGCTGCGATCGCAAAAAAAGAAGGATATGAGACAATTGCCTTATCATTTCGTTATGGACAAAGACACGCAAAAGAATTAGAAATTGCCCAAAAATTAGCCCCAAAACTAGGTATCGAAAAACATTATATCATTGATGTAAACCTCTCTTTATGGGGCGGATCCTCTTTAACTGATGATAATTTATCCATTCCTCAAGATGGCTTGAAACCTGATGAAATTCCCTCAACTTATGTACCCGGTAGAAATACTGTTTTTATTGCGATCGCTCTTTCCCTAGCAGAAGCAACTCAAGCTGAAGCCATTTATTTAGGCATTAATGCAGTTGATTATTCTGGTTATCCTGATTGTCGCCCCGAATATTTACAAGCCTTTCAACAACTGGCTAACCTCTCATCAAAAGTTGGTATTGAAGGAAATCCCCCTCAATTAATTGCACCTCTTGTAACCCTCTCAAAAGTCGAGATTGTTAAAAAAGCGATCAAGTTAGGTGTACCGATCGATGAAACATGGTCATGTTATCAAGGAGACGAAATCCCTTGTGGAATCTGTGATTCTTGTCGCATTCGTGATCAAGCCCTACTCCAAGCTGGTTATGTACAATGAAGTTATAACGTATTCACTCTTGATATATGTTTTAATCATCTAAATAGAAGTATCATCTGGGAAGTCTTCTTTTTGCCAAAATGCGATCACGCAGTGCAGTTTCACGATCGCTCGTATCCATTCTGCGAAAACTATACTTATTACTAATTTACATCAAAAACCAGGTTGCACAATACAAAAATTATAGTTATTATAGTAAAAGTATCGCGGGATAGAGCAGCCAGGTAGCTCGTCGGGCTCATAACCCGAAGGTCGGTGGTTCAAATCCGCCTCCCGCCATTTAATGGTTATTGCTATGTTTTTATATATTTATTGTTGATACAATAAGAATCTTATCACAATATTTGATTTGATGGTATGGGGTCAAAATAAATTACTATTTATTCAAAATAAATTACTATTTATATCGAAAGTGAGGGTATCATAATTTTTAGTAAATGGGAACAAAGAAGGGTTAAAATTCAGTGTGGGATGTTATTTAAACAACCCGAATTAACTTATTTAACAACTTGTTTTCATGAAAATCAGTAGATTTATTAGTGTTAGTTGTTTATCTCTCTTTTTAGGAGGGATAGCCTATCAATCTTCGAGTTATGCCGAGAAATCAGATAATCAAATATTAATTTCTCAAGCCAATAATCAAGAAAACTCTGCAACTCTTGAGGCAAAGGGCAAAAAAATTATTGATTTGTTTTTTGGTGAAAAATTTGATAGTCTCTCAGAATTATTTAGTCCTCAATTACAAAAAGAAATCTCTCCGGATTTTATTAAACAAGTGTGGGACAATACACAAAAAAGAAATGGTAGTTTTAAAAACATAGAAGATACTAAAATTGTCTTCACTCCCGGTAGTGATTTAGCTGTTTTTACCATTAACTTCGAGAAAGTTACTCAAGATTGGATTATCATTTTCAATGACGATGCAGAAGTAATTGGGGTAGATATTCCAACTTCTTTAACGATCGACGAGATTTCGCAAAACTTCATCAATTCTTTAGGTAGTGGAGATTATGCCAAAGCAAGAATACGCTTACATCCTTTTTTAAAGGAAAGAATTTTTGCGGAGCAATTACAAACTGCATGGGAAAATTTTACTCGAAGTAAAGGTGAATTTAAACGAATTACTAATACGAGTGTTAGAAATGGTTCAAAAAGTGACGATACTGACGTAGTATTTTTAGATGTTGAATTTAGTCAAAATAAAGAACAAATCTTAATTATTTTTGACAGTTCTAAGAGTATCATTGGGGTAGATTTTATTCAATAATGGATTACGTATTATATAGGTTGGTGAAATGTTAGAACAAGAACCGATATTGATTGAAGAAATTACGGCTAGAGAAATTTTAGATTCTCGTGGGAAACCCACAGTAGAGGCAGAAGTTCGCTTATCCAGTGGTGCTGTTGGTTTAGCCCAAGTACCTAGTGGTGCTTCCACAGGTAGTTTTGAGGCTCATGAATTGCGAGATGATGATCCCAAAAGATACGGTGGTAAGGGAGTGCTAAAAGCGGTTGATAATATCCTTGACAAAATTGAACCTGCATTACTTGATCTCGATGCTTTTGATCAAGTGGGTGTTGATACTGCGATGATTAACCTTGATGGTTCTCCTAATAAAAAAAATTTAGGTGCTAATGCTATTTTGGCCGTATCTTTAGCCAATGCCAAGGCGGTAGCTGGAGAGTTAGGTATTCCTTTATATCGTTACTTAGGTGGTCCTTTATCTAACGTCTTACCTGTACCGATGATGAATGTGCTTAATGGCGGTTCTCATGCAGATAATAACGTAGATTTTCAAGAATTTATGATTATGCCTGTGGGTGCGGAGACTTTTTCTGAGGCATTACGTTGGGGGGCGGAGATTTTTGCTTGTTTAAGTAAAGTTCTAAAGGAGAAAAATTTACTTTCTGGGGTTGGAGATGAAGGGGGATATGCACCCAATTTAGGTTCTAATCAAGAGGCTTTAGATTTGTTAATTCAAGCGATCGAATCAGCAGGATATAAACCGGGTGAGGAAGTTGCTTTAGCGATGGATGTTGCCGCTAGTGAGTTTTATAGGGAAGGACAATATATTTATGATGGTTCAGCTCATTCTCCCATGGAATTTATTAATTATTTGGAAGAATTAGTCGGTAAATATCCGATTATTTCCATTGAAGATGGTTTACATGAGGATGATTGGGATAGTTGGAAATTACTTACTGATAAACTTGGTTCTAAAATTCAGTTAGTCGGTGATGATTTATTCGTGACAAATATTACCCGTTTGCAAAAGGGTATTGATTTAGGAATTGCTAATTCTATCCTCATTAAACTTAATCAAATCGGTACTTTAACCGAAACGATGCAAACTATTGAACTAGCTACTCGTAAAGGTTATCGATCGGTTATTAGTCATCGTTCAGGAGAAACTGAAGACACGACGATCGCTGATTTAGCCGTTGCTACCCGTGCAGGACAAATTAAAACTGGTTCTCTGTGTCGTAGTGAAAGAGTCGCTAAGTATAATCGTTTATTGCGTATTGAACACGAATTAGGCGATCGAGCTATTTATGCTCCTAAAGTTGGTTTAGGGCCTCTTTAAAAAATAATTATAACAACCAGAGGAAGAATTTATAAGATAATTTAGTTTTTCTTTCCTGGTTGTCTTTTTATTTTATCATTTAGTTACTCATGGCTAATTCCTGAGACTCTTTTCTTAACATCTGTAGCAAATAATCATTATGATTTTCTTCTGCAACTTTCATTCTTCTTTCTAAATTTCGTCTCAAGTTTTGTAAATGTACGTCTTCTAATTTATAGTGATACACTTTTGAAGAAGTATTGGAATAGTTCTCGATCGTGGTTACTAAATTTTCACCACTCATAATAGGAAGTGCATTGGGACAAGTACTATAACTAACGCCACGGTAATTCAAACCCAATTTTGGACGTAATTGAGGAATATGTCTGGGTAATTTATAATTCCATTGACAACCTCTATATTTACCGATAATATCACTCTCTTTCATCTCCAATAAAGATGTTTCTGATTGATATTGATTGCTACGATATTTCATTTTCATATTATTAACTTCCAAAAAAAATAAGTTTATATACGACGACACTTTTTTTAGTAAGACACTTTTAGAATAAATATTTTTTTATTTTCTGTATCCATTTTTACATTTTTAAAGATTAAAGTAAAGGGATTATAATGAAAACTTAATATTTTTAATAATTCTTATGGTTAATTAACAATTACAAAAAAATCCTTTAATTGAAGATCAAAATTAGAAACTTCTAAAGGGATTGGTTTGCTTATTAAAAAAATAATGAAACATATAATAAATTGTTGAATGTTCATAGCAAAAATCTAGTAGAATGCAGAAAATCTTAAAAACTAGGTATTATTAACTTTTCATGGAGACACAAGAAATTAGCGAACTTTTTTCGTTATTTCATAATTTGAATACGGAAACCATAGAATGGCTTTTGTCTATGGCAGAAAGAGATAGTTATGATTCGGAAGAAGTCATTATTGCAGAAGATAGTTGGGGAAAAGCAGTTTATTTCATTGTGTCGGGATGGATAAAATTAGAAAATATTTATTCTCAAGAAATTATTACAGTAGAAATTATCGGAAAAGGTGGCTGTGTAGGAGAAGCGGGTGTTTTAGATGGTATAAATCATAATAGCAGAGTTGTTGCTATTTCTGATGTGGAAGTTTTAAAAGTATCTGCCCAGAGATTTATTCAAATATTATTTAGAGATTCTCAAATACAAAACCGTTTTTTAAAATTAATGGTAAGTCGAGTAACAGAATATCAAAAATATTGTCAGTTTTATCGTCAAACAGGAAAAGTAAAACTCGCTACAATTTTAATTTCTTTAGCTGATAAATATGGACAAATAACAGAAAAAGGGGTAAAACTTTATAATTTTCCTATCCAAAATTTAGCAGATTTAGCTCAATTAAACTTAGAAGAATGTACTCAAATAATATATAAATTAGAACATAAGAATTTAATTAATATTGATTTGAATTCAGAAAGTCTTTATATTTCAAATCTTAAACAACTTCATCATATTATAGGGAAATTAGGCAATGAATAAATTAATAGTGTTAGTCTTGAAAATCTTGAAATGATTTCACCAAATTCTATTTAAAAGCTTTCTAATATTATTAAAGAAAGGTATTATGAAATAAAAATAGTTTTTCATCAAATTTAGAGATACATAACAACAAAATTTATCCACTCTTATTTTAAGATTAATTTAAAATTGTGAATACTGCTAATCTTTTTTTCACTTTAGATATTCTTTTAGCTTTTTTATCTTTTATTTTTGCTAAAATTAATAAACTTTTTATAGGAAATTTATATACTTTATATTTAATTTTTAACAAGAAAAAATCAAAACAATGGCGGGTTATTGATAATGATTTAGTCGCATCTAGTCTTAATTTAGGAGTATTAATGACAAAAGCTCCCCGTTGGAATACTCATGCCATTATTGGTACATTAGGCCCTTTTTCTGTTAATAATTCTTTAAGTATCGACTTAAAATCTGGAAATAATTCCTGTGAATCATGGATTGCTATTTTTTATAATTTTCCTGATTATCAAACTATAACAACTATTGAATCTAATCAAGTTAATAAAGAAGAAGATTGGCATTCTATTAACCTCAAAAAAGGTAAATATACTATTGGTTTAAGATATTATAACTATTTCGATCGACTAATTTTACCAGCAGTTAAAATTGATGGAGAAACTATTACTTTTGAACAAGAAATACCTAAAGATAGTAATAGATTTTATGAAACTTTAATTAACCGTAAAAATTTTTACTTTTTAGCCATTCATTATTATATTTATACAATTTTTAAATATAGAAAATATTTATCTGAATCTTTTGTTAAAAATGAATTTTTGCCCGTAGGTGCAACGGATACTGAATTTTTTTATGATTATTTAGATAAAGGAGAATCATTAATCATTGAAGTTGATGAATTTACTCTCAAAACTTACGATATTTATATCACAGTTTACGATCGATGTAGCCTACCTATTAGTTTTTTTAAACTATGTGAATTAAAACAGAATACAATGGCTATAAAAAATAAAGGTTACTATTTAATTAGAGTGCGCAGAAACGAAAATTTATCGAATAAATTTGCAGATTTAAACATTAATTTAACAAAAAAAGAGATAACATATCCTGCTTAAAAGGTGAAAGATGAGTTTAAAAAACTAACAACTAACTTTATGTAAGATATTCAAATCAAGTTTTATTGTTTTAGTAAAAGTGATAACATTATATGTGTTAAGTTATGACAGATATTAAAACAATTTTTTTTGATTAGTATTTATGGACAATTCAGTAAAGCCCTCTTTGGTAAAAGCAGGTAATAATCTTAGTTTCTTTGAAAAATATTTAACTTTGTGGGTTGTTGCTTGTATTATTTTGGGAATTGGTTTAGGGCGAATTTTCCCAACCGTCGCCAAAACTCTTGATGCAATGAGTATATATAACGTTTCTATTCCCATCGCAATTTGTTTATTTTTTATGATGTA
Organism: Geminocystis sp. NIES-3709; assembly: GCF_001548115.1. Taxonomy (GTDB): domain Bacteria; phylum Cyanobacteriota; class Cyanobacteriia; order Cyanobacteriales; family Cyanobacteriaceae; genus Geminocystis. Next base: position 2,905,633 of record NZ_AP014821.1, on the reverse strand, counting down.
TCCTATCATGGTAAAAATAGACTTTTCTCAGGCAATGAAAGCGATACAAACTCCAAAACCTGTCTTATTAACTTTAGTCGTAAATTGGTTAATTAAACCTTTTACCATGGTTATTTTTGCTCAATTTTTTCTAGGTGGTTTATTTTTTCCCTTACTGACTCAAACAGAAGTTATCAGAGGAGTTGAAGTTACTTTGGCAAACTCTTACATTGCCGGATGTATTTTATTAGGTATTGCTCCTTGTACGGCAATGGTATTAATGTGGGGTTATCTTTCCTATGGCAATCAAGCACATACTTTAGTGATGGTAGCAGTTAATTCTCTTGCTATCGGTACTTAAACAAAAAAATATCAAAATATTAGTTTCAAACCTTTATTAATCAAAGACTTTACTTCGATTGATAGCCTTTCCTTTTATAACCAGGGTTTCAGCTATTTTTATAGTGTTGACGTAAATGCTTTAATCTGAGAGGATTTCAAGCAGTTTTTGATTAAAAATTTTTCAAAGTACCGCTATGTTGTTTTTATATGCACCTTTGGGTAAATGGTTATTATCAGTAAATAATTTAATTGTACCTTGGGAAACGATCGTATTGTCGGTGTTAGTTTATGTGGGATTGCCTTTAATTTGTGCTGTTTTTAGTCGTTATTGGATTTTTAAATATAAGGGCAGAAAATGGTTTGACACAAAATTTCTACAATATCTTTCTCCCATTGCAATTTCCGCCTTATTATTAACTTTAATCCTTTTATTTGCTTTTAAAGGAGAACTAATTGTTAATAATCCTTTGCATATTTTATTAATAGCAATTCCTCTATTTATTCAAACTAATTTTATCTTTTTAATTAGCTATGTTATCGCTTTAAAACTTAATTTATCCTATGAAGATTCTGCACCTGCGGCATTAATTGGGGCTAGTAATCATTTTGAAGTGGCGATCGCCACTGCTGTAATGTTATTCGGGTTAAATTCTGGGGTTGCATTAGCTACAGTCGTGGGAGTTTTAATTGAAGTGCCAGTTATGTTAATGTTAGTAGAGATTTGTAAAAAAACAGCCCCTTGGTTTAAAAGAGAACCAGATAAAGCCACTTTACTCGATCCTCGATTAATTCATTAGCTTTTTTTGTTTTTATTGTTAGTGTATCTCAAAAATAATATAGTTACAATGAAAATAATGGTTCAGATTATTTTTATTTATACTGAAAATGAATAATAGAGATCTTTCTTCACTCCCTCAAACTACTTTTTCAAAAGAAAAAATGGGGATTTCGTGGTTGATAGCGGCAACAGTAACCACGATAGTTTTATGGCAATTTTCTTGGGGAAATTACATACTATATCCTTTCAGTATTTTAGCAACTTGGTTTCATGAGATGGGACATGGACTTACTGCCATGTTATTAGGAGGTAATTTTCAGAAATTAGTATTATTTAGTAATGGATCTGGAGTAGCTTATCATTCAGGACATTTGTTTTTAGGAAGAATCGGACGAGCATTAGTTTCAGCCGGAGGACTTTTAGGCCCTGCGATCGCAGGTTCACTATTTATTATTTCAAGTCGTCGCTATAAAACTGCCCATTATACTTTAATGTTTTTAGGTTGTTTTTTACTTATTTCAGTACTTTTATGGGTAAGGTCTTTCTTTGGTATAATAGCGATAACTCTTTGGGGATTAGGAATTATTTATCTAAGTTATAAAACAGATAAAGAAGTACAAGGTTTTGCCATTCAATTTTTAGGAGTTCAAGCGATTATTAGTTGCTATCATCAAATTGGTTATTTATTTATGAATAATGCAGTAATTAATGGGCGATACATGACTTCGGATACAGGACAAATTGCAAAACAATTATTCTTACCCCATTGGTTTTGGGCTATTCTGATTATTATAGCAACGATTTTATTATTATTTTATAGTCTTCGGATTGCTTATTTTGATGAGTACAAAATATACTCAAAAAAACGAGATAATGATATTTAACATCCTGTTATTAGTCTTTCATTACTCACTTATAAGATAACAAAAAAAGTCATAAATATAACTCTAAAGAAAGGACTAAGTTATTATTTTTAAAGCAGAATATATATTAAATTTTGCCATAATAATTTATAGTTAAATTTCCATAGTTTCAGTATTTTATAATATAAATAATTATTAATTAAATGGATGGTTTTCTTAACCTTAATAAACCACAAAATTTTACTTCTCATGATTGTGTTGCCAAATTGAGAAAAATTCTAAATACAAAAAAAATTGGTCATGGTGGTACTTTAGATCCTTTAGCTACAGGTGTGTTACCGATCGCCATCGGTAAAGCTACCCGTTTATTACAGTTTTTACCCACAGACAAGGCTTATCAGGCAAAAATTAGGTTTGGTATTGTTACCACAACAGATGATTTAGAAGGGGATATAATTAGTAAAAATTCTGCATTTGACTTAACTTTAGAAAAAATAACACCTTATTTAAAAGATTTTATCGGAGAAATAGAGCAATTTCCTCCTGCTTATAGTGCTATTAAAAAAGATGGTAAAAAGCTATATGAATTAGCTAGAAAAGGAGAAATAATAGATGTACCTAAAAGACAAGTAACAGTCAGTAATATTGAGGTTTTAAATTGGCAGGATGGAGAGTTTCCAGAATTAGATTTACATATTTTTTGTGGTGGAGGTACTTACATAAGATCGATCGCACGAGACTTAGGAGAAAAAATTGGTTTAGGTGGAACTTTAGCCCTTCTAAATAGAACTCTTAGCTGTGGTATGAGCTTAGAAAATAGCTATAGTTTTGATCATATTATAGAAGCAAAAAAAGCTAATCGTTTTACTTTAATAAATCTCGATAATCCCTTACAAAATTTACCTTGTATTTATTTGGAAGAAGAAGAAAGTAAACGGTGGAATCAAGGACAAAAAATACTCTTAGAAGAAGAAACTTTAAACCAATTTTATCGAAGTTATAATCATCTTTCAGAGTTTATCGGCATCAGTGAATTAACAATTGATGAAAAAGGACAATTAATTAAGCCTAAAGTTGTTTTTAACAATGGACAATAAACAATGTACAATGTGCAGTTGACAAAACTCTCGAACCTAGAATTTGCTCTTGATTGAATTGTCAAAGGTAAAACTTTGATCTTTTTCCCTTAAAAAGGGGAGGATTTAAACCTTGAATGGATCAATTGTCAACTATCAATTATTAATCAAGTTAGCCTGATAAATTTTTTCTTGCCTACTTGTAAAATTTTATTTGTTAATTCCGATGAATATTCAATAGTATAATTAGGATCTGTAACTCGATCGCCATCTAATCGAACACTACCACCTTGAATTTGTCTTCTACCATCGCCACTACTATTAACTAAACCACTAACATTGAGAATATAGAATAATTTGGCGGGAAATTCCACATTATCAAGAGAAAATTCTGGTACTGCTTCCGCATTCGCTAGATTTTGATTGCTAATAATTTCTAAGGCTGTTTTTTGTGCTGTTAATGCGGCCTCTCTACCATGATATTGTGATATGACTTCTACTCCCAATAATTTTTGTGCATCTCTAGGATTTTCAGGAATTGCACTTAAAGATAAATCTGTCAACAACTCGAAATAATTACTTAATAAAGCATCAGGAGTTTTTTCTAATTTAGAATACATAGACAAAGCATCTTCTTTTAAACCTACATAATTATTAAGAGATTTAGACATTTTTTGTTCCCCATCTGTACCAATTAAAATAGGTAACAATACTCCAAATTGGGGTTTTTGTCCGAAATATTTTTGTAAATCTCTACCAACGGCAATATTAAATTTTTGATCTGTACCTCCTAACTCTATATCTGCATTGACGGCAACAGAATCATAGCCTTGCATGAGAGGGTACAAAAATTCATGAAGGTAAATAGGGGTTTCTTGAGTGTAGCGATTGTTAAAACCTTCTTTTGCTAACATTTGTTGTACTGTCATGGTGGCTAACAACTCTTGAATTTTAGCTAGATTAAGACTTGATAACCATTCGGAATTATATCTAATTTCCAGTCGATCGGGCGTATCAAAATCTAAAATTGGGCGTAATTGATTCAAATAAGTTTCCGCATTTTGTTTAACTTCTTCAGGGGTAAGTTGTTTTCTCACCTTATCTTTGCCTGTGGGATCACCTATTTGTGCGGTAAAATCTCCTATAATAACAACAGCAGTATGTCCTTGATCTTGAAATGCTCTTAATTTACGAAATGGAATACTATGACCTAAATGTAAATCTGTACCAGTAGGATCAATTCCTAATTTTACCCTTAAAGGTCGATCGATCTTCGTGCAAAGTTGTTCTAAATTATCGCAAATATTATCTGATTCTGGTTGATGAGGAAAAATATCACTAATACCTCTATGTAGCCATGCAAAATTATCGCTTGTCATCTTTTATTTTGTACACCCAAAAAGTCCATTAAATATGTTATCACTAAAATTAACAACTTACTTTACTATAAATAGAAAGTCAATGAGATTGCAACAAACTTTTCTATTATTTAAAACTCCAATTTTTGTGCATTAAATAGTTATAAACGTAAAAAATAACTGAGACAATCAAACTGGCATATATAACCCATATATGCAAGATTTTTACTAGAATAAACATTAGCATTAAATTGGCAATAAAACTCGAAGTCATTACGGCATAATATTTATAGATTTCTTTGAAAATATTAGTGTTAGTAACTTTAAAAGTGAAGTATTTATTAAGCAAAAAACCAAGTAAATTAGAAAGAAAAAAGCCGATGATTGTAGCTGTTAAATCTTCTACCTTAAAATAATCTGTTAAAATCCACAAAATAGCCAGATTAAAAGTTAAACATAAACCACCAACAGCACTAAATTTTATAATTTGTTTTTTTCTATATATTCTATCTATTAATTGCTCATAATAAGACTTTTTTTTCATTATCTCTTTTTTATTTTTCTAAAAAATCAAAGCATATTTGCTCTAATTTATGGGCTATTTTTTCCCAATCAAAAGATTTTGCTCTTAATTTGCCATTGTCACTTAACCTTTTTAATTCTGATTCATTATATAATAAATTTTCGATCGCATTCCTTAATTCATTTATCTCCCCGTCAACGGCAATTCCTTCTATACCATCTCTCACAATCTCACTCACCGCACTTTCTTTACTACGACAATATATAACAGGTGTTCCTAATGCGATCGCCTCCAGTGGAAAAATACCGAAACCTTCCCTTAAAGATGGTTGAATAGCTATCTTGGCTTGACTTATTTCCTGCCATACTTGTTCAATAGTATCTAATTTTCCAGTAAATTTAACTTTATCTAAAATGCCTAATTTATGTGCTAAATTTTCTAATTCTTGTCTGACTATTCCATCTCCAATAATTTGTAAAATAACCCCTGAATAATTATTGTCTTCTACAAAAAGAGCAACGGCTTTTAATAATAAATCAACTCTTTTCTCCTTCATTAATCTTCCCGCATAAATTAAAGGAGGTTTATTAGAATTTTTAGCAAAATTTAAAGAAGAAATATAGTTAAGATTAATACCATTATAAACTATCTCGATCGTGTCAGATTTTAACCTTGATTTTTTAAGTTTTTGTGCAGTAAATTCACTAACAGATATAACTTTTTGCCCTAACTGCGCCGATAAAAATTCAATGAAATAAAATATAAACCAAGACCAATTTTTTATATAAATTGACCAATATTTTCCCCAATATTCATGCCAAGTAATAATAACTTTTTTTCTAATAATTTTTGCCCAAATAGTCAGAAAAAATAAATGAATATAAGGTATATTATCAGTTAAAATAACATCGAATTTATGAAGAGGTAATGTTAATATTGCGAGAGAAAACTTAAGGGAAGTTAATCCAGTCCTTTGTCCCTCATTATTGTATAATTTTTCTGCCCAAGGTAAAGGTATAATTTCTACATCATTTAAACGAGGATGATTTTTTTGTGTTGTCCAACCAGTAAAAGTTATTTTATGACCTTTTTCTCCTAAAAATTTGCCTAGTTGATAGTTTCTTTGTTCTATACCTCCCAAAGATTCAGGATATACACAATCATAAATAAAGATAATTTTTAGTTCTTTTCGATTGTTATTCAAGAGATAATTTATAGTGAACAATTAACAATTAAAAGTGATTTATAATATTAATTCCTAATTCATTAATTCCTAACAGCTAACACCTAACACCTAATTATTAAAGGTGTTTTCTGAATGCTAAAGTAACATTATGCCCACCAAAACCGAAGGAATTAGATAAGGCAACCTCTACATTAACCTCACGACTTTCGTTGGGTACATAGTCCAAATCACAGTCAGGATCAGGATTTTGTAAGTTAATTGTAGGTGGCACTCGATCGTGATAAATAGCCAATACCGTAGCTACTGCCTCAATACCTCCAGAACCGCCTAAAAGATGCCCTGTCATCGATTTTGTGGAACTTACGACAATTTTATAGGCGTTGTCTCCCAAAGCCCGTTTAATCGCTTTTGTTTCTGTAGTATCATTTGCAGAAGTACTTGTACCATGAGCATTGACATAGCTAATTTGATCAGGGGTTAAGTTACCGTCTTTTAAGGCTAATTCTATAGCTTTGGTTGCCCCCAATCCTTCAGGCACGGGAGAAGTCATGTGGTAAGCATCACAAGTCATACCATAACCCACCATTTCAGCGTAAATTTTTGCACCTCGTGCGATCGCATATTCTCTTTCTTCTAAGATAAGAATACCAGCACCTTCACCCATAACAAAACCATCTCGATCGACATCAAAAGGACGACTAGCGGTTTCTGGACTATCATTACGGGTGGACAAAGCCTTAGCAGAAGCAAAGCCTGCCATCGCCAAAGGAGTAATCGCCGCTTCTGTACCACCACAAATCATGGCTTTAGCATAGCCTCCTTGAATAAGACGAAAAGCATCCCCAATCCCATTCGAGCCGGCCGCACAAGCGGTTACAGAACAAGAATTAGGCCCTTTTGCTCCTACATGGATGGCCGTCAAACCAGCGGCCATATTCGAGATCATCGTCGGTACTAAAAAAGGAGTTACACGCCCTGGTCCTTTAGTTAATAATACTTCGTTCTGTTCTTCCATCACTTTTAACCCACCAACCCCAGTACCAATAACGATACCCACATCATCGGCATTTTCATCATTGATCACTAAGTTTGCATCCTTAAGCGCGTCAATACTGGCGGCAACGGCAAATTGAGAAAATCTTGCCATGCGTTTCGCTTCCTTACGATCCATGTATGATAGAGGATCAAAGTCTTTAACTTCTCCTGCAATTTTACAAGCATGATCCGATGTGTCAAAACAAGTAATCATACCGATACCGTTACGACCTTCTTTTAAACCTTGCCAGTAGGCTTCTACTGTATTACCGATCGGGGTAATAGCGCCCAACCCAGTAACTACAACTCTTTTTAGTTGTCCATTACTCATAGTTTTCTAAAAATAATTATATATATGCTGTTAACAACAGACATCACCAATTTTTTATAAGTTAAATTCTGAACAAATTCTGAACTTGAATTGTTACTAAAGTTTTTGGTATTAGGTATTAGATTAAGAAAAACAAGAAAATTGGATTTATCACGACTTACGCATCAGCCCCTTGATTCCAACAATTCTGAGGGTTAGGGGCGAAAAAACTATTTTTGCGAAAGTTCTATTTATTTAACATTTATTTTCTTAATATTCACTTTTGCTAATACCTAAAAATTTATCGCCAAAACTTTATATACTGTCTCCTGCCTCTTATCTTGTACTTTGGATCTAAGGTACAATTAATTTTAAGCCGCCGCTTGAGTTTTACTTTCAATATGGGTTACTGCATCGGCTACGGTAGTAATTTTTTCAGCTTCTTCATCAGAAATTTCAATTTCAAAAGCCTCCTCTAAAGCCATAACTAATTCCACTACGTCAAGGGAGTCAGCATCTAAATCATTAACAAAATTAGCTTCTGGAGTTACTTTGTCAGCATCAACATCTAATTGTTCAACAACAATTTCCTGCACTTTTTTTAATACTTCTTGGTTCATATTTTTTTCAATATTAGTTTTAATTATTAATCTGTATGCTATTTTTACTTAAATGAGTAACTAAAATCAAGACAGACTATTTGACTGTTTCTTAGTTTACATTTTTTTGGTATGGAAACAACAGGATTAAAAAATTTTTCATCCTCGATCGATTATTTTTAAGTAGAGTGGCATATATAGAGAATAAAGTATAAATGTATAACATAAGAAAAAACAAGGGGCAATAACTTTAATCTCAAGAAATACCAATAGTTACAAAAAAACCGAGCTAAATGTGAAATTATAAAGATGTATTTTCTGTAGTAAGAAAGACTCACTTTTTATTATATTTATAAAAAACTAACAATAAAACATAATTAAAATGAATATTATTGAAAATTTACGTTTAGGATTAGCTGTTGCCACGGCAAAAATAATTACGGGTTTTGTTAAGTTATTTAAGTTGGGCTCTGCTAGTGTTTTGCCCGGTGAAATTGCTAGTCGTTTTTATCCTAAATTATTAAGTCTTTTATCAAAGCAATTAAGTAAAGGTTTAATTTTTGTGGTAGGTACAAATGGAAAAACGACAACTTCATTATTATTAAAAGATATATTAGTTAATAACGGTTATAAAGTTATTCATAATTCTACTGGTGCAAATTTAATTAATGGTTTAATTACTTGTTTAATTATGCACAGTAATTTATGGGGAAAATTAACAGCAGATTATGCTATTTTAGAAGTTGATGAAAATGTTTTACCTTTAGCTTTAAAACAATGCAATCCTACTCATATTTTAGGATTAAATTTATTTAGAGATCAACTCGATCGATATGGAGAAGTTGACAGTATTAGTTACCGTTGGCAAAATGCGATCGAGCCTTTAAATGAAGATACTTATATTATTTTAAATGGAGATGATCCAACCCTTTGTTATCTAGGTCAAAATCTCTCTCAAAAAGTTTTATTTTTTGGCTTAAATGAACCTGCATTATACTTAGAGGAAATACCCCACGCAGTGGATTCTATTTATTGTCCAAAATGTGGTACATCTCTTAATTATCAGGGGGTTTATATTTCTCACTTAGGAGATTATGATTGTCCAAGTTGTGATTTTACTAAGAGTAAATTAGCAGTAAATAGTAGTGAATGGTCACAAATTTTAATCGGAGTTTACAATAAATATAATACTTTAGCGGCTGGATTATTAGCCGAAACGATCGGTATAGAAAGAGATATTATAAATAATACTATTACTAATTTTAAAGCGGCTTTTGGCAGGGCGGAAGAATTGACAATTAAAGATAAAAAAGTTCGTATTTTATTAGCTAAAAATCCAGTAGGCATGAATGAAACTATTAGAGCAGTAAATGACATTAGGCAAGTTAATTTATCCAGTACAATTTTAATGGTATTAAATGATCGTATTCCCGATGGTACTGATGTTTCTTGGATATGGGATGTTGATACAGAAAAGCTAGTAGAAATGGGAGGAAATATTATAGTTAGTGGCGATCGAGTTTATGACATGGCATTGCGACTAAAATATAGTATTGATACTCTTCAATCTTCTATGAATTTAATAGTAGAAGAAACTCTACAAAATGCTATTAATAAAGCCTTAGAATTAACTCAAAAAAATGATACTTTGTATATTATTCCCACCTATTCTGCCATGTTAGAAGTGAGAAAAATACTGATTGGCAGAGACATTCTTTGATAGTAAACAGTGAATGAATTATTTAGTCACTTTAGCAGACTTATGCTGTTAGTGTTGAAATTTATTTCAACGTGGGTTATTAGACATCTTCAACAATTCAGAAAATAAAGGCTGAAGCCCTTACTACAAAAGGATAAAATATTTTCTAGAGATGGCTATTGATCAACGCCTAATCTCTAATATCTAAGGGTTAACACCCAATTCTTCATTCCCGATCAGTTTTCTGAGAAAAAACCCTAAAATTTCTTAACATAAGTTAACATAGACTGTAGGAATATTAAAAATAAGCTCAAAACTCCCAATAATAAGAGTAATTGATAAAATAAACATAAATGTATAGGAGGCTATTAACCTGTGAGCAAAAATAACAAGAAATGGCGCAATATCGGTCTGTATGCCATTTTAGCCGTTGTAGTGGTGGCACTAGGAACAGTTTTTCTCGATCGACCTCAAACAAATCAATTAAGTTGGAAATATAGTCAATTTATTAGTGAAGTTCAAAGTGATCAAGTAGAAAGAGTTAACCTAAGTGCCGATCGAACTCAAGCGGTAGCCACTGCTAGAGACGGACAAAGATTTTTAGTAAATTTACCTAATGATCCCCAATTAATTGACATTTTATCCGAAAATAAGGTAGATATTTCTGTTTTACCTCAAAGTGACGAAAGTTTCTGGTTCAGAGCCTTAAGTAGTCTATTTTTCCCCATTTTACTATTAGTCGGGTTATTTTTCTTACTCCGTCGTGCATCCAGTGGCCCCGGATCTCAAGCCATGAACTTTGGGAAATCAAAAGCCAGAGTACAAATGGAGCCTCAAACCCAAGTTACTTTTAGTGATGTTGCTGGAATTGAACAAGCAAAATTAGAGTTAACCGAAGTTGTGGACTTCTTAAAAAATGGTGAACGTTTCACCGCTATTGGTGCAAAAATTCCTAAAGGTGTCTTATTAGTAGGCCCTCCCGGAACTGGTAAAACTCTTTTAGCTAAAGCCGTTGCAGGAGAAGCAGGAGTTCCTTTCTTCAGCATTTCTGGTTCGGAATTTGTGGAAATGTTTGTGGGTGTGGGTGCTTCTCGTGTTCGTGATTTATTTGAACAAGCAAAACAAAACGCTCCTTGTATTGTATTCATTGATGAAATTGATGCAGTTGGTCGTCAAAGAGGTGCGGGTTTAGGTGGTGGTAACGATGAACGGGAACAAACCTTAAACCAATTGTTAACGGAAATGGATGGTTTTGAAGGTAACACTGGTATCATCATTGTTGCGGCTACGAACCGCCCTGATGTTCTTGATTCTGCGTTATTACGTCCCGGTCGTTTCGATCGCCAAGTGGTAGTTGATCGTCCTGATTTTGCCGGTCGTTCTGAGATTCTGAACGTTCATGCTCGTGGTAAAACTCTCGCTAGTGATGTGGACTTAGAAAAAATCGCCCGTCGTACTCCCGGATTTACAGGTGCAGATTTATCTAATCTTCTTAATGAAGCCGCTATTTTAGCCGCTCGTCGTAACTTGACTGAAATTTCTATGGATGAAATTAACGATGCTATCGATCGAGTTTTAGCCGGTCCTGAGAAGAAAAATCGAGTAATGAGCCAAAAACGTAAGGAATTAGTTGCTTATCATGAAGCGGGACACGCTTTAGTAGGAGCATTAATGCCAGACTATGATCCTGTACAAAAAATTAGTATTATTCCCCGTGGCCGAGCAGGTGGTTTAACATGGTTTACACCTAGTGAAGATCGTATGGAATCCGGCTTATATTCCCGTTCGTACCTTCAAAATCAGATGGCCGTAGCTTTAGGCGGTCGTATAGCAGAAGAAATTATCTTCGGTGAGGAAGAAGTTACTACTGGAGCATCCAATGATTTACAACAAGTTGCACGGGTAGCTCGTCAAATGATTACTCGTTTCGGTATGAGCGATCGTCTTGGGCCTGTTGCATTAGGTCGTCAAAATGGTAATGTCTTCATGGGACGTGATATTGCTTCCGATCGTGATTTCTCTGATTGTACAGCTTCCGCCATTGATGAAGAAGTGAAAAAATTAGTAGATCAAGCCTATCAAAGAGCAAAACAAGTCTTACTCGAAAATCGCTCTGTTTTAGATAAATTAGCTGATATGTTAATTGAAAAAGAAACTGTTGACGCTGACGAGTTACAAGACATCCTTAACACCAATGAAGTTAAAATGGCTGTTATTGTATAGTTGCTTTGATTTCAACTGAATATGAATGAAAAAATTAGATAAATCTTAGAGTTAGGGGCTTAAGCCCCTTTTTTTGTTGACTTATATATGAAAATGAACTTCTCCACGATCGCCATCTATTTCTACCAACTCTCCCACTGGCAAACAGTTATTTACGCCGTCATGACCGAAAGGTAAGTCACTTATAATGGGAATATTAAGATCTTGGAGTCGATCGACTAGAACTTCATTGACATTCCAACTCGGAAGATTTGGAGGAGGATTACAATCGCTAAACCTACCTAAAAGAATACCTTTAACTTTTTGAAACATTCCCATTAATCGCCATTGGGTTAACATTCGATCGAGACGATAAGGAGCTTCTTGTACATCTTCAAAAGCTAATATTACATTATCAAGGTCTGGACAAATATTTGTACCGAGTAAATGGGTTGCAACCGTCAAATTACCAGCTAAAAGTCTTCCTTTTGCTTTACCATTACCCCAACCATTTCCGTATAAAGGTTTCAGAGATTTTCCTTCCAGATAGTCAAATAATCGTTGTAGTGATTCTGGAGATTCTTCCACCAATGTAGTTAATACTGCACCATGAACGCTGATAATTCCTTGATTGTATAAACTCCACAATAAGCTAGTTATGTCAGAAAAACCGATTAACCATTTTGTCTTAGCAATAGAATCCCACTGCCAATTTTCCAATAATCTAGCACCACCATAACCACCTCTAACACAAATAATTCCTTTATATTTGGGATTAAGCCATGCTTCTTTTAAAGCTAATCGACGAATTTGATCTTTTCCTGCCAAATAACCTTCTTGTTCAAAATAATTTTTTTCTAATACGATGTTATAACCATTTTTTTGCCAAATTTCTAACCCTTGCTCAAATTTCTCTTTTTCTTTTTGCCTTAATGTTCCACTAGGTGCGATCGCTAATAAATTGTCACCTTTTTGTAAAAATGGAGAGCGTATCATAAAAATACAAAATTAAATAAAGTTTACTGAAAAAACGTTTTGGTGAAGATAGGTTATTACCTCAGTTCGATGTACAAAACCTTGAAAAATAAAGTGCTCAAAATCGTAGCTACAAAACAATTAAATTTAGTTAAAAATTTTCTAAAATCAATTTAGAAACAGTTTGTCTCAATTATAAATACTTTTTCCTTTTCCATATCTTCACAAATAATTTTATATTACATAATCTAGTCTTTTCGTTTTTGATGTTGTAATATAGTTTAACTTTTAATTTTCAATGATTTATGATTTAGTCACTAGAGCTTAAATACAAAAAATCTAAAATCTATAGTAAATAAAGATTTTGGAGAAATCGGGATGACAGGATTTGAACCTGCGACTTCTTCGTCCCGAACGAAGTGCGCTACCAAGCTGCGCTACATCCCGTTAATGCCATAATATTATAGCATATTTTAAGATATGTGATAACGCTATAATATAGCATTTCTTTCTAACACTAATAAATTTCTTAATTGATCTGTATCTAAATCTGTTAACCAGTCTTCTCCTGTATTAATTGTTTGTTCTGCGAGTTGTTTTTTACTTTCTAAAATATCATTAATTTTTTCTTCTAATGTTCCACTACAAACGAATTTATGGACTTGGACATTTTGTTTTTGTCCTATACGAAAAGCTCGATCGGTTGCTTGATTTTCTACCGCAGGATTCCACCATCGATCGTAATGAAAAACATGATTTGCTTTTGTTAAATTTAATCCCGTTCCCCCAGCTTTTAAAGATAAGATAAAAATAGGTGGTCCTTGAGGATCATTTTGAAAACGATCGACCATTTCTTGACGTTTTTCAATTTTTGTACTCCCCGATAAAAACAGTACTTCTACCCCTAGCTTTTGCTTTAAATAGGGCTGTAATAGATTTCCCCACTCTGTAAATTGAGTAAATATTAAACTTCGATCTCCTTCTGCAACTACTTCTTCTAACATCTCTTCTAATCTTAATAATTTACCAGATCTAGGAGAAAAATCGAGTTTTTCTTCTTTTAATAAATGGGCAGGATGATTGCATACTTGTTTTAATCTCATCAATAAAGTTAACACTAATCCATGACGTTTAATTCCCGTGGTTTCATTAATTTTTTCTAAAGATTCATCAACTAAATTTTGATATAATTGGGCTTGTTCACTAGATAAACCACAATAAACATTCATCTCCTGTTTTTCTGGTAAATCTTGAATAATATTTTTGTCTGTTTTCAAACGACGTAAGATGAAAGGTTGCACAAGCGATCGTAAAATTTGTAAAGAATGTTGATCTCCATATTTTTCGATGGGGATAGTAAAACGTCGTTGAAAAAATTGTTGTGTTCCCAAATATCCTGGATTTAAAAATTGTAAAATTGACCATAATTCTGAGAGACGATTTTCTACAGGAGTTCCTGTTAAAGCAATTCTAAATTCTGATTTTAAGTCTTGTACTGCTTGAGTTTGTTTCGCTTGAGGATTTTTAATATTTTGAGCTTCATCAAGAATAACTCCTTGCCATTCTACCATATTTAAAGTGTCAAAATCACGATAAATTAGGGCATAACTGGTAATAATAATATCAATTTTTTCAGCTTCTTTAAGAAACTCTTTTCCTTTACTTCTTTGTTCCCCATGATGAATAATTGCTTTTAAAGATGGTGCAAATTTCTTGATCTCTCTTTCCCAATTATTCAATACAGACGTAGGACAAACAATAAGATTAGGTTTTGTTAATAATTCTTGTTCTTTTAAAGTCAGTAAAAAAGCAATTAATTGAATCGTTTTACCTAATCCCATATCATCAGCTAAACAAGCACCTAAATTCCATTTTTCCAGAAAATATAACCAACTAAATCCAGCTTTTTGATATTCTCTTAAGTTACCTTCAAAACCTTTCGGAGTTGGTAAGATATTAATTTTTTGATTATCATTAATACTATTAATTAAATCAGCCAATGCTCCACTACTTTCAAAGGCAATAACAGGTAATTTGGCGATCGTTTCTCCATTACCACTACTTAATCTTAAAGCATCTTCTACGGTTAAATTAATATTATTTTCTGCTTGATTTAAGATGTCTTCTGCGGCTTTAACATCAGCCGGTTGTAAAGCTAACCACTGCCCATCAATTTCCACTAAAGGAGATTTTTGAGCTAATAAATTATGAAATTCTTTTTGTGTTAAAGTCTTATCTCCTACAGCAACTTTTAAGTTGTAGTTTAAAAGGGTATTTAAGTTTAATCTTTCACCTTTTTTAAGGTTAACTTTCGCTTCAATTTTAACTCCTAAACGTTGTTCATCAACGCCACTATTTAAACCTTGTGGTAAAATGACGCCTAAACCATTATCCTGTAACTGCCACACTACACCTCGAATAAATTGATAAGCCGAAATGGCGTTTAATTTACAGAAATTAGGCATAGATTCTGATAAACTTTCGGCGATCGGTTCATAAAATCTACTGGCTAATCCTAATCCTTTTAACACTATTTCTTGAGGATTTTCTATTACTCGATCGTCTATTTGTAAATCAGGATTAGGGTGTTGCCAAACTTTTTCTGTTGCGACTAAAAAATCAGGATTATCTAATGCTTGTAAATAATAATTTAAACACCAATTATCATAATTATCAGTTTGATGTGTAGCAATAGGGGGTTGTAATTTAAAACAAATTCGGTACTGTTTTTTAATTAATTGAAAATCTGAAGTAATTAAGTTATCTTGTATTGGTAATGTCCAATTATCGAAAGCAGTTTTTAATCTTTTACTATCAAGAGAAGATAAATTAAAACTCTGTTTTTCCTTATTATTTAATGATTCTAGCCATGATTGAATAGTAATATCACTATTATTACTCAAAGAAATATTTGATAATAATTGACGAATTTGAGCATCTAAAATTGTGCGAAGAAAATCTAAAATTATTTGTTGTTGAGGAATAATTGGATCATCTTCTGATTCCACATAACAACGACTCATTGAAGGCATTGATTGGATAAAATGGGTTAATCTACTTTGATCAATATTACTATCTAATAGAGGTTGCCAAAAACTATGATTTTTTTCATCTATTCCGGGGAGAAATTTACGACGACAAATTAAGTCTAAACCCCAACGATAAATATGACTCCAAAATCTTAAATCGCAACCAACATGATCAACTTTACTTAAGGGTAATTTTGCCAAAAAACCTAATAATTCCTGTACATTAAGTTTAAATCCGCCTACTTCCCAAGGATATAAAATAACTGTACTTAATTTATTAGGAATAGTTACATAATGTTCATATAAAAGAGGAATAACAGTTTTAGATTTAGGTTTTTTTTGAGATGGAAATAATACCATTTCCCATTGCCATTTTGATTCTAATTTATCTATATTTTCTTCACAAACATTATGATAGTTATTCTCTTTTAATAATGAATATAGTTGATTTGGGTTATCTATTAAAAAAGGGTAAACATATAAATATTCTGCTTCTAAATCATATTTTTCCTTTTCTAATTGCTTCCAAGCCTCACTCCAAATAAAAAAATATTTCTCTTTATTTTTTATTAAAAAACTACCATGTAAAGTTGACATATTTAATAAACTAAAATCAATGATTGAAAAATTTTACTTAAAGGGTTAATTAATAATTTTATTTAAAATTTACTTATATGAAAAATTCGATTTAATGCAATTATTTGCTTAAAACAATGTATAAAAGTCTTATTTATACTATAGGAATTGTTCTATATAGATATAAGACGTTTAGCATTTTTGTTAATATTTGATTTGCACAAATCCAAAAGAGACTGTTATATTTATGTTTAATTGCAAGAACTAAATAAAATAAATTATAAATACAATTCAATAATAAATAATCATAATCTACGCCAATTTAATTATGCAAATTGTTATGATCCTTTTTCTGAGAGAAAAGAGATAAATTATCAATAGGATAAATAATTTAGCTTAGTTATATAATGAATTTTTAAATTATGACAGAAAACTTTTACTATGATTTTGAATAAGATAGTTTCTACCTTTAGGGAAAACCACCGATTTCGATGAATTGAATCACGGTGATTAAGCTATTTTATGGTATTCAAATTCAATACTAACGTTCTGTGCACTGCTACATTTTGTTATAAGTTTTAAGTTTATCACCTTTAGAACCAAAGTTATCTGGAAATAATAAAATTTAGTGTTTATTGAAAGTATTAAATTTTAGGACAAAAAAACGCCCCAGAATTTAATTCCAGAGCAGTTTCCGATCAATTATTTAATTTTTCAAAAACTAAATTATAATGAAGAACCTAAACCAGCATAAGCACCATAGAAAAATAATGCCACTACAGTTAAAACACCCATTCCGGCTACTGTGCCAACAATCCACAAAGGGATTCTTGCTTCTCCCATGATCAAACCTCCTATATTAGTTAAATTAGTTTTTAGTTAAAGAAATAGCTAGAGAATAAAACACCAAGCACCGCAATAAATAATAAACCCAAATAAAGGGAAGTACGGTTTAATTCTACACTTTGTCTGTTCGGATTTTGATTTCTGTCCATTGTTCTCTCCTATCGTTGAATAAATTGCATGGCGGTAATCGCACCGATGAAAAATACAGAAGGTACGGCTAAAGTATGTACGGCTAACCATCTGACAGTAAAAATAGGATATGAAATTGGTTGATTAGGACTATTAGTCATATTTTATTTACCTTTTTTATCTATTTACTAAATTGTTCGACTTGTTGACTTGCTTTATAACGATCGCTGATAATTGGTAATTCCTCACGGGTTTGAGTGAAATATTCATTAGGGCGGGGAGTACCAAAAGCATCATAAGCTAAACCAGTACTTACAAATAACCAACCAGCGATAAAAAGCATGGGAATAGTGATACTATGGATAACCCAATAACGCACACTGGTTACAATATCAGTAAATGGACGTTCACCTGTATCTCCAGCCATAAAAGCATTGCCTCCTAAATTTTTTTTACTATTTAACTAATGTACAACATTTGCGACTTAACTTAGACCGCATTCTGAGTATTATATTTTAACAGAACACCACGCTCTCCTAAAACAAAACCTCGATCGGGATCAAGAAAAACGATTTTATATAAGTTAGAGGGTACAGACTCAATTTCTCGATCTTTTTCCCATGTTAAACCACCATCACGACTAACGAGAAGATTACCACTTCCTCCAGCAACCCAAACCTCATCACCTTGTCTAGTAGCTAAGTCTAAGAATCCCCAACTGGCAGAATATTCAGGGTTAATCGGTTCATCCCAATTTTCTAAATCTTGAGATTGACTGAGTTGAATTTGTCCGCCTCTAGCTATCAACCATAGTCGATCATCATCAAAAAAGCCCATATTCTGTAATCTTTTTGAAGAAGTTCTGTTATGGGGAGTCCATTCCGTATCTCCGGGTTGCCATGTGGAATAGAAATTACCTCTAGCACTAACTGCGACATACTTACCATCAGCAGAACGATTAATACTTCTGGCAACGCCCACGGCACCTTCAACTAAGCCTTTCCAACTTTTACCACCATCAGTGGTTTTATAAATAGCCCCTAAATTTGTGACCATTTCTGCGGTATCAGGAGCAAGGGCAATAATATCATAAGGAATACCCGGAAGTTTATCACTTAAAGGAATACGCTCCCAAGTTTCACCACCGTTAGCTGTGTGTAACAATACGTTAGGTTGTCCTGTAATCCAACCCTCGTTATCATTAAAGCTAATCCCAGTAAAACTAACTTTTTCTTCCCCTAGATCAATGGTTTTTGGTTGCCAAGTATCGCCACCGTCATTAGTTTCAAACAAGGTAGCTTTTGTGCCGACTAACCAACCGTGATTAGAATCACTGGTAAAAGCTAGATCTGCTAAAATTGCATCGGTATCTAAGTTGATATATTTCCATGGGTTTTCACTGATAGATGGTACATTAGAACAACTTACACAGAGAAAACCGACTATTACTAATAGTAAAATTTGTTTGAGTCGATCGAATAAAAAATTCATTGTTATTTCCAAAAATATAATTTCTAATTAATTCAATCCGTATAAACTGAGAAAGAATAAGATAGCTAAAGCCAAAGCCCCGAAAATAAGAAGGTTTTTTTGTCCGGGGGTTAATTGATTTACACCAAAACCATAGTTTAGATTTTCTGCAAATCCTGAGGGTGCATCTTGTGCTCCGATATTAGTAAAAGCAGTACGACTTGAACCACATACAGGACAACGCCAGTTACTAGGTAAATCTGTAAATAAAGTACCTACTGGTATATTAGTTTTACTATCACCCTTAGAAGGTACATAAGTATAACCACAGGAACGACATTCATAACTCGGCGGTGCTTGTTCGGCTAAAGTTTTTTCTTTGGCGGCTTCACTCATGACGTTATGTAAAACAAATCTTAAAAGTTCTTTAAGAATTATTACATAAAAAGGGATAAACATTGCAATATTCTGTAAGTTCCAGAGGATAGTATTAAGAAAAATCTGAGAATTTTTTTGGTACGGTAGAGTAAAGGTTCAAACTATCTTTTTGTAAATTACTATAGATATTTTTCGTATTATGATTCAAGAAAAATTAAAAGACTTGCGTAGTATTTTTCAGTCAATGGATAAGGCTTTAATTGCTTATTCTGGAGGGATTGATAGTACTTTGGTGGCAAAAATTGCTTATGACGTGCTGGGAGATCGAAGTATCGCAGTTACAGCAGTATCACCTTCTTTATTACCGGAAGAATTAGACGAGGCACAACAACAAGCACAAATTATAGGTATTAACCATGAGTTGATAGAAACAGAGGAGATGAAGAATCCAAACTATACATCTAATCCTGTCAATCGTTGTTATTTTTGTAAGAGTGAGTTACATGATAAACTTAAACCTCTTGCCCTAGAAAAAGATTATCCTTATGTGATTGATGGAGTAAATGCTGACGATTTACAAGACTATCGCCCCGGTATTCAAGCGGCAAAAGAAAGAGGAGTTCGATCGCCTTTAGCCGAAATTGGTATAACTAAAGTGGAAGTAAGAGAGATGACGAAAATTTTGGAATTGCCATGGTGGGATAAACCTTCTCAACCTTGTCTATCTTCTCGTTTTCCCTATGGAGAAGAAATTACTTTTGAGAAATTACATCGTGTTGGCAGAGCAGAAATTTATCTCAGAAAATTAGGATATAGTAATTTAAGAGTCAGGTACGATCGAGACACGGCAAGAATTGAACTACTACCGCAACAAATTACAGAGTTTGTTTTGAAAGCAAATTTACCTGAAATAGTTAGTCATTTTCAATCTCTAGGTTTTACTTACGTTACTCTTGATTTAGAAGGTTATCGCAGTGGAAAATTAAACCAAATTATTAATCAATAAAACCGAGTAAAAAATTATATTTAGTTGTTAAAAATGAAAAGATATAAATTATCTACGGGAAAATTTGCCACTTACTTTAGAGAATAAAATTTCTAATTCAGGTAATTTTAAAGGCATAATTAATAAGAGGAAAATTCCCACAGCAATTAAACTTGATAAAAATAAGTTAATTAATTGTATTAATAAACCTTTTTCCCCCCATAAAAAACACAAAAATTCATTACTTCCCCAACAAGCAAAACCAGAAATAACAGTTGCTATTACTAAGATAGTAAAAATAAAAATCCACTGTTTTAAAGGAAATCCATTTAAACGTTTATGTAAAATCCAAATCATGGCGATCGTAGAAAGTACATTTACTCCGATCGTAGCGTAAACTAAACCTTGAGTTTCAAATTCTTTAACTAATAAATAATCTAAAATAGCATTAAGAAAAATATTAACAATACTAATTTTAAAAGGAGTTTGACCATCACCTAAAGCATAAAAAACTCTAACTAAAACATCTCTACCTAAGTAAAAAAACATTCCCACACCATAGGCAAATAATACTGGTGCAACAATACCTGAATCAGAAGATTTAAACACTCCTCTTTCATAAATAATTCTCACAATAGGATTAGATAAAGCCATAAAAATAGCAGTGAGAGGAAGCATTGTTAAAGCGGACAAAATTAGTCCTTGTCTAATTCTTACTTTTAATTCTTCCCAATTTTCAGGACTTGTTAAACGAGAAAACACTGGCAAAAAAGGCACTAATATCATATTAGAAATAATGCCCAAAGGAGTTAAAACAATAAAATTAGCATAACGCATCGCCGCTGCCGCATTTTCGATATAGGAAGCAAAATATAAATCAGTGTAAACATTTATATGTAACATTCCAGAAGAAAGAGTTGCCGGTGCCATTACTTTCATGACATCATTAACCCCCTCTCTACCCCAATCAAAACGTAATTTTAAAGTACTAATGCCTAATTTAATCTGAGTTAATTGTTGTGCTAACCATTGCCAAACACCACCAGCAAGAGTTGTTCCTGCTAACATTAGACTGCCAAATTGGATATATTCTGGAGCATTAATTTGATCTCCTAAAAACCAAAATAAACCGCCAACACCAATAACAATAGTTAAACTAGAAAATAAAGGACTAATACTTGGTAACCAATATTGATCTGAAGCGTTTAAACTACCAAAACCGATCCCAATTAACCCAGCAAAAATAGCTAAAGGTGCCATAATTTGCAGTTGTAAAATGGCCATATCTCGCACATTAGGATCTAATCCGGGAGCTAATAAATCAATGAATTTATCAGCATATATAACAAGAATTATTGTGACTAATAATAAAATCGTGCTGACAAGAGTGGTAATAGTTTCAATCAGGGGTGCTGCTTCTTTTTGTTCTCTTTTTGCTAAAACACTGACTAAAGAACTATGAAATGGTCCATTAATGCCTCCTAACAAAATTAATAAAAATCCGGGAATAACATAGGCATAAGCATAGGCATTAACAACAATACCTACCCCAAAAGCTGCGGCGACGATTTGTTCACGCACCAACCCAAATATTTTACTAATAAAAGTCGCTATAGCGACTATTCCGGCAATACTGGCTAAGGATTTTTTCTTACTACTATTCACATCGATCGAGGGAAATAACTAATTGATTTATTATCTAGCAAAATGGTTCATATCGTAATAACTGACAATGTAGAAATAGTGTCAAATTGAAAAATAATGACTGTGAATTTTTATAATTCCCATTTATGGCATAATTGAAAGTATTGTCTATTTATATTTAATACCCGTGGTAGCGACGAAATTTCATCCAACTAACACAAGTCATCATTTAAGAACAGGCTGGAGAGGCTTAATTGAGGAATATAAACACTATTTGCCCGTCACTCCAGAAACTCCTATTATTACCTTAAGAGAGGGTAATACCCCTTTAATTCCTGTCCCCGTTATTTCCAATATGATCGGTCGTAACGTGAAAGTATTTGTAAAGTATGATGGATTGAATCCTACTGGATCATTTAAAGATCGGGGTATGACAATGGCAATCTCTAAAGCCAAAGAAGCAGGAGCAAAAGCTGTAATTTGTGCAAGTACAGGCAATACTTCGGCGGCGGCGGCGGCTTATGCTACCAGAGCTGGAATGAAAGCCTTTGTAATTATTCCTGATGGCTATGTAGCCTTGGGAAAACTAGCTCAAGCATTAATTTACGGTGCAGAAGTTTTGGCTATTCAAGGTAATTTTGACCATGCGTTAACTATTGTGCGTCAAATTGCTGATAATTACCCTGTAACCCTAGTTAATTCTGTCAATCCTTATCGTTTAGAAGGACAAAAAACCGCAGCATTTGAAGTGGTAGATACTTTGGGTTATGCGCCTGATTGGTTAGCTATTCCTGTGGGTAACGCCGGAAATATCACAGCCTATTGGATGGGTTTCTGTCAATATCATAGTGAAAATCGTTGCGATCGACTGCCACAAATGATGGGATTCCAAGCGGCCGGTTCAGCTCCTTTTGTGGAAGGACATCAAGTATTAAAACCAGAAACTGTAGCCACGGCTATTAGAATTGGAAATCCTGCAAACTGGGAAAAAGCATTAGGAGTCAGAGAAGCATCTAACGGACAATTTAACGCCGTTACCGATAGCGAAATTTTGGAAGCCTATCGTATTTTAGGACGAGATGAAGGAGTTTTTTGTGAACCAGCTAGTGCTGCCTCTGTTGCTGGAGTACTAAAATTAAAAGAGCAAATTCCTGATAATGGTACAGTTGTCTGTGTTTTAACAGGTAATGGCTTAAAAGATCCTGATAATGCCATGAAAACTAGCGAAAGTGGCATTCGATCGGGTATTAAAGCAGATTTACAAGAAGTAGCTCGAATTATGGGTTTTGAATAAATTAGGAATGGGGAATTGGAAATTAATAAATTCCTTTCTCCTATGGATTCTTCCCGATTATTTAATCATTAAACTATTAACAATATCAACAATTTCATGAGCAAGATCAAAATCTTTTTGAGTGATTCCACCTTCATCGTGGGATGTGAGATTAATAGTTACCTTATTGTAAGAAATAAAAATATCAGGATGATGTCCTGATTTTTCTGATGGGACTACTAGACGATTTACAAATTCGATCGCTTGAATGAAATCTTTAAATTTGTAAGTAACATTAATAGTTCCATCTCTAGTAATCCAATCGGGAAGGGTTGATAGTTTTTCTCTAACTTCTGTTTCGCTTAAAATCATTTTCTTAAATTAGTATTGATTAATGGTTCAACTAAAGCGATTATATCACTACAATCTCTATCTCTTTTGAAGTGTGATTGACACTATCTGTGTTTTGAATGGGAATAATTTTTTAGATTCTATCTACAGTATGAGCTTTTAAAGAGGATAAGAGGAGAAACAGAAGGGGACATTAAAAGTTTTTGAGAAGATTTTTTGTTGCTTCTGTTGGATTTTCCGCTTCCATAATCGCCCTTACTACTGCGACTTTCTTTGCTCCACTTTTAATGACATCTCGAATATTATTACTATCTACACCACCAATGGCAAACCAAGGAATTGTGGAATTATTTTGAGCATAACGGACATATTCTAATCCCGAAGCTTTTTTACCTGCTTTTGTCGGTGTTTCGTAAACTGGCCCTACTCCGATATAATCAGCACCATCACTGATAGCTTTTGCCATTTCTTGAGGGTTAGTGGTGGATTTACCGATAATTTTACTAAAACCTAAGATTTGTCTAGCTAAACCTACAGGGCAATCTGTTTGGCCTAAATGTACTCCATCTGCGTTAACTGCCATGGCAAGATCGATTCGATCGTTTACAATAAACAAAGCACCATAGTTATTGCATAACTGTCTTAACTTATAAGCCTCTTTTAATTTGATTAAATCATCTTGATCTTTATGACGATACTGTACTAATTTTAAACCTCCCTTTAAAGCTGATTCTACTACGGCGAAAAAATTATCTACAGGGGAAGTCACTAGATATAATGAACATTGATCTAATAATTTAAACCGAGATTGGCCTAACAATTTACTTTCCAAAGTGTAAACTCGATAGCGCATTTGTTTCATCGCACCTGCAAACTCAACTTCGTATAATTTAGCGTACTCTTCTAAAACTCTTAGCGCTTCTTGTATTCTGCATAAATTTGCTTGTAATAAATCTTGTAAACTTTCTCTTTCAACTTCTTGAGGATGGGTTAAGTCAGTACCCGGATCATTGGGGGTATCTCTTGCTGTACGCAATTCATTGGTATGCCAACTAGCTAATTCTTGGCGCATTTCTTTACAAGTAGCCGCAGTTTCTTTGTCATTCAAGCCAAAACGACACCATTCCTCGATAATTCTTAATCCTTCTCTGGCTCGATCGAGGTTAGCATCTAATATACGATATATAGCAGTTTGTTGATTAACCATCTTGATAATTAGGAATTTTTAACATAACTCACTTTGAAACTTATTTCAAAGCATCGGGCGAAAGTCTGAGAATATCGATTCATTACTTCTCAATTCTCAATTGCTAAAATGGGGATGGTAAAAAAAAATGTTGATCCTTTATTTAAAATTGATTCTACCCAAATTTTACCACCGTTAATTTCAACAATTTTTTGACAGATAGCTAAACCGATACCACTGCCTGAGTATTTTCTATCGGTGTCCACTCTTTCTAACATTTCAAATATTCTACCTTGATCTTCTGGTTTAACACCAATACCATTATCTTTAACCATGAATAGCCATGTTTCCTCTTTTTTTTCTATAGTAATTTGTATTTCTGGAGTTCGATCGTAGGGAATATATTTAATCGCATTACTCATTAAATTTTGTAAAATTTGACTTAATTGAATACTATTATAAAAAACTTTAATTGGTTTATTATTATTATTCATTTGAATATTAATTGAAGCCTTAGAATCTTGAATTTGTTTATTTAAAAACTTCATGACATTTTTAATAATATTTTCTACACAGACTATCTCTTTCTCAATACTTTTTTTATTAATTTGAGCATAGGAAAGCAGATTATCAATCAGCTTATTCATTTGATTTGTTGAAGCTAAAATAAACTCTAATAATTGATAAGATTGTTCCTTTAAATTTTTTTCTAAATGTAAAATTAATTGACTACTAGCTAAAATAGTTTGTAAAGGTTGTTTTAAGTCATGAGATACAATATAAGCATAGTTTTCTAATTCTTGATTAGATGTAGATAGTTTCTTATTTAAAATATTAATCTCTTTTAATCTCTGTTTTCTCTCTATAGCATAGCGTATTGACCTTTGTAAATTATCTAAATTAATTTGTCCTTTTACAAGATAATCTTGTGCTCCTTCTCTTACAGATGCGATCGCAGTTACCTGATCATCTAAACCCGTTAAAATAAGAATAGGAATATCTCCACTATGACTATAAATAGTTTTTACTGTATCTAAATTGTGACTATCAGGTAAAGATAGATCTAATAAAATAACATCAAAATCATGACTTTGAAGGGAAAAAATAGCATCTCGACAAGTAGATACATGAGTTAATTTAACGGAAAGAGTCTGTAATTTTTGAAACTGTTTTTTAAGAATAATAACATCAGGCAAATTATCCTCAACTAAAAGAATTTTAAAACAAATTAGGGAAGAAACCATATGACCATGAATATTAATAATTAACAGGATAACGGACAAATTGAAACCAAAAATTATCAATCGCCGTTACACATTTGTAAAAATCTCTTAAATCGATCGGTTTAGTCAAATAACAGTTAGCATGATCTTGATAACATTCGATAATGTCTTTGTCTTCTTCTGATGTAGTTAAAACAATAACAGGAATAGCTTTTAATTCAAGATCAGATTTGATTTCTTTCAATACTTCTTTCCCATTTTTGCGAGGTAAATTCAAATCCAATAATATAAGATCTGGACGATGCTGTTTTTCATATTCACCTTTTTGATGCAAAAAATTCATCGCCTCAATTCCATCTTTAGCTACATGAAGAATTTTTGGTGTCAGAGTTTGCTTAAGCATTTTTTTCATTAAAATTACATCTGACAAAGAATCTTCTACTAATAAAATTTCTAGTGGTTTTAAAACCATTTATTTTATGTTATTAAATTTAAAATATAACGTAAATTAAGATAGTATAATAATAGCATTACTATCTGATTTGTAACAAAATAAAGGTTTAATTCTTCTCTTTTTAAGAGCAGTTACGATGAATTAAAATGATCCTAAATCATTTAGGATTGGTATAGGTTAAAAAATTGTTCAAATAAACACTATCCTATCACTATCTAGGATTTGTCAAAAATTCTTGTAACGATGATAGATAACCTGAGTGGGCTGTTATAAACCTTTAAAAATATTAAAAATAAGGGTTTAAGGCTAGTAACTGACCAAATTTTAGTTTGAAAAAAGAATTAAATTGAGCAAATAATCGTTTTAAATCAATTTGACTAACTTTTAAGTCAATTTTTCTTACTTTTCCCTTTCCTCTCTCTTTATCGATAATTTTATGATTCACGCTTGGTATGACAGTAATCAGAGTTCAGCAAATCCCACTTACTAAAAAACCCTAACAAATAACATATTTGCTAGAGTTTAAATATTTCTTTATTTTTTGAAAAAAGATTTCTACTTTGTCTCAGTGTTAGAACCTTCTTGCTTACCACTAAGCATACCGTATTTACGCAAGAATCGATCGACTCTACCTTCCGTGTCAATAATTTTTTGAGTACCGGTGTAGAAAGGATGATTACCAGACCAAACCTCTACATGAATTTCTGGTTGGGTTGAACCAACACGCATAACTTCCTCTCCGTTACAAATCACTTTTGCATCGGGATACCATTGGGGGTGTATTCCTTCTTTTGGCATAATTTTAATTTCCTTATTTATATCGATAATTTAAAATAGTCTTTAGCTTTGAGCAATTAGCTTTCCGCTATAAATTCACCACTTTATTTGTTTCCCCCTCTTCTCAAAACAAGGGGGCAAATATTAACGTTTGGAGTACTGAGGAGCTTTACGGGCTTTATGTAAACCATATTTCTTACGCTCTTTCGCACGAGGATCTCTCGTTAAATAACCTTCCGCTTTAAGAGGTTGACGATTTTCAGGATCAAGTTGACATAACGCACGAGCAACGCCTAATTTAACGGCATCAGATTGCCCTGTTAAACCACCACCATGAGAATTTACTAAAATATCATACTCATTTTCTAATCCCAAAGTTTCAAGGGGTGCTTTTAAGGCTTGAATATAATCTTGAATTTGTTGGAAATATTCTGAACCTTCACGATCGTTAACTTTAACAGCACCTGTACCGGGTACGAGACGGACTCTGGCAACGGAAGACTTACGACGACCAGTACCAAGATAAACTACTTTATTCGACATTATTTATCGCCTCCAGGAATAGTATTAATGGTTAAAACTTCGGGTTTTTGTGCTGTGTGAGGATGGTTAGATCCTGTATAAACTTTGAGCTTAGTAAATAAAGTTCTGCCTAAGCTATTTTTGGGTAACATACCTTTAACGGCAGTTTCGATAATTCTTTCTGGAATACGTTTTTGTAATTTATCAAAGGTTTCTGTTTTCATTCCACCAGGACGCCCGGAATGACGACGATAAAGTTTTTGTTCGCCTTTTTTGCCAGTAACAACAACTTTTTCCGCATTTACAACAATGACAAAATCCCCTGTATCTAAGTGAGGGGTAAAGGTGGGTTTATTTTTACCTCTTAAAACGTTAGCAATTTCTGTAGCTAATCTGCCGAGGCGTTGATCTTGAGCATCAACAATAAACCATTTTTTTTCTATATCTTCTAGTTTAGGAACTGGTGTTTTATTCATTTTAAATTGAGACTTTTTAACTAAAAGTAAAAATAGGTTGAGTATTAAACCATATTGGTTCAGGTATCGGAAAATCCTGATAACCTACTCTTAACAAACATAATCCTTTTGCCGGGGCAGAATATTTAACTAAGTCTCGCCGTCGATCGCTCCAAATATATTGAAACTCTGACAAAGATCTTGTTCCTGCTCCCACCTCTACTAACATCCCCACCAGTAATCTGACCATCCCATATAAAAAGCCACTAGCTTGTATCTCAATATGTATCAAGTCTTCTTTTCGATCGCAACTAACTTCTTGCACTTCTAAAATGGAGTGTAAACGTTTAGATCCAGCTCTGCGAAAAGCACTTAAATCGTGAACTCCTAGTAAAGGGTTGAGCGCTTGTTGAATCAAAGATTCATCTAAAGGCTGATGATAGTAGTGCCAACTAAACGGTTGTAAAAATAGGTTGGGAATTTTACCAGTATATATAGTATAACGATAACGTCTCCATAACGCTGAAAAACAAGCGTGCCAATCATTTGCTACCTGTGCCGATGCCCTAATTAAAATATCATCTGGTAAACATCCATTGAGGACTTTTGTCCAACGATCAGGGGGAACGGGGGATTTTACATCAAAATGGGCTACTTGTGCCGCTCCATGAACTCCACTATCAGTCCTACCAGCACCATGAATGGTAACAGGATGACCAACCACTGAAGCGATCGCCATTTCGATTTTTTCTTGGACACTTATGTATTTAGGCTGTCGTTGCCAACCATGATAATTAGACCCTAAATACTGAATTACTAAAGCAATTCTTTGGGAGTCTTGAGAGCAATGGTTCATGAGGCACGGAAACTAAAAAATAAAGTTATACTAACTGAATGATTGCCATTTCAGCATTATCACCCCGACGACTTTTCGTACGGACAACTCTGGTATAGCCACCATTACGATCGGCATAGCGTTCTTGAGCTTTAGCAAAAATATCATTTACTAAATCTTTGTCATACACATAACCCAAGGCTCTACGTCTTGCGGACAGAGAACCATCCTTCGCTAAGGTAATCATTTTATCCGCAGTAGTACGAACTGCCTTAGCACGGGCTTTAGTTGTGGTAATTTCACCTTCTCGTAATAACTGAGTAGTTAAAGCACGGAGAAGAGCTTTTCTTTGGTCTGCTGGTAAGCCCAATAAAGGCACTTTACAACGGTGACGCATTAATTTCCTCCTTAAATTATTTATTTTGTTTTACAATACCCTAACCGTTTTCCTCTCTTGCTGAAAGAAGTAATTAACCTGATTATGGGGTAGCAACGGGTTCAGCACTTTGAATTAAATCACCACCGGGAGTTTCTTTCATTTTTCCCTCAGCTAAAGTAATTCCTAAACGCTGTTGCAAAGCCTCAATAACTTCTTCCGCAGATTTTTGTCCGAAATTTTTAATTTCTAAGAGGTCATCTTGAGAATATTCCAATAAATCAGCTACCGTATTGATTTGCGCTCGTTTCAAACAGTTGTAAGCACGAACAGAAAGATTCAATTCTTCAATGGGTATTTGACTTGCTGGATCTTCTGGTTCTTCCAGTTCTTCGGGTTGACCAGAAATGCTCGTAGCGTCCATTAAAGGAGTAAATAAATCCACTAAAATTGTTGACGCATCAGATAGAGCTTCTTCTGGTTTTATGCTTCCATTTGTCCAAATTTCTAAAATTAGACGATCGGACATTTCTCCTTCATAGCGAATTTCTTCTACTGCGAAGTTAACTCTAGTAACGGGCATGAACACAGAATCGATTTGCAAAAAATCGAGGGAGCTATGTTCATCTTTACCTTTTTCAATGGCTCGATAACCTTTACCCTTCTCGACTTTAAACTCCATCTCTAATTTTGCACCTTTACCTAAAGTACAAATATACTGACTTGGTTCAACGACATCTATTTCTGATGGTAAATCAAACTTAGCGGCTGTAACAGTACAAGGGCCAATGGCTACTAAACGACCAATTTGAGGTGTGTTTGTGTAGCTTTTAAATGTAATCCCTTTCATGTTTAGCATGATTTCTAAAACATCTTCTCTTACCCCTTCTACAACAGCAAATTCGTGATTTACCCCTGCGATTCTAACGGCAGTTACCGCCGCCCCTTCTAAGTTGGACAACAGCACCCGCCTCAAGGAATTACCCAAAGTTATACCTTGTCCCCTTCCCAAAGGCTCTAGTACAAATTTACCATATTGTCCTTGATTTTTTTGAGTTTTATTTACTAAGCAGTCTATTTTAAACACAGCCACAGTGGTTATTTCCTCGATTTATGAAGTCAGGTTTAGATACAAATTTTGATAATCAACTTTTCCCTGAGGAAGTTTATGACTATCATAAAGTTTTAGACTCTGCGTCTTTTGGGAGGGCGACAGCCGTTGTGAGGAATAGGGGTAATATCCCGAATTAATGTAATTTCTAATCCTGCTCCTTGTAAAGCTCTGATAGCGGTTTCTCTACCTGCACCCGGCCCGCTAACCATCACGTCAACCTGTCTCATTCCGTTGTCCATAGCAGTTCTTGCGGCACTATCTGCTGCCGTTTGAGCGGCAAAGGGAGTACCTTTTTTTGCTCCCTTAAAACCGCTCGATCCCGCCGTTGCCCATGAAATAACGTTACCCGTGGCATCAGTAATAGTTACAATAGTATTATTGAATGTGGATTTAATATAAGCAACGCCAGTGGGAATGTTTTTCTTCTGCTTTTTCGGTCCTCCCCTTTTGGTGGGTCTTGCCATGCCAGATATACCTCTTTAACTGAATTTGTTTAACTTAAGTTTTTGATTAGATTTAGTTAGTTTGTTTAAGCTGTGATTTGTCTCACTAGGCATGATTTAAGGTGATCTTAGGTTTTTGCAACCCGAACTGAACGGTATTCAGGATGCCCATGCTAAAATGCGATCCTTAGTTATCTATTTCTTAGGAGCCTTTTTCTTGCCAGCGATCGCAACTCTACGACCACGACGAGTTCTGGCATTAGTACGAGTTCTTTGTCCTCTCAAGGGAAGTCCTTGACGATGACGACGACCTCTATAAGTACCGATGTCTCCTAGTCGCTTAATGTTCATCGCTTCTAAACGACGCAAATCTCCTTCTATTTGGAAATTTTCGTCAATGTAGGCTCTTAGTTTACTGACATCTTCGTCACTTAAATCTCTAACTCTGGTGTCTGGGTTAACCCCGGTAGCCGCCAGAATTTTTTGAGAAGAAGTTAAACCAATGCCATACAAGTAGGTAAGTCCTATTTCTACTCGTTTATCACGAGGTAAGTCAATACCAGAAATCCTTGCCATGTTTTCGTTTCCTTTGTTAGTCTCGTTATTTTTACCAAAAATTAGCCCAAACTCACTATTAATGAGTTAGACTTGTGTTTAAGATTTTATCCCTGACGTTGTTTATGTTTGGGGTTGGAACAGATCACCATTACCCGACCTTTACGGCGGATAACACGACATTTGTCGCAAATTTTTTTGACTGATGCTCTTACTTTCATGGTAGTAGTTTACACTGCAAGCTATTAATTATAACAGGATATTGACATCACTGTCAAATTGTGAATGACGGACTATTGACAATTAATTTTTGTCTTATATTTTTACTGTTTTATTTGTTTTTAACCTTTTTTGCCTTTAAGTCTGTAGGTAATTCTTCCTTTGCTTAAATCATAGGGAGTTAATTCTACTTTGACTCGATCGCCGGGGAGAATTTTGATATAATTTCTTCTAATTTTCCCTGCAATATGGGCTAAAACATTAAAACCGTTGTCCAAATCCACCCGAAACATTGCGTTAGGGAGAGATTCAGTTACAGTTCCTTCCATTTCAATCAGATCTTTTTTCGACATAGTATTTATTTATAAGATATTTTGTAATCCTTGTTGATTCTATCAAATCCATTGCTAGTTTGATTCTAGGATTTAACTATGGTTTCAAGTTCCTGACTGATTTGGGAAAGTTCTCGATCGCCGTTAACGTTTTTCAATAGGTTATGTTGCTGATAATATTCAATTAAGGGAGCAGTTTTTTGACGATATACCACTAAGCGATTGCTAATGGTTTCTTGATTATCATCTTTTCTACCTCGACCTAACAAACGGTCAATTAAAACTTGATCAGGGACATCAAAATTAATTACACCATCACAATTTTGATTTAATTGTTGGAGTAAATTAGTTAAAAAATCTGCTTGAGAAACATTCCGAGGAAAACCATCAAGAATCCATCCTTTTTGTGCATCTTCTTCTCCTAATCTTTGTTTGATCAAATCTAAAATAAGGTCATCAGGTACTAAATCCCCATTATCAACATAACTTTTCGCTTTCAACCCCAGAGGAGTTTCATCAGCGATCGCACCCCTGAGAATTTCCCCCGTTGAAATATGAGGAATACCCAGAGTTTCAGCTAGGATTTGGGCTTGAGTACCTTTTCCTGCTCCCGGTGCGCCTAAAAAGATTAGTTTGGTCATGGGTTTTTAATTGACAATTGATAATTGGCAATAAATGTGTTTAAAGTTGATGAGAAAATTGTTAACTGTTAATTGATCTATTATTGTTTAACCATGCCTTCGTAACGTTGGGATATGACGTAAGTTTGTACTTGTTTTGCGGTATCAATGGCAACCCCCACAAGAATTAAGAGGGATGTGGCACCGAAACCTTGAAAAGTAGTTACTCCTGTTGCACTCTCCACAAAGGTCGGAACTGTCGCTACAATAGTTAAAAATATTGCCCCCAGTAAGGTTAAACGATTTAAAACCCCTTCTAAATAAGCGATCGTTGCTTTACCCGGACGAATACCAGGAATACTTGTACCCATTTTCTTCAAGTTTTGAGCTATATCTTCAGGATTAGAAATCAAAGAGGCATAGAAATAACTGAAAAAGATAATTAGTACCGAGTAGGTAACTACATACCAGATTGATCCAGGACGTAAAGCAATAGCTATTTGATTTAACACTGCATTAAAAGGGCTTTTTTCGGCAAACCCAGCTACAGAAGAAGGCAAAACCAACACTGCTGAAGCAAAAATAATGGGCATTACACCACCTTGATTAAGTCTCAAGGGTAAGTAACTGGTTCTTTCTCTGTATAATCTGCGTCCGACTTGACGACGGGCAGAAATAATGGGAATTCTGCGAGTGCCTTCTTGGACAAAAACGATACCCACAATCATCACTAAAAATACTAAGATTAAAATAGCTACTTGGGCGATCGCTTGTCTGCCTCCAGTTTGAGCATAGTCGATAGTATTAGCCAGAGTTTGAGGCAAAACAGCAACAATGTTAACGAAAATTAACAAGGATGCACCATTACCTAAACCTCGTTCAGTGATTAATTCCGATACCCACATCACAAACATTGATCCTGCGGTAATGGCTAATACAGTTTCCACAACAAATAGGGGGCTATTATCGAGGGCATAAGGACGCAGAAGACCAACAGTAATCCCAGTACTTTGAATAATTGCCCAACCAAGGGCAACATAACGAGTAATTTGAGCAATTTTGCGCCGTCCAATTTCTCCCTCATTTTTCTGTAAGTCTTCCAAGGCAGGAATAGCAGAAGCTAATAACTGCATAATAATGGAAGCGTTAATATAAGGTAAAATTCCTAGGGCAAAAATACCAACAGTTGCTAAACCCCCTCCAGTAAAGATATTTAAAAATCCTAAAAAAGGAAGATTTTTGACTGCCGCTTCAAATGCGACTCGATCGATTCCGGGTACAGGAATATAAATGCCCAAGCGAATGAGGATTAATAATCCTAAAGTAATTAGCAAACGACTGCGTAACCCTGCGGCTTGCGCCATTTGCATAAAAGTCTCTTGGGCGGTTGGAGTTTTTTCTTTACTAACAACCATGATCTAATTTACTTGTATAAATGGTGAATAAATAATGGGGAATGAGGAATTAGAAATTAGGAATTATCAATTCTGCATTATCCATTCTCAATTCTTCATTCTTAATATCTTGACATTAATTAACCATCATTGCTTTGATCATTTTGAGGTTGAGTAGAGGTAATAGTGCCTCCTGCTGCTTCAATTTTGGCTTGAGCGGATTTACTCCATGCGGCTGCTTTGACATTAAGAGCTACTCCTAGCTCACCGTTACCAAGAATTTTGAGAGGGCCATCATTAGTGGTAACAATACCAACAGCCATCAAAGATTCCATCGTAACCTCAGTATTAGGTGCTAAATCAGCTAATTTCTCCACATTGATAATGGTGAAATATTTACGGTTAATGACGGTAAAGTGTTTTAACTTGGGTACCCGTCTGTAAAGGGGCATTTGTCCCCCTTCAAAACCTGGTTTTGTACCTGTACCCGATCGAGATTTTTGTCCTCTCATCCCAAAACCGCCACTAGCACCCTGTCCAGCAGAAATACCTCTACCGATACGGCGACGACGTTTTTTAGATGTAGGCTTAGGAGATAATTGATGAAGTCTCATAATGATTATGGGATAATAAGATCGCTTATGAATAAATTTGTTCTATAGGAATTTCTCTTTCTTTAGCCACTTGAGAGAAACTGCGAATCTGTTGTAAAGCATTAACAGCAGCTCTGGCATTATTCAAAGGATTATTAGATCCTTGTTGTTTTGCTAAAATATTCTTGATTCCTGCTAATTCCAAGACGGTACGCACAGCACCCCCTGCGATTACCCCAGTACCGGGAGCAGCAGGACGCATAAATACTTTTGCTCCACCAGCTACACCATTGCTAACGTGGGTAATAGAATCAGCTTTGTTGAGATTGATAGTGATGAGGTGTTTTTTCCCGTCAGATACGGCTTTACGTACTGCATTAATAACATCTCCTGCCTTACCAACTCCTACACCGACTTGTCCTTTTTCGTTACCAACAACAACGATCGCACGGAAACTGAGTTTTTTACCACCCTTAACAACTTTGCTAACACGGCGAATCTGGACAACTCTTTCTTGCCAAGCGTTATCTTTTTTCTCTTTGCGTTGTTTTCTTTGTTTCCCGCCTTTGCGTTGTTGTTCTTGTTCTCGTTCTTTTGCCATGATATATTCCTCTTAGAAGTTAAGACCAGATTCACGAGCGGCATCGGCTAAAGCCTTTACTCGTCCATGATAGAGATTTCCACCACGATCGAATACAACTTTATCAATACCCTTAGCTAATGCTCTTTGAGCGACCAATTTGCCTACTTCCGCAGACGCATCACTGTTAGAGGTAGATTTATTAGCGAATTTTTCTTTTAGTTCTTTATCAATAGTAGATGCCGAGACTAAAGTGTTTTGCGATACATCATCAATAACTTGAGCATAAATATGAAGGTTAGAACGGAATACTGCTAACCGAGGACGCTCAGGAGTTCCAGTTACTTTTTTACGAATGCGTAAATGACGACGTTGTACCAGATCTTTACGATTAATGGTCATAATTATTTCTTACCTGATTTACCTACTTTACGTCTTACATATTCCCCAGCGTAACGAATACCTTTTCCTTTATAGACTTCTGGAGGACGAACTGCACGGATTTTGGCAGCAACGTTACCTACTAATTCTTTATCTATACCAGAAATTACAACTTCGGTATTGGTATTAACAGCAACATTAATACCTTGGGGCATTTCCATTTCTACAGGTTTACTGTAACCAACGTTAAGAGTTAGTTTTGATCCTTGAGCTTGAGCTCGATAACCAACCCCTTGGATTTCTAATTTTTTCTCAAAACCTTGACTAACACCATCAACCATGTTAGCTACTAAAGTACGACACAAGCCGTGTCTTTCTCTGGCTTTACGAGAATCGTTCTCCCGGGCGACGAGAAGTTCTTGTCCTTCTTGTAATATGGTAATTAAAGAAGGCAAGTCTCTGGATAAGTTACCTTTTGGACCAGTAACATTTACTTGTTGTCCGTCAATTTTGATTTCTACCTTTGCAGGTATTGTGATAGGACGTTTTCCAATACGAGACATGATTTATTTATAAGTTATAAATTGTTGGATGGTTTGACAATTGACAATTTAAGGTTAAGATTTGACATTTGGACAATTTAAGAATGAATATTTCTATTATCTTTTGCTGTTTGTCTTTTACCTTCAATTGTTACCAGATATAGCAAAGTACTTCGCCACCAATGTTTTGTTTTCTGGCTTCTCGATCGGTCATAATACCGTGAGAAGTAGAAACAATAGCAACTCCTATACCACCTAAAACTCTGGGTAAGTCTTTCTTCTTACTATAGACTCTTAAACCGGGAGTACTTACTCTACGGATATTTTGAATAATCGGCTGACGATTACGCCCCTTATATTTAAGGGAAACTACGATATTTTTGTTGACTCCTTCACCCATTTCCTCGTAACCAGTAATAAACCCTTCACTTTTTAACACTTCTGCAATACTGCGAGTCATGCGAGTGCTAGGGATGTTAACGGTGGAATGGCGTACTGCACAGGCGTTGCGAATACGAGTCAGCATATCTGAAATAGTGTCGTGTGCTGGCATTCTTTGTTCTGTTCCTCTGTTACCTTAATTTATTTGTCACGAAAGGGCATTCCCATCTCTTTGAGTAAAGCCCGTCCTTCTTCATCGGTGTTAGCGGTGGTGATAATAGAAATATCAAAGCCACGAATTTGCTCGATGGTGTCGTAACTGATTTCAGGGAAGATCAATTGTTCTTTTACCCCTAAGCTATAATTGCCTCTGCCATCAAAACTTTTGGGGCTAACGCCTCGGAAGTCACGAATTCGAGGTAATGCAAGGCTAATGAGACGTTCTAAGAAAGAATACATTTTGTCTGATCTTAGAGTCACCATCGCACCAACGGGCATTCCTTGGCGAACTTTAAAACCAGCGATCGCTTTTTTCGCGCGGGTAACAACAGGTTTTTGTCCGGTAATCACAGCTAGTTCACTCAGAGACGACTCCAGTGCTTTAGCATTCTGTGATGCCTCCCCTAATCCTCGGTTAATAACGATTTTGGATACCCTAGGAACTTGGTGAATATTCGTATATCCAAATTGTTCTTTAAGTTTAGGGGTGATAGTTTCTTG
Organism: Geminocystis sp. NIES-3709; assembly: GCF_001548115.1. Lineage (GTDB taxonomy): Bacteria > Cyanobacteriota > Cyanobacteriia > Cyanobacteriales > Cyanobacteriaceae > Geminocystis. The sequence goes on along the minus strand of NZ_AP014821.1, from coordinate 2,868,325 downwards.
GTAATAAGTTTTTAATCTTGACATAGGGAGTGTTTACTAATAGTTATGAAATATCCCGTTAATTCTGAAAAGAAATTGGAAAATTAATCAATAATCTCGCCAGTTTTTTTCAGTTTTCTGACTTTTTTGCCTTCTTCAGTCAAGACATAGCTAATACGACTAGCCACTTTTTCTTTTTCTGAGTACAGCATTACTTTAGAACTATGAATTGGAGCTTCATAAGTACTAATTTGACCACTTTCACCCTCTTGTCTGGGTTTAACGTGTTTAGTTCTGATGTTGACACCCTTAACGATAACTCGACTATCTTTGGGGATTGCTTTGAGGATTTCTCCTACTTTGCCTTTATCTTTACCTGAGATAATTTGCACTGTGTCACCTTTTTTGACGTGCATTTTATATCTATCAGGTCCTTGTTTTTTCTTATTTGCTGATCTCATTGTTTAGAGTACCTCCGGAGCGAGAGAGATAATTTTAGTAAAGTTTTTATCCCGTAATTCACGAGCCACAGGACCAAAAACACGAGTGCCTCTGGGATTGTTATCTTTATTGATAATGACGGCGGCGTTATCGTCAAAACGAATACTCATGCCACTATCACGACGTAAAGATTGCTTCGTGCGTACGATTACTGCCCTTACGATGTCGGACTTTTTCACTGCCATGTTAGGAATTGCATCTTTCACTACAGCAATAATTACGTCTCCGATGCCACCATAGGTACAATTACCAGTAGATAACACCCGTAAGCACATAATCTTACGCGCACCACTGTTATCGGCTACATTTAGGTAACTTTGTTGTTGAATCATTCTAGTTAATTAATTAGTTGATTGGGGAATGAAGGAAACTATAAATCGACCCTAAAGAGCTTTAGAAATAAGGATTTCAGCTAATTCCCAACGTTTAGTTTTGCTGAGAGGACGAGTTTCTCTGATTCTCACACGATCGCCTTCTTTACATTGATTTTCAGGGTCGTGAGCTTTATATTTTTTGGTTTTAACGACAATTTTGCCGTATTTGGGGTGAGGAGAGCGATTTTCGATGGCAACAACGGCGGTTTTATCCATTTTGTTACTTACGACTACGCCTACTCTTTCTTTAACTGCCATATACTGATTACTCCTTATGCTTGAGTAGTGGTAGCGGATCTTGCTCTTTCACCTTGTACTGTTAGGAGTTGAGCGACCCAATGTTTAGTGTGTTTAAACTCATGGGGTTTTTTTAATTGCCCTGTGGTTTGTTGGAGTCTGAGTTGAAATAGCTTTTGTTTCGCAGTGATAATTTCTGCGGCTAGTTCTTCATCATTTAATTTTCTTGCGTCTGCAACTTTAGGAAGTGCCATAGGGACTTAATATTCCTCCGATCGAGTAATAAATTTGGTTTTGATGGGGAGTTTTTGAGCCGCTAAACGCATAGCCTCTCTGGCGGTAGCTTCAGGAATTCCAGCAATCTCAAACATGATTCTGCCTGGTTTAACTACCGCTACCCAAAACTCAGGATTACCTTTTCCAGATCCCATACGAGTTTCAGCAGGACGCATAGTAACGGGTTTATCTGGAAAAATACGAATCCAGATTTTACCGCCTCTACGAACATAACGAGTAATTGCCCGTCTTGCCGCTTCAATTTGACGGGAGGTAATCCAACAAGGTTCGATGGCTTGAAGACCAAAATCTCCAAAACTAATGGTATTACCTCTATAGGCATTACCAGTCATTCTACCCCGATGTTGTTTACGGAATTTCGTTCTTCTTGGACTTAACATAGTTTCTAGTTAATGGTTGTATTAGGTATTAGGTGTTAGGCTTTAGGTGCTAGGTGTTAGGCTTTAGAGTTTGTTCTATTACCTTTTGCCTCTTGCCTTTTGCCTTTTGCCTGTCAACTACTCAGAGCGATCTTCAAATTTTTGACGACGGGGCTTTTTACGTCCCTGTTTAGCCTTGGTATTGGCTCTTAAATCTTCTTCACCGGGGATAATTTCACCCTTGAAGATCCAAACTTTAATACCTAAAATTCCGTAGATAGTACTAGCGGTTTTGTAGGAATAATCAATATCGGCTCTAAGGGTATGGAGAGGCACACGACCTTCACGAATCCACTCAGTACGAGCAATTTCAGCACCATTGAGACGACCACTGACTTGAATTTTGATACCGAGTACTTCAGCTTTTTGAGCTCTTTGGATGGCTTGTCTAACAACTCTACGGAAGGAAACCCGTCTTTCAAGTTGAGAGGTGATAAATTCAGCCATGAGTGGAGCACTAGCATCAACATTAGCTACTTCAATGACATTGACACGAAATTGACGTTGATTTTTGAGCAATGCTTGTAAATCAGTCCGTAATTTTTCGATGCCCTGTCCACCTTTTCCCACTACTACACCCGGTCTAGCTGTATGGATAGAGAGATCTATTTGATCTGCTTTACGATCGATTTTAATTTCAGCAATACTAGCATTACCGAGATTTTTATCAATGTATTGACGAATTTTGTGATCTTCTTGAAGAAGTTGAGGGTAAAATTTCGGATCAGCATACCAACAGGAAGAGTGTTCCTTTGTATAGCCAAGGCGAAAACCAATTGGATGTACTTTTTGTCCCATGTTATTTTTGTTGTTCCTTTTTCATGGTTAACTAGACCGTGGGGGCGACTGCCACAGTAATATGACAAGTGCGTTTACGGATTTGATAAGCACGACCTTGCGCTCTAGGACGAAAACGTTTTAAAGTAGGTCCACCATCGGCAAAGGCAGTACTGATCACTAAAGTAGAGGGATCTAAACCTCCGTTGTGTTCAGCATTTGCTACAGCAGAACGAAGAACCTTGATAATGGGTTCACAAGCACGATAGGGCATAAACTCGAGAATAATTAATGCTTCTCTGTAACTACGCCCCCGAATTTGATCTAAAACCCGTCTCACTTTTGAAGGTGACATTCTAATATAACGGGCGATCGCTTTTACTTCTTGGGAGGTATCAACCTCTGGTTTTTCTTTTGTTTTAGCCATGATTGTTAGGTGAAGTGTGAATTAGGAATTAGGAATTAGGAATTAGGAATTAGAAATTTAAGAATTAGGGAATGAAAATAGTATTTCTCCTGTTCTTCTCTTTTCCTGTTCTTCTCCTCTCCTGTTCTCCTAATTAATCTCTTAGCGTCTTGCTTTTTTGTCACTTTTAGCGTGACCTCGGAAGGTACGAGTAGGAGCAAATTCCCCTAATTTATGACCTACCATTTGTTCGGTAACAAAGATAGGAACGTGTTGACGACCATTATGAACGGCGATAGTATGACCGATCATTTGGGGGATGATAGTGGAAGCACGAGACCAAGTTTTAACCACTTGTTTCTCACCTTTGGTGTTTAATTTCTCAATTTTGGTGAGAAGGCTATCCGCTATAAATGGTCCTTTTTTCAGTGAACGACTCATGAATTTTCCTTATTAATGCGGTTAAAATCTCGAAAGTTGTCTTATTTGCCTTTGTTGGCGTTACGACGACGAACGATATATTTACTACTGAGTTTTTTCTTCTTACGAGTTTTCTTACCTAAAGCAGGTTGTCCCCAAGGAGAAACAGGTCCAGAACGACCGATAGGAGCACGACCTTCACCACCACCATGAGGGTGATCTACAGGGTTCATGGCACTTCCTCTTACATGGGGTCTGATACCTAAATGACGAGTCTTACCAGCTTTTCCGAGTTTGAGGTTTCTGGCTTCGATATTTCCTACCCGTCCGATAGTGGCATAACATTCTTTACGAATCATCCGTACCTCTTTGGAAGGTAGTTTCAGAGTTACATAATTTCCGTCTTTTGCCATTAATTGAGCAAAACCACCAGCGGCACGAACGATTTGACCGCCTTTTCCTTCGGTGAGTTCAATGTTATGAATCTCTGTACCGAGGGGAATTTTTTCCAAAGGTAAAGCATTACCGATTTCGTAAGGTGCTTCCGCACTAGCGATAATAGTAGCTCCTACTTGGATACCTGCTGGAGCGAGAATATATCTTTTTTCGCCGTCTTCATACTGCACAAGAGCAATACGAGCATTACGGTTAGGATCATATTCGATCGCAATTACTTCAGCGTTAATATCTCTTTTATCTCTTTTGAAGTCGATAATACGATAAAGTTTTTTGTGTCCGCCGCCACGGTGACGACTGGTAATTACACCTCTGTTATTACGTCCCTTTTTACGGTGGACATATTTTGTCAGAGACTTTTCCGGAGTGCTTTTTGTGATTTCTGCGAAATCTGAGCTTACCGCTTGTCTTCTGCCTGGTGTATATGGTCTATATGTACGAACACCCATAATTTAATTAATAATTATCAGTTTCTGTGAGCAATTTCCCCAAAATTTAGGAGATTATAATTCAGGGAAAAATGTACTTTGGAGAGAATCTCCTTCGGCGAGGGTTACGATCGCTTTTTTGTATTGAGGTTTATAACCAATACTTTGACCAACACGACGTTTTTTACGGGGTTGATTCATCGTATTGACTTTAACTACCTTTACATCAAATAAACTTTCGATCGCCGCACGAATTTCGGGCTTAGTTGCAGGCTTAACTACTTCAAAGACAAATTTGTTATCTTCCATCATATAAGTTGCCTTTTCGGTAACGATGGGACGGATAACAATATCTGCTAATTCAGCAATGCTTTTTCTGACTTTAGTTGTTTTTCCGTATCTACTATTCGCCACAATAAACCTCCTGTATTTTGGTAATAGCTTCAGAGGTAGCTACAATTTTATCAGCGTATAAAATGTCATAAATATTTAAACAATCATGTTTAAGAAGTTTGACATTGGGTAAGTTACGAACAGATAGGTAAAGATTATCAGAAGAAATATCCGTGACAATTAAGAGTACTTTTTGCTCAGAAGTGACACCCCAACGAGTTAAAGCGGCTACTACTTCTTTAGTTTTAGGCGCACTCAACTGATCTGCAAAATTTTCTACAACAATAAGATCTTCCACACGACTGATAAAAGCGGTTCTTAAAGCTAATCTTCTTTCCTTACGGTTCATTTTGAGGTTGTAATCTTTGGGTTTTGGTCCAAAAATGACACCACCGCCACGCCATAGGGGAGAACGAATAGAACCGGCTCTAGCTCTACCAGTACCTTTCTGCCGCCAAGGTTTACGACCACCACCACGCACTTCTGCTCTAGTTTTTGTGGATGCTGTTCCCTGACGCTGATTATGTAGTTGACGAACTAAGGCACGATGGACAATGTGTTCTGCGTTTTCTACTTTAGCGATCGGCATCTCTAAAGTAGTTTCGCCACTATGTTCTCCTTGCCAATTTTTTACTACACAATTAACCATAATTTTTAAAAATGAAATTTCGTTTATCTTAACTGTGAGTTAAATTACTTTTGACCGACGATTAAGGCGGGAGTAATACTAACTAAGTTGCCTGTTTTGCCCGGAATTGCTCCTTTGATAAGTAACAAGTTACGATCGGAGTCAATTTTTACGACAACTAACTTACGGATTTTAACGTTGGTGTTACCATAACGTCCTGCCATTCTTTTGCCGGGGTAAACACGACCGGGAGTTGTCCCCGCACCTGTTGAACCGGGTAAACGATGGTTTTTAGAACCATGAGTCATATTACCTCTTTTGAAGTTATGACGTTTTTGATAACCAGAAAACCCTCTTCCGATGGTTTTTCCACCTACATCTACTAATGCACCTTCTTCAAACAAGTTTGCTCCGATGGTTTGCCCAATTTCAAATGAACTTACATCGTCTAAACGATATTCTTTGAGATGACGTAAAGCAGGAAGTCCTTTATTACTTAAATGTCCGTCTTCGGGACTGGTTAAGTATTTATTAACTTCTTTAGGCTCTTTGGTGTTTAAGGTACGCTTACGATCGGGTAGATCACTGTATCCGAGTTGAACGGCTGTATAACCGTCAGTTTCTTTGGTTTTTATTTGAGTTACTAGACATGGACCTGCTTGAACTACAGTTACAGGAATTGCATTACCTGTTTCAGGATCAAAGATGGTGGTCATGCCTAGTTTTGTACCGAGTACGCCTAAGCTCACGGGATCTGTCCCTCTAAATTGCTAAACAACACGATTGGTTTCAGGGAAAGAGTTTTCTTTCTGACTGAGATTTGTCTGCACAATAATTAAAGGAGCAAGTAATATAAGTTAGCCTTACTCACTAACTCCCTTGATATCTTATGTTTTTCAGCAGACATTTTAATAACTACTAATCTCAACTTAAAGATTAGTAACAGCCCTAAAAACCTCAACAGACTTAAGATATTGATCTATAATCTTTTTATCTCAGTATCTTTGAGTGGCTAATTTTTGTACTTTTAGTCACAAACAATCATTATATACGATAAAAGAACAATAACGCAATAGGTTGTTGACAATTATTTTTCAAGTTGAAAGGCTATTTTGTATATACAAAAACAACTTTATTGAAATTATTTATTTAGGTTAGAGGAGAAAAAATTTTTTCTTTAGTTTGAAAGCAATACATAGGATATTTATTATTGAGTTTTTTAATGTTGTTATTTAATTGGAATTTTATAGTTAAAAGTTTAGCTCCTATTTTTGTGGTGTTAATCATAGTTTTAATGGGAGTTTTAGTCGAAAATCGGCTTAAAAAATTAAGAGAAAATATTAATACTAATAGTTTATTAAGAAAATATAGCTTTATTTTTGAATGTTTTGATGGCATTATTTTTCTTTGGTCTATTGTAGGCTCGATCGGACTTATTTTACCTACTATTAGTTTACCTTCAGCATTAAATATTTTAATTCAAAAAATATTAATAGTCATTGCTTTAACTGGCGGAACGATTTTAGCTTCTCGTTTAGCGGTAAGTAGCATTCAATTATATGGGAAAAAAAATGAGACGAGTCTTTCTATTACTTCTCTATTTGAATATTTAACTAAAGTTCTAATTTTTAGTATTGGGTTTTTAATTATTATACAGTCGATCGGGATTCAAATTACTGCTTTAATTACTGCTTTTGGTGTAGGTAGTTTATCGATCGGTTTGGCATTTCAAAATACTTTAAGTAATCTAATTTCTGGAATAAATATTATTATTTCTCGGAAAATTCGTCCGGGAGATTATATTAAATTTAAAAATGGAGAAGAAGGTTATGTAATGGATGTAGAATTAAAATATACATTAATTAAAGATATTTATGAGAATATAATTGTTATTCCTAATCGACAAATTATTGATTCTAGTTTCAAAAATTATACTTTATCTAATTCTTCTTTTTTATTACCGATCAAAATAGGTATTAGTTATGATAGTGATTTAGAAAAAGTTGAATTAATAACTTTAGTTATTGCGAAAAAAGTTTTAGCAAATGTTAATGGTGGGGTAAAAAATTTTGAACCTTTTTTAAGGTATGATAAATTTGACTATTATTCAATTAATCTGATAGTTTATCTTAAAATTAATGAGTATTTCGATCGATTTATCATCACCCATGAGTTTATTAAAGAAATTCACAGGGTTTATAAACAAGAAAATATTGTAATGGCATTTCCTATTGTGGTGAATTATAACAATGGGCAATTAATCATCGATAATTAGACTTAAATTCTTTTTAAGAGTAAGGAATAGAAAATAGTATTATGAGCTAAAAAATAAATAAATTTGCCCAACAATAGTCTTACACCATTTATTTTTTGAACATAATGCTTAATTATTAAATAAAAATGACTAACGGTAAAAATTTATCTTTTGTGGGTTATCTTTTCTTTTTCGCCCTCTGTTACAGAAAAAAACAGATAGATTTGTTAATTGTTCAAAGTTTGATGACAAATTGTGCGTAAATTTACAGATATTCCCCCCAAAACCCAAAAGGTTTGTTAACCTAGTGGTCAGGGAAGATTAAGAATAGATTTCACAAAAACCTATGTACTATCGCAGACTTGAGCAAATAATTATGATAAAAAAATATATCTTCTTAATGCCATTTTCTGTGAAATTCATTACAATATCTGAAAGATTTTACTAATAAAACCTCCTAACTAATTATCTATCAGGAAAGTTTTATAGTTCAATTTGTATTTTGGAGCTTAAAACTCACATTACTAGAGAAAACAGTAATTGTTACTCACCGTAACCACTGTTTTTTTAGAAAACGATATATTTTCCTGTCAATCCATAAAATTTGCTAGTTATACGGATTTTTGTCTTGACAATTAGTGAGTATATCAGACTGTTGGCTTCATGGAAAGCAGTCAAATATTTTGACCGTTGATTAGATTGGTCATTTTATCCAGAGTTCAGGGTTTTCCTGAAGAATATCTAGCACAGTAGCACTTTTACTCGATACCGATGATTTTATTGAATTCTACTTATCCTATTTTTTCTATTCATCAGCTAAGATGTATCGAATTAATTAATTTAATGCGTGGAATGATCAACGATCGAGTTTTTTGTGTTTTTTGTGCTAAGAATGTATTGTAAAGTGATTTGAAAAATTCATCTTCTAGCTAAATTTTCAGAAGGAGTAAGAGGAAAACGGCATGACCCAGGCACAAGAAATTTTCGCAACTATCTCACCCGCTAATGATTTCGAGGAAATGTTCGACTTTAATTCTGGTAATAATTTGAGTGGTTCGATCGGAACTATTGACCCAGAGTTTCCAGAGATGATCGCTGAAGCTGATTCTATTGGTGTTAGTGATCTAAATGGGAAAAAAGCTCGTAAATTACCAGCTACCCGTCGTCGCACCCAAACGAAGAAAAAACCTTTCACAGAAGATTCTATTCGTATCTATCTTCAAGAAATTGGTAGAATCAGACTACTCCGAGCGGAGGAAGAAATTGAACTAGCCCGACAAATTGCTGATTTATTAGATTTAGAATATATCAGGGCGACTTTAATGGAACATTTGGGGCGTATCCCGACGGATCAAGAATGGGCGATCGCTTGTGATATTCCAAACCTGCGTCAGTTTAACCGCCGTTTACACATCGGACGACGAGCAAAGGATAAGATGGTACAGTCTAACCTTCGTTTAGTGGTCTCTATTGCCAAAAAGTACATGAATCGTGGTTTATCCTTCCAAGATTTGATTCAAGAAGGATCTCTGGGTTTAATTCGTGCCGCCGAAAAATTTGACCACGAAAAAGGCTATAAGTTTTCCACTTACGCTACATGGTGGATTCGTCAAGCCATTACTCGTGCCATCGCTGATCAATCTCGAACTATTCGTCTTCCTGTTCATCTTTACGAAACTATTTCTCGCATTAAAAAAACCACTAAGATGTTATCCCAAAAAATGGGACGCAAACCCACCGAGGAAGAAATTGCAGAAGATATGGAGATGACGATTGAGAAATTGCGTTTTATTGCCAAATCTGCTCAACTACCCATATCCTTAGAAACCCCCATCGGGAAAGAAGAAGATTCTCGTTTGGGGGATTTTATTGAGGCTGATGGGGAAACTCCTGAAGATGAAGTATCAAAAAATTTACTACGAGAAGATTTAGAAAATGTTTTAGATTCTTTAAGTCCTCGTGAACGAGATGTATTGCGATTACGGTATGGTTTGGATGATGGACGAATGAAAACTTTAGAGGAAATTGGTCAAATATTCAATGTTACTCGTGAAAGAATTCGCCAAATTGAAGCTAAAGCATTGCGAAAATTGCGTCATCCCAATCGGAATAGCATTTTAAAAGAATATATCCGTTAGTTAATTATGAATTAACAATTAACAATTAACAATTAATAATATAGCAGTCATTATGATGGTTAGATTTGAGTTAATTACAGTATGCTAACCAGTGTTCAAAATCCTTTAGCAAAACAAATTCGTAAGTTACATAAAACTCAAGAAAGACATCGAGAGAATTTACATCTTTTAGAAGGCACAAATTTATTAGAAGTTGCGAGTAAAATTAATTATCCTCTCGTAACAATATTAGCCACAGAAATATGGCAAAAAAAAAATTACTCTCTTTGGCAAACTTTACAAACTCAGGCACAAAAGGTGGAAACTATTTCCCCTGAGTTAATCAAAAATTTGGCAACTACGATTAATCCTGATGGGGTTATAGCTACGGCTTATCGTGATAGTCGCCAACCACAACCACCACAAAATCTACATTTAGGCTTAGTTTGCGATCGTATTCAAGATCCGGGAAACTTAGGTACAATTATTCGTACTGGCGTTGCGATGGATGTGGATTTTCTCTGGTTGAGTAGTGATAGTGTGGATTTAGATAATCCTAAGGTAATGCGATCGTCTGTGGGGGAATGGTTTAAAATACAGGCAAAAGTAGAAAATGATCTAGCTTCTTTAGTAAAAAAATATCAATCTCAAGGTTATCAAATTATCGCCACGTCTTTAGATGGAAACAAAACTCATTGGGAAATTGATTTTACTAAACCAACTATTCTATTATTAGGTAACGAAGCTCAAGGTTTATCCCCGGAATTGGCCAATTTAGCGACAGAAACTGTTAAAATTCCATTAGCTAATGATGTTGAATCTCTTAATGTGGCGATCGCAACAGCTGTTTTATTAGGGGAATATCAGAGACAAATTAGATGTTAGGTGTTAGAAACTTACTCACTTTGTTATAAATTAATTACCAATAAACCAATAACAAAAGATTTTCTTAACTACTAAATTACCTATTACTTTACTTCCCTTTTCTTCCAGTTTCCGAACTCTGAACCCCGAACTGTTAAACTTGGTTATAATTTGGACAACAAATCAATGAAATTAGATTGTATGAGTAATAGATTGACAGAATCAGGTATATCTCAAGAGGATTATTGCGTTTTTGGGTTAGCGACTTGTTTTATTCGAGACGAAGGAGAAATCAAGGAAATCAAAGTTATTGAACCTATACCATCGGCGGCATTAGAAGCATTATTTAAAGAAATTCCCACTTCTTATGAGTTAGCAGTAGCTAAAACCATTGGACAAATTATTCTAGGAGAGACTCTACAAAAACCTTCAGAATTTCCTATGGATAGTCAATTTTGTGATGATTTTATCGATCGAACTTTAGCCGCTACACGTACTTACAAAAGCAAACCGAGTGCTCAAGAGTATATTAAACTAGGAGCATCAAAAAGCGATTTTAACTATTCATTAGAAAGAAAAAGAGTTTTAAATAGTGTTCATAAAGTTTCTGATGATGATAATGTGAAACAACATCCTAACACCCATAAAATTTTGTAACAATATTGTCAAAGAGGTTTAAATGTTAAAATTATACGGTGGTTCTCGTAGTCGTGCATCGATCGTTCAATGGTATTTAGAAGAAATCAATCTTGAGTATGAATATATTTTGATTGATATGGCGGAAAAAGAACATTTACAACCCGCTTTTTTAGAATTGAATCCCATGGGAAAAGTTCCAGTGATTGTTGATGAGGATTTTAAACTTTGGGAATCTGGCGCAATTTTATTATACCTAGCGGAAAAATATAGTCAAAAAATTGATTCTTTAGAACAAAAAAGTATTATTAATCAATGGATTTTATTTGCTAATTCGACTTTGGCTACCGGATTATTTATCGAGGCAAATAGAGAAAAAGAAATAAATAAATTATTGCCTCCATTAGAACATATTTTCCAAAATAATTCTTTCCTGTTGGGTTCAGAATTTAGCGTTGCTGATGTAGCAGTAGGATCAATGTTAGCTTATACTCAAATTTTATTAAAACTTGATTTAAGTAATTATCCTGCCATAAGTAACTATATCCAGAAAATTATCCAAAGACCAGCTTTTATGAATACTATTGGCAAAAGATAAAGAATAATTAATAATTAACAATTAACAATTTATTTTTTCAATATCTTTCTTTTCTCAGTCTTGTCTTAATGAATAATTTTTAAATCAAACTGAGGTTAAATAGGAACAGGACTTACTATTTTTTATACTTAAACGAGCTAATAGTTTAAACTTAGTGAATATCAGATAAATTAGGGGAAACAAAAACTTTTTTCTATCTGTCATTAAATTATATTATGTTTACTAAAATATTTTCTTATTTATACTGAAGTGAACCTAATCCCGATTATTTAGAGGAGTAATTACTATGGTGAAATTTTATTCTTTAATTTTAAGTTGTCTAACCTTTCTCATTTTAGCAACTCCGGCTTATGGGGGAAGACTTTTATTTTGGCGTTTTGAACCCAATCAAAATCGTTTAATTTTTACTACTGATCAAGGGATACAACCAACGGCTCAACTTATTGCTAATCCTACTCGTTTAGTGATTGATTTGCCCGGTACGACATTAGGAAGACCAACTGTTAATGAAAATTTGGGGGGTATTATTACTAATTTAAGAATTGGTCAATTTGATGCTCGTACTACTAGAGTGGTGGTGGAATTATCTCCCGGATATGTTCTTGATCCTCAAGGTATTAAGATTAAAGGAATTTCTCCAACTCAGTGGTCTGTGGAATTACCTCAACCCCAACGATCGAACTTTCCCACTCCTTCTAATCCGAATAACGTAGAAAATCAATCTAACAATAATATTAATAGAAATCCTGTTTCTACTAATAATAATCGTAACAATTCTTCTTCTTCTGGATTGCAAGTGACATCTAGTGGTATTATTGTCGGCATTGATGGGGGTAATAGCAACAAAATAGTTGTTAATCGTAGTCGGGATCGTCGTAAAATTGATTTTGAGATAGAAGGCATTACGATTCCAGATAATTTACCCAAGTTTTGGAACGTTAATAAGTATGGTATTGGAGATGTAGAAATTGATCAAAAAAAATCTGTAGCTTTATTAACATTAAATGTAAATCCTGATAGTCCTGATTGGCAAGCCAGTTTTAGTCGTATGGGGGGGTTAGTTTTATGGCCTCAAGGTGGAATTAGTCGAGTTGTTGATTTACCTTCTGGAAGTTCTAATTCTAGTAATAATCAGTCTTTACAACCAAATACTCTTCGCAACAACAATACAAGATATTTACCAAATAATTCTACAGCGAATACTGGCAAAACTAGCATTGAATCGATCGAGTTATTGAATAATCAATTATTGATTAGAGGAAATAGAATAATTAAAGGTCAAGGTAGTTGGAGTCAAGGAAACACAGTCTATCAAATCAGATTGGAAAATACAGATTTATCTTCTAGTTTTAGAAATCCCTCTTTACCATCTGGTAGTCCCATTTCCAGAATGCGTATTTGGCAACCAGATAATAAAACTGTAATACTCTTAATTGAACCGGCTGTGGGTGCAAGAATTGGTCAATTAAATCAACCCACAGAGAGAATGTTGGCTTTATCTTTTAATCGTCTCAGCAGTTCTAACAATTCACCCAATAATTTTAATACGTCTGTTCCTATTTCTCAAGCACCTCCAGACCCCTTTAACCAAACTCCGGGAAATAATCCTAGTTCTTGGCAACCTTTACCACCAGTCAATAATAGACCTTCTTCCAATAATAATCGTTCAGTGACCAGAGGGAAAACTTTAGTCGTTATTGATCCAGGTCATGGAGGTAAAGATGTGGGAGCGGTGGGAATTGGGGGTATTCAAGAAAAAAACATTGTTTTATCAATATCTCAACAAGTAGCTAGTATCTTAGAACAACAGGGACTCCAAGTTAGAATGACAAGGGATAGTGATTATTTTATTAGTTTAGAAGGACGAACTCAAATGGCCAATAGTCTTAATGCTGATGTTTTTGTGAGTATTCATGCAAATTCAGCAGGTGCTAGTAAACCGGGAGTGAGTGGTTATGAAACCTATTATTATCAAAATGGTCGAGGTTTAGCAGAGACGATTCACCGTAATATTATTCGTCGGGTTGACGTGCGCGATCGAAAAATAAAACAAGCTCGATTTTATGTATTAAGAACATCCAGAATGCCATCAGTTTTGTTAGAAACAGGTTTTGTTACAGGCAGTGAAGATGCAGCGAAATTAAGTAATTCTTATTTTCAAAGACAAATGGCAGAAGCGATCGCCGCTGGAATTGTCGAATATATCAAAACGAATCGACTTTAATTAAATTAAAGACAAAAGAATAAATAGACAGACAGAGAAATGCAGTGAAAAAGAACATAATTAATTGAAAAATTATCAATTATTTATTATTAATTGTTAATCTATTTACTTTTCTAAGTACTTTTGCTTAAATTAAGATAATTTTAATCGCAATCATGATAATTATATGAAACATTGTTTAGGGAATAGAATTGGTGTTTTTGATAGTGGAGTCGGTGGGTTAACTGTACTCCGCAAACTTTATCGTCATTTGCCTCAAGAATCCATTCTCTATTTTGCCGATACTCAGCGTCTTCCTTATGGTATTCGTTCCAAAGAAGAGATTATTTTATTTGTTAGGGAGATACTCGATTGGATGTCTAAAGAACAAGTAAAAATGGTGATCATGGCTTGTAATACAAGCTCAGCCTTAGCTTTAGAAGAAGTACAATCAGAATATGATTTCCCCATTTTAGGCTTAATTCATCCGGGAGCAAAAGGTGCGGTTAAAAGAGGTAAAAGAATTGGTATTATTTCCACCGTCGCAACAGCAAAAAGTAACGCCTATCGTAATGCCATTAAAGAAATTAATCCTCAAGTAGATGTTTGGCAGGTGGGTTGTCCTGAATTTGTACCATTGATTGAACAAAATCGTATTTATGATCTTTATACCAAGAAAGTCGCCGAAGACTATTTATCCCCTTTAATTAGGGATGAAATTGATACCCTTATCTATGGTTGTACTCACTATCCTCATTTACAAGGGCTATTAAAGGATATTTTACCCTCTTCAGTACAATTAATTGATCCTGCTGATTATGTGGTTAAAGCAGCAGAAAAAGAGCTAGAGTTAATGAATTTACGGAATCACGATATTATTTTACCTACTCGCTTTTGTGTTAGTGGTGAACCTGAAGACTTTGCTAAAATTTCTAAACAGTGGTTAGGATTTACCCCTACCGTTGAAAAAATTTATCTACCATCAGTTACTAGAACTGTAGAAATATCTCTGCCATTAGTAGAACCTAGAGAAATTAATCCAAATTATTTATATGTTGAAAGTCTAATTGCTTAAATTATCAAGTGTGTTAGAAACTTTCTAGCACGCTATGATTTTGCCCTCAAACTCAGATAATTATTCTATGTCCTATCCCTTGGCATATTAACTATTGACGGTTTCCAGTACAATTGAGAAATTAGCTTTTTATGATCAATAAAAATGGATTTATCTTTAGATTTTAAAACTTATACTATTTGGTCAATATATATTACGATCGGTTTTTTGGTTCTGGCTACGATCGGATTTTTGTTTAAATGGGGTTTTCGTTTTCGTTTAGTAGGTGCGACAGGATTTATGGGAGTATTAACAGTAGGATTATTTGCTCTTAGTTTAGGGTTATTCGATCGTGTGGAGATACCCAATGCTGTTAAATTTAATTTAGTTTATGATACCGGTGGAAATCAAGCGGTAATTACTGTCCCCATTGATATTACCCGAGATCAACTAGAAAGTACTTTACAACAGGCTTCTGCTAATTTATTTTCCTATGGTAGAACGGCTACAAATGGAGATGATCAACTCACTATTAGGGCAAGGACGCAGTTTCACCAAGAAGGTGTAACAATTCCCCTCTATTTAGGTCAAATTCGTCGTTCTTTAGTCCAAAAAGACGATTTAAACCCCACTATCGTTATTTCTGATACTGCTTTTGCTAAATTGGAATCCTTGCAAAAAGAACAAAATCTGAGTTTGTCAACAACCCTTAATTAGTTAAATCGCAACAATGTGATCTTAGTTACAATAGTATTGGTACTAATTAAGCTATCTTAGTTAATATCAGTAAGTAAGTCACACCCATAAACACAGAAAACCTATGGCTATATCAACTATTCCGAGTAATTTAGCACAAGATCAACAAATCTGGCACAGTCTCAAACAGGCGATCGCCAAAAGTTCTGGTTTTAAGCGTTGGCAAAAAGAAAACAAATTAGAAATAAATATTGACGATCAGGTCAAACAGTATTTACGATCGACCCTTGAAGCCCTAGCTTATTAACCTTTTAGCTCAAAAAATGAGGATCGAATACGGCACAGATCCTTATTCTGTGTCTCTTTTTTTACCTTAATAATCAAAGCAAATTTTTCTTGAAAAAAAATCTTAGATTTCTTGACATTCTTTATCATATTCGTTATATTAATAAATGTGTGTTGAACGAAAGTAAAACACAAAGTCCAAGCCCCCATCGTCTAGAGGCCTAGGACACCTCCCTTTCACGGAGGCGACAGGGATTCGAATTCCCTTGGGGGTATTAAAAAAAAAGAAAACAAATTAGAGTCTTTTCGGACTCTTTTTTTTATGTTGAGTGTATTTAGAGCTTACTAATATTTCATAGACAAAAATCTATACTTTTTAACAAAGTCCTTTTTATGTTATTATTAAGATTCTTTAAGTTTAACGGAGGTTAAAAACCGAGTGTATAAACACATTATCCCTCAAATAATTCTTTCTTTACTTTTAGGAGGTATGGGTTTATTTCCGCTAGAATTAACGGCACAGGCACAGACACAGGCACAAAAAGCACAAACAGTTGCCACTAGATTAAATCCACAACAAAGACAACAACTTTATACTTTACTTCAACAAGGTAAACAATATGTTGCGGTGGGTGACTGGACAAATGCACTGTCGATTTATCGTCAAGCAATGGTTTTAGACAGTAATAATCCCAAGATATTTTCAGGTATGGGTTATCTTTATGCTTCTTTGGGAGATTTTCAGGCGGCTGTTAATGCTTATCAACAAGCTATTACTCTTGCACCTGATAACGGAGATTTTTATTCAGCCTTAGGATATACTTTTGCCCAAATAGGTGATAATTCTAATGGTATTAAGGCTTATCAAAAAGCCATTGCACTTCAACCTAATAATGCGGATAATTTTACTGCTTTAGGAGTTTTATTACTGAGAAATAAAGATTATGGACAGATAGAAAATTATTATCGAAGGGCGATTTCGATCGATCCGAAAAATGAAACTGCTTATGATATGATGGCTACAGCTCTTTATCAACAAGATAAAAATAATGAAGCTATTAGTTTTTTAGAAGATGCGATCGAAAAATTTCCTAGTAATATTGATTTAAGATTAAAATTAGCAACAGCATACTTTAAGGGAGAAAAATCCCAAGAAGGATTAGAACAATTAAAGATTTTGGAGACATCTCAACCTAATAATCCCAAAATTATTTTAAAAATGGCGATGGTATATGAGCAACAACAGGATTGGGATAATGCCTTGAAGGGTTATCAAAAAGCCTCTTCCTTTGATAAGGATTCTATTCTTGCTTACGGTGGTATTGCCAGAGTTTTAGAACAAAAACAAGATGATTTTCGGGCGATCGTAGCATATCGTCGTTTTATTGAATTAGCACCTCAAAACCCCTATGGTTATCATCGTTTGGGCTTACTGTTGAAAAAAAGAGGAAGAAGTGCAGAAGCCAATCAGATGTTGGAAATAGCCAAAAATATTTATCAGCAACAAGGTAAATTGGAAAGTGTTGCCGAAATAGAAAAAGAGTTATAAGCTGGAGTTCACTTATTCACCATTAACTCTTAGATTAATTAATGCTTTCCTAATACACTCTACCTTAATGGGTTTAGATACATAATCATTCATTCCTGCTTCAAGACAGATTTGTCGATCGCCTTCCATGGCATTAGCTGTCATCGCTATAATATAAGGTTGAATGGGATGATTTGCTCGAATCCATTGGGTAGCTTGTAAACCATCCATATTAGGCATTTGTACATCCATAAAAATCACATCATAATCTTGAGATTGTACTTTATCAATTACTTGTAAACCATCAACAGCAATATCTACTGTATAACCTAATTTTTTTAAGGTTAAAATGGCAACCTTCTGGTTAACAATGTTATCCTCAGCTAAAAGAATTTTTAAAGGAAGATTTAAGCTACTTATCACAATATCATTATTAGATTGATTATTTTGAAGTATGGATATAGCAACAGATTTTAAGACAATAGTAAACCAAAAAGTTGATCCTTGTCCTACCTCTGATACTACTCCCATCTCTCCTCCCATTATTTCTGCTAAACGCCTACTTATAGCTAATCCTAATCCTGTACCGCCATATTTGCGAGTGGTAGAAGCATCTACCTGTGAAAAGGCTTTAAATAAACGGTTTAGTCTTTCTGGGGGAATGCCAATACCTGTATCTGTGATGGAAAATTTAATTTGATAATTTTCTTGGGCTTGTTTTTGACTGGTGATAGAAAGTGATACGAAACCTTTCTCGGTAAATTTTAGGGAGTTACCAATAAGATTAACCAAAATTTGTCTGATGCGGGTAACATCACCGACAAAAAAGTAAGGAGTTTCTTCCTCATAGTAATAGCTAAGGTGGAGTTGTTTTTTTTGAGCTTGAAATTGCAATAAATCGATCACACTTTTAACCGATTCTAAGAGATTAAAGGGTTGATTTTCTAATTCCAGTTTGCCTGATTCTATTTTGGAAAAGTCTAATATATCGTTTATGATCACTAATAAGCTTTCGCCACTATGACGAATCGTCGTGACATTATCTAATTGTTGAGGAGTTAAGGGAGTATCTTCCAAAAGGTTAATCATGCCAATAACTCCATTCATGGGAGTTCGTATTTCATGACTCATCATCGCTAAAAATTCACTTTTAGCTTGGTTGGCTAAGTCTGCTTCTTTTCGGGCTTGTTGTAATAATTTATTTTTTAGGGCAAGTTGATGTAATCTTTGTTTTTCTTTCTTGAGTAAATCTGCTTGGGCGATGGCTATACCTAATTGTGCGGCTACGGCTTCTAATAATTCTATTTCTTCTTCTGTCCATTGATGATAACGATCGCAGTGATGAAGTCCTATAGTACCATTAACTTTACCATGATAAAAAGTACCGCAAGTCATTAAGGATTTAAGAGACATCATTTCTAACAAATCCTGTAAGCTGGAGAGTAAAGGATGATTTTCGATATTGTTGATAGGTACGGCTTTTTCTTGTTGAAAAACATATTCCATGTAAGGATTATTACTGATGGAGATTTCATAACCGATGAGAGAAGAATAATTCTCATGATTATATTCAGAAACGCAAACTATTTTTTCCGGATAGTTATCAGTAGAAAATTGACAGGTAAAAATTAAGGCTTGATTAACTCTGAAGGCTTTACCAATTTCTTGGGCGGCGGTGGCAAATATCTCATCAGGATTTAATGTTTGACGGATTTTATCAGTAATTTTAGCTAATAATAGGCTCTTATTTAATTGCTGTTGTAGTTGATTCTCAGCAATTTTTCGATCGTTTATATTAGTACAGGAACCAATATAACCCAAAAACTCTCCTGATTGATCATAACGAGGAATACCTACATTTAAAAACCAACAATATTTCCCATCAAAACGACGCATACGATATTCCATTTGTAAAGGAAAACGTCGTTGAAAACAAGAAAGATAAATATCACGACAGGATTTTTCATCATCGGGATGCACATTGGATAACCAACCTTGTGCTATTTCTTCTTGTAGAGTATGCCCTGTAAAGTCTAACCATGTTTTATTAAAATAATTACATAAACTATTTTTTTCTGAAACCCAAATTAATACTGGTGCATTATCTGCCATCATTTGAAAACGTTTTTCCGTTTCTTTTAATGCTTCTTCTGCTTGTTTTCGTGATGTTATATCTGTAGCGATCGCTAAAAATACAGAATTGTCATTTTGTTTAACTAATTGTAGATGAATTTCTACAGGATAACAAGATTTATCTTGACGGGTATGAATAGTTTGAAAAACAAGGATTTCTTTTTCCTGACTTAAAAGAGGGTTGATTAATTGTTTAAATGTTTCCTCAGAATATTCAGGTTTAATATCAAGAGGAGTCATTTTTTGGAGAGTTTTTAAATCATAACCAATATTTTGCAACGCACCTCGATTGGCATAGATAAATTTAAGAGTATCTGCTGAAAAAACATAAATCTCATTAAGACTGACTTCGAGAAAATAAGCTAATTGTCTTCTTTCTGCTTCTAAGGCAACTTTATCAGTGACATCTCTTAAAATGACGGTAAAAATAACCTCATTTTCTGTTTTTAATTTTGAAATAGAAGCCTCTGCGGGAAATTCACTTCCATCTTTACGACACCCAAAAACTAACCTTTCCTTATCATCAGTCATTTGTCGATAAGCATTAATCTGAGAAGATGATTCAAAATCTTCCACATGATGATGATGAATATTTATAAATCTTTGGGGTAATAATATGTCTAAAGGTTTACCTATCACATCTTCTGGGGTATAACCAAATATTTTATTCGCACCTTGATTAAATAAAATAATATTTTGTTGTTGATTTATCGAGATAATGGCATCATTGGCTACATCCAGAATCCCTGATAAAGTTTTTTGAGTACGAGTTAATTCTGATGCTATCTGTTTAGATTTGATTAATTCTTGCTCATATTTATAGTTAATGGCTTGTAACTCGATCGTGCGCTTATTTACTTTCGATTCTAAATCTGCACTACCTTCTCGTACTTGTTTTAACAAAGTAGCTTGTTGAATACCTATGGCTAATTGTACAGATAACTGTTCCAAAAATTCTATTTCTTCTGATAACCAAGGATGAGGATTAGTACAATCATGGACTATTAATAAACCCCATAGTCTATCATTTACAATAATCGACACCACTAAGTTAGCTTTAATATGAAAACTTTGTAATAATTGTCGATGACAGGAATTAATATTGGCAACGGAGACATCTTCAATCGCTTTTGTCTGAAATGATGTGGCAGAATTTAACCATTGTGGGGTGAAACATTCATCTTTAACAATATAATCAACAAGGGATAATTCTGAATTTTTGACTGCCTCTACAGCGATACCTCCGCTACTGTTACCATCAAAATGATAAATAACTACCCTATCAACTTCTAAAATAGAAAGAATTTCATCAACGGCAGTTTGTAAAATAGTATTTAAATCTAAAGATGAGCGAATTCGTAAAGCTATGTCCGATATTAGCTTACCTTTTTTTTCTACAGACTGTAAATTTTGTTTTTGTTCTTTAAGCAATTGTTTTAACAGCTTGGTTTTTTCTGTTTGTAACATTTCTACTTGACGTTCTAAAACTGATATTACTCCCTGTAGTTCTCTAGGATCAATTCCTTCTAAAACGCTACTTTGAGTGATAATTCCCGTTAAATCTCCTAAAGAATCTACCACTATCAATCGCCGTAATTGGTTATTTTGCATAAATTGATGGGCATTCCAGAGAGATTCATCAGCAGAAATTACCTTTACCGGTTGAGTCATCACTTCTTTAGCTTCTGTGCATCTTAAATCTAATCTTAAAGCCTGATAACGTACTATATCTCTTTCCGTAATAATGCCAACAGGCTTAATCGTCTCTCTCTCGGTTTTTTCTGCAATTACGACACAACTGATATGATTATTCACCATCAAATTAATCAAATCTATAACTGTTTGATGAGGTAAGGCATAAATTATATTTTGCCGCATTACATCGCTAATATTACGATGTCTTAGTAAATCTAAAGGTTGTAAGCTCGATCGAATAGTGTCTGGAGTAACTAAACCAACTACTTCATCTTGATCGTTCACAATAGGTAAATGACGAATATGATATTGTTTAAAAATATCGATTAAATCAATAATATTTACTAACTTATCCGAGGAAAAAGTAATTAAATCTCTTGTCATCACCTCCGCCGCTACCATTTTATCTAAAGGTAATAATTGTGCCGATAATTTAACAATATCTCTTTCCGTAATTAATCCCACTAGACGATTATTACTTACCACTAACGCACAACTTACAGAAAAGTTTTCACGATTATTCCGATTGTATAGTTTGGAATGACGCTTACTAATTTTTGTAATTACTTCTAATAAAGGGGTATCTAAAGCAACAGTAATAAAATTATCACTTATAGGCGGACTTTTGGAGGCTTCAAACATAGTATCATATTAAATAATTAATAGTTAATAAAAAGTATTTTCTAATTAATGATTATCTTTTAAGGATGTTGGGTTTTTTTAAGATAGTTTCTGCACTTTTTTATTAATAATTCATTTCTTGCAGATTATTTAGGATTCCTATATATCACCAATTCTAACTTAAAATATATAATCAGTGAGTATTAAGTCTATTTAGGTTTATTTCTTGAAGATAAATCATGAGTATTTGTATTTAGATTTTAGGAGATTAATTAAGTTATCAAAATATAGCTTGAATTAATAGTATTTTCAAGAAAAACTTTGTAAAAATGATCCTCATTGAATTACTTAACTATGTAAAAGAAAAACATTATCATGAGGAAAAGTTAACAGTACTTAAACAAAAATTATGCTCTAATAAATCCTCAACTTTTTTAATAAGCTATAAACACATCAAGACTCTTATTTAACTGTTATTTTTAGGAATTGGAAGCATCAGGTTCGATCAATTTTTTCCTAAAATTACTATTGTTTTAATAAATTTTCTGTCATACTAGCTAATTTTTCCAGTTCTTTTTCTAAAGATTGAGCATTTTTTTTACATTCAATTTTTCTTTTTAAGGCTTCCTTTGCTAAATCTTCTCGATTATTTTTTAATGCTTGAGTAGCAACTTTTTGCCAAGTATTCATTTCTTCTATATTTTGACGATATTTTGGTTGAATTTGATCCCAAACTGTCCTAATTTGATCTAAAGCATTATTTACTAATTTATCAGAATTGTTTTGATCTCTTCCTTGAAATGCTTGTTTTAAAGGTTCTAATAATTTATACGTATCGACATTTTTAATAGTAGGAATAAAATCTTCAATCTGTTTACTTTCACTGATGCCAATTTTACACCAAGTGGCAAAATGTTCACAATTATTAAACAACAAATTATATTTATTTTCTCCCAAACGACTCCAACTCCTTTTTACTACCACTTCAGGAATAAATGAAAAACCATCGGGATATTGACGTACATAAACCCGATTATTTTTACTAAAAGTTTCAAAAGAAGTTTGCTCGATAATTTCACTAGGTTTACGATAATGAATAACGCTACCGTCTCCAACATCAATACCGTGATGTTGATAAACTCCACTAAGATTAGCGAATTCACGCCAAACATAAATTTGATCTCCAAATGCCATAATATTTAGAAATTACTGAAAAAGTAGATAAGAGAAAAGATAATATTCCTATTAAACTTGCTTAGTATTCAAAGGAGCAATTAGTTTTTTTCGAGATTCGATCGTTCAATAATCCTTTGTTATCGATGATAACTAATTCATTATAGATGCTAATAATCAATTATTAGAAAAAAGTATTGAAACTCTTTTAAAACTTAACACCCTTTTCGAAACCTTTTTGACATAATCTATTTATGACTGTGAGATAAGTTATTAACAAAATTAAATAATTTATGAATCAAGAAATTTTACAAATTGGCAACCCTATTTTAAGGAAAATCGCATTGGAAGTTACAGATATTCATAATCAAAAAATACAAACTTTGATTGATAATTTGTTGACTCTTACTAAACAGCGTCATGGTGTTGGTATTGCCGCCCCTCAAATTGGGGAATCTTGTCGTGTTATTATTATATCTTCTCATCCTAATATTCGTTATCCTGATGCACCTTTTATGCCACCAATGGCGATGATTAATCCTCGTATTGTAAGTCATTCAGAAGAATTAATCATGGGAATGGAAGGTTGTCTCAGTGTTGAAAATAGACGAGGAAATGTGCCACGATATAAAGATATTATGGTAGAATATGTCGATCGAGATGGCAACAGTGAAAGAAAAGAATATAATGATTTTATTGCTAGAATTATTCAACATGAATTAGATCATCTTAATGGTATTCTTTTTGTCGATCATATTCAAGAAGAATAAACTATGGTAATTCTATCTGAGTTGTAAGATTTTGGTTGAGTAAAAATTTAAAATTGACAAAACTTTAAGAAGTGTTATCTAATATTTTAAAATTGACAAATTATTTAGGATTGTTATATTAACTATCAATTATCAACTATTAACAGATGTTATTAAAAAAATCAATTTCTACAATTTTACTCTGTTTTTTATTAATCAGTTGTCAAGGAAATAATAAAACAGAAGATGTGGGAGATACTGATTTTAAAAGAGAAATAGAACAAGGATTAGTCCTTTATAATGCCATTTTAGAACAGTCCAACGCAAAAGGACAAATTTTATGGCGTTTAAGTACCAAAAAAGCTATTTATACCCAAGATAAAGAAAGTGCTATTTTAGATGATTTAACAGGTAATTTATTTGAGAATGGTAAAATTATTTTAAAGGTTAGTGCCAAAAAAGGAGAGGTTAAAAATGAAGGAAAAGAAATATATTTATCTGGTGATATTATAGCTTTTGATATTCGTAATAAAGCAGAATTTAAAGGAGATATGCTTCTTTGGAAACCAGAAGAAAATGTGATGTTAATGGAAGGAAATCAAGGAATAACTGCTAATCATACAAAATTAGTAGTTAAAGCAAAACAAGCTAAATATAACACAAAAACTCAACTATTAGAATTAGATAAAGATATTTTAGCTACTACAAAGAATCCTTCTTTACTGTTAAAAACTCAGCATTTATATTGGCAAATTCCTGAGAATAAAATCATCGGTAATACCTTACTCGATATGGTACGTTATGATGATAAAAAATTGGTAACAGATAAGTTAAAAAGCAATCAAGCTGAAATTGATTTAGATCTCAATGTAGCAACAATTAATGGTGAAATTGAGTATCAATCCTTAGAACCACCATTACAAGTAGCAACCAATAGAATTACTTGGTATTATGTCGATCGAAAAATGCGATCGAATGATCCAACAAAATTAGTTCAAGCAAAAGATAATATGACTTTAACAGCTAATAATGTAGATTTTAATTTAGGAGAAAATCAAGTTTATTTACAAGGTGGAATTTATGGACAAGCTGAAAAAAATGAAGTGGAAATTTATGCTGATAATTTAGTTTGGAATTTAGATAATCAACAAATAAATGCTGATGGAAATGTGTTTTATAAACAGATAAATCCTGATTTTAATTTACGAGGAATAAGTGCCATCGGCAAATTGCAAGACAAAAATATTACAGTAAAAGGAAATCAAGATAATCCTGTCACTACCATAATTTATAGTAACGAATCATAAATTTAGAATGTTAATGGTGAAAGATAATCAAAGACGATCGCACCGTCTATTGATAAGATTAATTAAATTAACTCTTTAGCCCTTGCCGTTAAAGCCTCTGCCGTTAAACCGTTAAACGCCATTAATTCACCAGCACTAGCGGTAGTTTCCCCTCGTTTCCAAGCAAAAGTATCCCGTTTAGCTTTACTGCGTAACATGATAGGCTCTAACATAGCACTTGTGCCACCAGTAACACCAATAACCGCATCCCCACCGAATAACGCCTCAAAACCAGCATCATCTAGGAAGTTATCATCTTTAACGGTGCAACTATCCCAAGCCACATCACTAGCACGATATAAACGACGGGGATTGATAACGGAAACAATCCGTACTCCGTAGCCTTCAGACTCTAAAGTTTTCGCTGCTTCAAATACGGGAATTAAAGTCATATCACCAATTACCGCAAAGACGATTTTTTTACTACCCTCAGATTCCTTTAAGATAACACCACCTTTTTCTAATGCTTCTCTGGTTTGCTCAAAGGTGGTTAAAATCGGTAAAGGAGATTTACTAACAGTAATAGTAATACCTTTATTTTTTGTACCCAATGCCCACTCATAACAGACTTGCGTACTATTAGCATCGCAGGGGAAAAGAGGGTAAACGTTGCCGTTACGCATCATTGCCGCAAAATAATTTTCGATTTCTGGGCGTTGGTGAGTCCATCCATTGCGCCCTTGTTCTAAGGCTCCTGCGGTGTACAATGCTATAGTGGAGGGGGTTTCCCGTCTCAATTCCGCCATTGCTTGGGTGACAGTTTGCCAGATAGGTAAGCCATTGATAGCGAAAGACTCGTAAGAACACCACAAAGAACGAGCTCCAAATAATGCTAAACTTACGGCTAAACCAGCACAAGCATCTTCACTTAAAGGCTCATAAACTTGCCCTTGGGGTTGTTGAAAATAAGTCACATCAACCGTAGGGTGAACAATTTTTAAACCAACGTTAATATTATTAATTCCAGAGGCGGCATTACCATCAGCATTTGTCACCACGAAATTAGGATCATTTTTACCAACATAAACTACTAATTCACCCATAGCGGTAGTAGATACTTTTTTGTCACCGCCAACGGTGTATTCAGTTAAGGGTAATGTGCCTAAATTGGGTAAGGGTAAAACTGATTCGGTGACGGCTTTATCCGCATTAGTGCCTCCATTGGCACGGGCAAAATTATCTCTAACTAATTCCCATGCTTCCTTACTTAACGCTCTTTCTTGTAAAGCAGAGACGATATAATCTTTGTCGAGACTGTCACCGGGATAAAGGTTGTGAGATTGCGCACCTCGTTTATGCACTCCTGCACCTTTTAGCTGTTTGATGATTAATACTGTTAAAGTGCCTCCCACTGCCAATTGTGCTGCTTTGTCGGTGGCTTCCAATACGGCTTGAGTAAATTCTAGGCGCTTTTCAAAGGAGAATTTCGTGCTATCCACATATTCGCCCTCTTGGTTAACGTCATCGAAGTCTTTAGCGTTAACTAAAATTACCTCTTTGAAGCCGTTTCCTTGCCAATAGGCGATCATTTCCTCATTCGTTTTAGTGGAAACCATACTATGATGCTCTTGTGAGTAACCATTCCACACTAAAATCGGTAAAAAGTTGGTGGCTTGAGGATAAGCGGTGTTGAAATGCCCAAAACTACTCATGATATAAGGCTCACCTAAACCGCCGTCACCGATGGTAACAGGGAATAGGATATTCGGGTGTAATTTTGCCCCCGCCATAGCAAAATGTTGCCCTTGCCCAAGAGGCCCAGCAGGATTGAGTAATCCGGGGATTTGCCCTGATAAATGCCCTAAAAGCCCGTGCATTTCCCGAAAACGACTGCTCATGTCTTCTACGGTGTAAATTCCCATTTTCTCAAGGGATCGATCGAGAAATACGGTACTATAAAATCCGGGGGCATGGTGTCCAACTTCTGTAATCAGGTTTTTATGCCCTAACATGACTAAAGCGGCGATCGCATCTGCAATACTAGCGAATCCTCCCGGATGCCCTGATTCTTTACTGGCAGTGATGTGTAAAGTTAAATAACGTAAAGCATCGGCGGCTAATAGTGTTTGATAGACTGCATTTTTGTCTTTAGGAGAGTCAATAGCGGTTTTTCCGTCTAAAATAGCACTTTTTTGACCATATTCATTAAAATAGGGTAATTCTTCGTTAAAATACTGGATTCCTTGATAAAATGGGGCTGTTGTCATATTATTTTCGATCGCTATTCTAAATTAATGCAATTGTTAAATCATTCTCACATTTTTCTGTCATATAGTCCAATAAATAAATAATTAACTTTAAATAGTGAATAGTGAATAGTTAAATCTCCCCATATCAAAATTTAGATTTCTAAAGTTATACATATAAAATACTAAAATACTTTATTTTATGGTAGAAACATAAACACATCTAAGTTGCATTAATTAAATTGCCCTTATTGTGCAATCCTACCATTATTTTTTATCCTAATGTTGATAAGAACTTCATAAAATATAACTCTATTACTTTTTTTGATTCTCAAAAATAAATGGCACTATGGCAAAGTTTAGTCGGATTAGTAATTATCATTAGTTACATCGGTTTAGGATTGGGTTATCTTCCCGGATTAAGACTAAATCGAGCAACCATCGCATTAATAGCGGCGGCAATACTTATTACTTTGGGAGTATTAACTTTAAAAGAAGCATGGTTAGCCATTGATGCTAATACCATTATTTTTTTACTGAGTATGATGATTATTAATGCTTATCTATCCTATAGTGGTTTTTTTAGTCTGAGTTTAAGATTTTTATTGACATTTACCCTTAGTCCTTTTATTTTAATCGTTTTACTCACTATTTCTACTGGTTTTCTCTCCGCTTTGTTTCTTAATGATACTCTAGTCTTAGTTGCCACTCCTTTTGTCTTACAGTTAACTTCTCAATTAAAATTAAATCCTATTCCTTATCTATTATCGATCGCTGGTGCTACAAACATAGGATCATTAGCCACTCTTAACGGAAATCCTCAAAATATCTTAATTGGCTCATTTTCTGGCATAAGTTATTTAGAATTTACTCAAGCCTTAATTTTTCCTTCGATTTTTGGACTATTAATACAAATAGCTCTATTATGGTTATTATATCCAGAAATTCGATCGACTCAACCGATAATCCCGCCAAAATTAACCCCAATGCGGATTCATAGGAGGATTTTGCAAAAAACATTGATAGTAACACTAATATTATTGATCGCTTTTGTTTTAGGTTCTCCTCTTACAGAAAGCGCATTTCTAGCCGCAGCCATTTTGTTAATTACTCGTCGTCTTAAACCACACAAAATATTAACACAGATAGATTAGTCATTATTAATCATGTTTTCGGGATTATTTATTCTGACTTACTGTGTCAAATCTTTAAACCTGTTTAACTTTGTTAGTGATTGGCTTAATTTTTCTCTTAATTTAACCATTATGACGAGCATTTTATCAAATTTAATTTCTAATGTACCAGCAGTATTATTATTACAAGAATTAATTAATGAGCCTACTACGGAAAAATGGTTATTATTGGCTAGTAGTGCTACTTTAGCAGGAAATTTGACTTTATTTGGATCTGTGGCTAATCTAATTATGGTAGAAAGTGTCGCAACCCAAGGATATAAACTCTCTTTTTGGCAACATTTACGGTTTGGTTTACCTTTAACTATTATAACTACTGCTTCAACTTATCTTTGGATAATTTACTAATAAATTATTACATAGTAGATATTTTTATGGCTCTCTTAACTCCTCGTCGTGATAAATTACGTCTTAAAAAAGGTGTTAGGTATTAGGTGAAATGCAAACTATCAATTTATAACAATTGCATATCATCCCGCAATGATGCAACGTCTTATTTTCTAGTAATTATTAAAGTAGTGTAGAAGAACCATTTTTATATTTATTAAACTAATCATAAACATCGTTATCTTGTTTATTTTTTGCACTAATTATTGTGGAGGTTTTTTAGGCAACCCAACCTCATGCTCCAAGGGGAACACAAGGAAGAGTTCAATAGACAATTAACAATTAACAATTAATTATATATGTTACCTCAGTTTTAACTACTTGTCAACTGTCCAAACCAATTCAATGCCAAAATTATTATTTCTTCAGATTGCAGTTTGACGATCGATTTTTCTCCATTTGGAGTTAACTTATTAACATCAATTAAATGTCGCCCATCAAGATTAGTTTTGACGATAATATTTTGACTATGATCTATAGAAAGGATACTCTGTAAACGATCGTTCTTATCCTTAAAACGAAAAGCCTGAGTACCAAGTTGCCCTAAATTAACTTTGCGAATAGTATTGATAGGTAGAATTTTAGCGTAACCCAACTGAGAAATTAAGGCGATATTACTATTATTATTTACTCCTAAACAACCGACAATTTCTTCTCCATATTTAAGTTTAATCCCAATACTACCTTGTGCAGATCTTCCCATAATTGACATATTTTCTTCTGTGATACTATAACGTAAAAGTCTGCCTCCATTTGTGGCCACGGCTAACTCTTCTCCGTCATTTACAGGTAAAATATATTTTAAGGAGTCTTGGGGTTTTAATTTGATGAGCTGAAAACCTCTGTTGCCTATACCATCTAACTCTTGAATACTTACCCGTTTCAAAAATCCTCCTTTCGTTAATAACAATAAACTTGATTTTGTGTCAGCATGAAGGCATAAGTAGTTAATAGGTTGGTGGTTATCCTGCATAGCACTATTTGACACCAATTTCTCGATGGTTTGTTTGGCAGGATAAGGAGGAATTTCGGCAGTAGGGATAGGATAGGCTTTGCCACTATCAAAAAAAGCGATAATTTGTTCTTGTTTGCCTATTAATTCCTGATAAACGATTAAATCGGTAGTTTTTTTTACTATGGGTGTTGTATCAATCTCATTTTGCCTTTGCCAATAAATCTTCCCTTTAGCAGTAATTTGGGCTATGGCATCTTCTGGTAATGGTTGATTGAGAAGAAGGGGTAATTCTTCTTGGGGAAATTTAGATTGTTTTTGTTTCTCTGGAGTCACAGAAATGGCTATCTTATTAGTTATTTTAGTACGTCGATCGTCTCCAAATTTACGTTTAAAACTACGCAATTCTTTTTTTAAGGCTTTTAATAACTCTTTCCTATCCCCTAATAACTCTTGGAGTTGAGTGATACGAGTTTGTAATTGGGTAAATTCTTCTTCAATTTTTTGTTTTTCTAACCCTGTAATGCGTCTTAAAGGCATAGATAAAATAGAATTAGCTTGAGATTCGCTAATTTTTAATCTTTCTTGAAGGCTATTTTTTGCAATAGTACCATCAGGAGAATTAGATAAAATTTCGATAACTTTTTTCAGTTGTTTTAAGGCAATTAATAAACCTTCTAATAAATGAACTTTCTCTTGTTTTTCTATTAACTCATAATTATATTGTCTAGTTAAAGTGGTTTCTCTAAAGCTCAAAAATTCTGTTAACATTTCCTTTAGAGATAATTGACAGGGTTTATTATTAACTAAACCTAGCATTATTACTCCAAAATTACTTTGCAAAGCGGTTTGTTTATAGAGTTGATTTAGAATATGTTGAGGTTCACCATCTTTTTTTAATTCTATCACGACTCTAATACCTTGTCGATCGCTTTCGTCTCGAATATCAGCAATATCATTAATTTTTCCCTGATTAACTAATTCTGCTACTTTCTCAATCCATGCCGCTTTATTAACTTGGAAGGGTAACTCTGTGACGATGATGGCAGTTTTTTCTCGGCTACGTTTTTTATGAGACTTTAATTGTTCAATTGTGGCTACACCTCTAACAGGAATAATGCCTTTTCCCGTCAAATATGCCTCTTTTATGCCATTTTGGTCAATAATCTCTCCTGAAGTTGGAAAATCAGGACCTGGTACTAATTTTAACAGTTTTTCGTTACTTAAATCTGGTTCATCAATTAATGCAATCAAAGCATCAACAATTTCGTTTAAGTTATGAGGAGGAATATTTGTTGCCATACCAACGGCAATTCCCGAACATCCATTGAGTAAAAGTATGGGAAGTTTTGCTGGTAAAACAACAGGTTCTTGATTAGAGTTATCAAAATTACTGGTAAAATCAACCGTAGAATCGTTGACATCCATTAACATGGTTTCGTAGGAAATACCGGATAAGCGACTTTCTGTGTAACGCATTGCCGCCGCAGGATCATTATCCACACTACCAAAGTTACCATGACCTGAGAGTAAAGGATAGCGACTAGAAAAATCTTGTACCAAGCGTACCATTGCATCATACACCGCTTGATCTCCGTGAGGGTGATATTTCCCCAGCACATCGCCCACTACTCTAGCACACTTTCTAAAGGGTCGATCGGGTGTCAATCCTAATTCATACATAGCATATAATATACGCCTATGGACTGGTTTTAAACCGTCTCTTACATCTGGCAAAGCTCGACCTACGATCACACTCATGGCGTATTCTAAGTACGATCGCTCCATTTCTGTATGTAGTGCAGTGGGAATTATTTGACCTTGACTTAATAAATTTAATTGCTGTGCCATGAGTATTTTTACTTAATCCTTATAAAGTAAACGTATTAGCGTACTTTTTAGAGATTAGCAAAGAAGTTGCACAATGAACAATTAATAATTTAGAGTTTGCTGAAAAATTTTTAAACAGAAGATATGGGCGATAAGGGAGAAGTACATTTAGATTTAATAGTTTATGTAAAATCTAAGTATTAGCCATTAGATGCAGAATAAATCTGTCTTTTGGCTAAAATTTATCAGAATTATGATGAAATGTGAGATCTTGAAATAGAATAAAATACTTATTAGAAAAAATACAAAAAATCAATTATTAACCTTTTTGCCTATCTTTGTGAGTATATTTTATAGTTAATACAAGATTATGAAAGAAATATTTTATGGATTTAGGTAAGTTTTATGTGTTAGTTTCACCCCCTTGTTAACTTACCCATTAGTTTCCGATTATTAACAATTATTTCAATACTAATATTTGAGCTAAAACATCAAATCATGATTTAACGAAAGCGTTTTTTGCGACGAGCAACGGCTTTGCGTTTTTTCTTCTCGATGGGGGTTTCAAAGTGACGCAGACGTTTAATATCTGCAAAGATACCTGCTTTGGAAACTTGTCTTTTAAAGCGACGTAAAGCTGATTCTATATTTTCGTTTTGTCCCACAACCACTTGGGTCATGTAATATCCTCCTTACTATAAGTTTACTTCTATTTTTGAACTAATCCACTATTATATCTTACCCCTCTCTTAATAACCCATCTTTTTTTGATTATTTTCTAAATTTTTAAGATTTTTGTGTTAAATTTTCAACTGAGATAGTAGAAAATGAAGTCTATCTCGATCAAAAATATATAAATACCCTAACAAAGTTTCTAAAGCACTAGCTTGTTGATAAGTTTGCAAAGATAGACGACGGGGAGATTTATTGACTGAATTACGCCCCCGACGCACCCAATTTAATTCAATGTCCGTTAGTATGGGGTATAACTGTTGTAAATAAATTGCTTGAGTTTCAGCCCTTACTTTTTCTACCACCCGATGATGATAGTCGGAGATTTTTTTTGGTGGTAAGAGGTAATGGGTACGAATATATAACTCATACACGGCATCACCGATATAAGCGAGGGAAGCAGGAGAGACTTGTTGTAGTGATGAGGCAGACATTTCGCCATTAAAAATTAATTTCCAGTAGGGAATAACCTCATTCTTAAAGTCAGATGATTCACAATTATCAGAAGGCAATGGAGTTGATTCCATAGAAAATAATGCTGGAAACTGATTTAATTTTTTGTCTTATGTGCTTTTTAATGCCTCATCTAGAGAATTTTTCAGCTTGAGAAACTTTTCTAACCTCACCATTTTAACGGTTTGAGTTACTCTCGGATTACTGACTATTTGTAAACTACCTTTTAGGCTTTCAACCTGTTTAGCAATTCGCACTAAAGCGCCTAATCCTGAGCTGTCAATAAAGTCTATTTGTGACAAATCAAGAATAATTTTGTTAGCTGTTTCTTTTACATATCCTAAGACGACTTTCTGAAAAGTGGGTTCAGAAAAAGCATCTAATTGACCAAGTAAATGAAATATTTGGCAATTATTTCTGACTTCACGAGTGCCTCTCAGGCTAACTGTCAAATTTAGTTGTTCTGAAATAGCTACCTCCTTACGGTATCTGTAGTTAATGAACAATTGTATAATATAGCTTAAATTTCCCTCTATCTTAATTTTTTTTGATTATTTCTGATTATTTATTAATATTTCTTAGCAATGATGTTGTCATGATGACTTTTTTCTATTTTATATTGGTTTCTTTTTTCTCAATTATGGGAGGAAATCTATGGGTTTCTGCATTACCTACTTCAGAAGATATTCCAGAGGAAGTATTGGCGACGGAAATCATTATTGAGGCAAAATCCCCGAAGGATAATCAGCCTTTAACGGCGGCGGAATATACTTTGCTGAAAGAAGAAATTCGGGTTAGTAATTTTCCTCCTCAAATTGATTCCGAATTACGGCACAAAATTTTTTTGTTGAGAATACTAAAATTATTGAAGACTTTTTCTTTTCAATAAAGATATTTTTTGATTTATGGAGCAATGATAAGTAATTCGTCAGTTTTACCAACTAAACATTGGTAAACTAGCAAAAAGTTGATAAGATTCATTTTCAATCACGATCGACATTCCTAACCAGATTAAAACAAAGGGAAAGAATCTGCGCAAATAACGAGAAATAACAATAGCAAGATGAGGTTGACGAGTGAGATGATAGGAAAGAAAACACCATAATCCCAACATGGTATAAAGTACAGATAAAATAATGCCCAAACTAGGAAGAGTCGTACTAGCAAATAAGGGAATGTAGATAGCAATATTATTTCCACCATTGGCAACGGTGACAGCTGATACTTTATAAGTTTGAGGATCTCGAAGAGTTGCAAGTAAACTTCTTTTTGGTGTTGGGCGAGTATAACGATGAAAATTGGCGTTAACGTCTTGAATTTCGTCTTCTTCTCTATTTAAAAGATTGGCAATGCCAATACTTACAGGTAAAAATCCTAATAAGCCAATCCATATATGAGAAATAACTAAACCACCTAAAAATCCGACTAAACTGATTAATATTAAGACTGTAAATCCTAAATATTCTCCGATTATAATATGTCTAGGTTGAAAAGTACGGTTAACTTTTCCAAAGAAAATTGTGAGGTAAATATTATCGTCAAAAGTAGTTGCAAAGGCAACAGCAATACCCGTGATTAAGGTACTAATAAGCCAAGTATTCATATCTTTCCAGTTTATTGATTAAATAACAATAAGAATTAGTTCTTCAGGAGAACTTAACTTAACTGTATGAAAAATGAATGATAAGAGCAAACACTGTTTTTTGTTGAATCAATAAATAAAATTGATAATAGAAAAGGTAAATAAAAGTTGTTTAAAATCGTTACTAATATTTTTAGTATGAGGAAGCCTTGTGAATCAGATTGTTATTGCTATTGTTGAAGGAGTTAGTGCATTTATCGCTACAAATATTGATGATTTAGTAATTTTATTGATTTTTTTTGCACAGGTAAAAGAAAAAAAAATTAAGGTTATTCACATTATTAATGGTTCATACTTAGGATTTATTGTAATTATTTTATTCAGTTTAATTGGCTTTTTTGGAGGATTAATAATATCTCCTGAATGGATTGGTTTACTGGGAATTTTACCTATTTCGATCGGGGTTAAACAGTTAATTCAATCACAGGAAAATCAAGAAGAAATTATAAACATAAATAATGAATATATACCACCCGATCGTCGTCATCCATTTTTGAAAATTTTATCTGAAATACTTCATCCTCAAACCTATAAGGTAGCCGTAATTATATTTGCTAATGGAGGGGATAATATTGGAGTTTATGTACCTTTATTTGCCGCTAGTAATCTTTTGAGTTTAACTATTATTTTAGTAATCTTTTTTCTTCTTAAAGGACTGTGGTGTTATCTTGCTTATCGCTTAACTAAAAATCCTAATATTGGTCATGTTATTACTAATTATGGAAATAAAATTGTACCTTATATTTTAATAGGACTAGGATTTTTTATTTTTTGGAAAAATGGAACTTTTAGCTTAATTTTTTGAAATAAAATATACCACTCTTAAATCATTTATCGCAGAAGGTGGAAGGAAAATCCCAAAGATATAATGGTTTCAGAATTTATCAGTGTCGTAAGTATCTTGTTTGTTGCTATATATAAGGAAAGTGGACAAGAAAGGAATAGATTATGATGCCTTGTTTCAATATAACATTTAAAATGTATTGAAAATTTTTTAAAATTTAGTTATACTTCTTTTTACAAGAGATGCAAATTGTTTTAAGATTCATAATATGGAACAAAAAAGATTACTGAGTCACAAAAAAAAAATCTTTGCATTTGTTGATCACCAATATTTAGAGGTATAGATAATGTTTCGGAGAAAAAGTCTTAGTTTGATTGGTTTAGGTTTAGCAGGTTTATCCACATCGTTTTTATTTTCTCTTAACGAGCCTGTCAAAGCCCAAAAACCGATTGAAATTACTCTTGTTTCTTATGCGGTAACTCAAGGGGCATACTCAAAAATTATTCCCCAATTTACAGCTGATTGGAAAAAAAAGACAGGTCAAAATGTTGTATTTCGTCAAAGTTATGGCGGTTCAGGTTCTCAAACTCGTGCAGTAATTGATGGTTTGGAGGCGGATGTTGTTGCTTTAGCTTTAGCAGGAGATACAAAAAAAATTGAACAGGCTGGATTGATTAAGCCGGGTTGGGAAAAAGAGTCCCCTAATAATGCGATCGTAACTAAGTCCGTAGTAGCATTTATTACACGTCCCGGAAAACCACAAATCAAGTCATGGAATCAATTAGCTGATCCAAAAATCAAGGTGATTACCGCTAATCCGAAAACTTCAGGTGGTGCAAAATGGAACTTTTTAGGACTTTGGGCATCGGTTATTTTCAAAGGTGGTACAGAGGCTCAAGCAAAAACTTTTGTTGATAAAGTGTATAATTCAGTACCCGTATTACCTAAAGATGCGAGAGAATCTACTGATGTATTTATAAAACAAGGACAAGGAGATGTATTGCTTAATTATGAAAACGAAGCAATCTTAGCGAAACAAAAAGGTGCAAGAGATCCTTATTTTATACCTACAGATGTTAATATTTCTATTGATAATCCCATTGCGGTTGTTGATAAAAATGTTGATAAACACAACACTAGAAAAGTTGCCGAAGCATTTGTCAAATTTACTTTTACTCCTCCAGCTCAAAGAGAATTTGCAAAAGTTGGTTTTCGTCCGACAAATACTCAAGTAGCAAAAGAATTTTCTAAGCAATTTCCCTCTGTGAAAAAGTTAGTTACGGTTAATGATTTAGGTGGATGGAGTAAAATTGATTCTAAATTTTTTGCAGACAAAGGAATTTTTGACCAGATTATTAGAAGTAAATAAAAGAAAGTAAATTGTGGAATATTAAGAATAGACAATTAACAATCAAATATCAAGCTATTTAAAAGTTATTTAGAATGAATTTTAAAAATATTATTACTTGGGAAAAATTTAAAAATGTCTCTCTATTTATCTTTGGTTTTTTGCTTTCTCCTCTATGTTGGTGGAATGATTTAATTATTAATTTACCTCTGGCTTATGGTTTTGGTAAGATTATTAGTATTTTTTCTGCTGATTTATTAATTCCTGCATCTATTTTTGGTTATTGGTTATCTAATATAATTGGTGTACTTTTAATGCAGTTAGGTACAGTTAATTTTCTGAATGAATCTAATGAGGAAAAAAATTTGGGTAAAAATATTTGGATGGGAATTGGCACTTCAACTGTTTTTACGATCGTTGCTGTAATTTTATGGCAAACGAATCTATTAGATTTATCGTTACCATCTTTTTTAAATGGTACAACAATTTTTTAAGTACTATCAATAAAGTTTTTATAAAATGCCTAGTTTACCTTTAGATAAATATTTTAAGAACAGTTATCAAAAATTAAAACATAACTTTTCCATAATTATTTTCAGTTTCTTATTACCTCTAATAGTTTTCACTATTTTAACTTTGAATGTTATTTTTCTAAAAAATAGTACTTTTTCTTGGGATATTTCTATACTATTAACTATTCATAATATTTCTCAAAAATTTTGGGATGAATTTGTACCAATATTAACTAATTTTGGTGGATTTAAGTTTATTTTATTTTTTCTTACTCCTATTATTGTTTTATTTTTATCACAAATAAAAAGAAGATTATTAATCTATTTAATTGTATCAATATTTAGTAGTGCGATCGTTAATTTTATTATTAAAATCTTAATTCATCGATCGCGCCCTCATCTGTGGGAATCTAGTTATTCTTTTCCTTCAGATTATTCTTTTCCTAGTGGTCATGCTATGGGTAGTATAACTCTAGCATTAACATTATTAATAATTTTTTGGGGTAGTAGATGGACTATTTTTTTTGTTATTTTAGCGGGTATTTATGTAATTTCGATCGGTTGGACTCGTCTATATTTAGGAGTTCATTTTCCCAGTGATATACTAGGGGGATGGTTATTAGGAATTGCATGGACAAGTCTAATAACATTATTATTAAATCCTCGTCAATCAGAAAAGAATACTAATTAAAATATATGGGTAAAAAAAATTTTTTGTTAAAACCCATTAACCAAGTTTTTTTATTATTAATACTGTTAATATTATTAAACCCTTTTACTATTATTAATGCAGGTGAAAGAGGTGTTTTAATGCGTTTTGGGGAAGTGCAAAAACTAATTTTAGGAGAAGGAATACATTTTCTAATACCTTTTATTAACACTGTTGAAAAATTAACAGTACGGATTCAAAAACAAGACATTACAACAGAAGCATCTACTAGGGATTTACAGGAAGTTTTTAATAAAATTTCCTTAAATTGGCACCTAAACTCAAATAAAGTTAATCTAATTTTTCAACAAATTGGTACAGAAAAAAATATTATTCAAAGTATTATTAATCCTGCGGTGGAAGAAATTGTTAAGTCGGTTTTAGCCAAATATACTGCTGAAGAAATTATCATTAAACGAGAAGAATTAAAAAGAGAAATTGATACTTTATTAATTCAGAGATTGGATAAATACTTTTTACAAGTGGATGATATTTCTTTAGTTCATATTGATTTTTCCGATCGTTTTACCGAAGCAGTAGAAGCTAAACAAATTGCAGAACAAGAGGCAAAAAAAGCTGGTTTTCGAGTACTTAAAGCTCAAAAAGATGCCGAAGTTAATATAAATTTAGCAAAAGGAGAAGCAGAAGCTCATCGAATTTTACAAGAGTCTTTAACCCCAGAAATTTTAAAAAGACAAACCATTAATAAGTGGAATGGAAACTTACCTTTAATTATGAGTAAAGATGATATAAAATTTTTGAATTTAGATTTAGAAGATTTACAGAATTTACCTCAAAAATAACTTATTTAGAGTAAATTTTTAATTATATCCATTAATCTGATTAAAGTTTTGTAACATCAAAGATAAGAAAATAATGGTAAAAATAGAGTTACAAAATAATAAACTAAAGGTGCAGTAAAAATATAACTATCAGTACGATCGAGTATCCCACCATGACCCGGAATTAATTCCCCAGAATCTTTAACTCCGGCATCTCGTTTCATCATGGATTCTAATAAGTCACCAAACAAACTCACAATACCAATGAGTAAACCCAATAATAAGCCTGTTACTTGCCAATATGGCCAATCTAAAAACCATGCTCCGCCTAATCCGACTAACATACTTCCAGCAATGCCAAATAATGATCCTTCAACAGTCTTTTTCGGACTAATATGAGATAGTTTTGTCTTACCGAAATTTTTACCAATTAAATATGCACCAATATCGGCCGCCCAAATACAAGCCATAGCGATAAATGTAATTTTTAGAGCATCAGGAAAACTGCGTAAATCGAAAATATTAGCGGGGAAATAACCATCGAAAGGTAAATTATGAATATTGGGAATACTTTGGGCATAGGCTTGATCTTGCCCTAAACTTACTCTTAAACGAATCCAATAACTGGGTAAATATCCAGCGTAAAATAAT
Organism: Geminocystis sp. NIES-3709; assembly: GCF_001548115.1. Lineage (GTDB taxonomy): Bacteria > Cyanobacteriota > Cyanobacteriia > Cyanobacteriales > Cyanobacteriaceae > Geminocystis. The sequence continues at coordinate 2,828,897 of NZ_AP014821.1, read as the reverse complement.
CCTAAAATAGAACTAGAAATATCGGCAATAGTAGCCAATTTTGGTAAAAATAAAAGGTAAAAACAGATTAATGCACCAGCTAAGGCAAAGGTAGCATCTGTTAAACTGGGGATAAATGTGGCGGTAATTAACAAAAATTGTGATACTACCATTGTAGTTTTACTAGCAGGTTCAATTCCTTTGGCTTTGACGAGGCGAAAATACTCAACTTGGGCAAGAAATACGAGAATACCAAAGCAGATAGTAAAATAAAATCCCCCTAGTATAATCATTATTAATGCAAGGGCGATCGCTACGATCGTGCTAATGGTTCGAGTATAAGACATATTTAAACAACGGGCAAGATATTTGGAACTAATCTTCTATTTTATCTTAAAATTTAAGTATTGCATAATAAATGGACTCACGATTCTAATAAAAAAAAGCAATAAGAAATAGTGATAATATTATGGTGAAGATTTGATAAAATTTTTTATTTGGTTTTTATTTTATCTTTTGATGTTTAATATTTAAAAAATATAATAATCAATAATAAAGTTTAATTTAAGAATAAAAATACTCAATTTTTAATTTTATATTAATTGATATGTTTAATAACTGTGATGAAATTTTTAATATTGCCCGTCAAAGTGTTATTGGTAAGCATCTTCCGAATAATCTTTATGTCCATATTTCAGCCCTTATTTTTTTAGATAATGCCTTACAAGAATATGAAAAAATAGCCAGAAATATTATTAATAATATTGATGATTTTACTATAGTTAAATTTAATTTAGAAGAAACCAAAATATCTTATCTTTTTTATCCCGATTTTGACAATAATCCTCATCCTCCTCTTGTCAAAAGTGTTATTATTAATCTCACGGAAAAAACGAATAAAATTATTGATTATAGTCAATCTAATAATCCTCCTATTTTACATCGTAAAGAAACTTTTATTAATGAAAATTATCCCAATTATCAGAAGTTTAAATATTTAACTTCTATAGAGGAAAAATTAGGTTTATTAGATAATACTCGTTATATTGGTACAAAAAAAGAATGGGAGCAATTATTAATAGATCATTCTTTAACTTTTATTGATCATTATTTAGTTTGTAATTTAGAGAATAATCCTCAAGAATTTATTAAAATCGATCGACATAAAGCAGCAATTCATCGAAATAGACTTTCTCGTCCTGTTAATTTAGCTTTAGAAGCTGGTTTATTTTCAAGTGAAACTAGTTTTTTTGATTATGGATGCGGTCATGGTTTAGATGTCAAAATAATGGCAGAAAATGGTTATGAAAGTAGTGGTTGGGATCTTTTTTATCGGCCTAATAATCCTTTAAAAAAATCTGATATTGTTAATTTAGGTTATATCATTAATGTTATTGAAAATGTGAGAGAAAGACGAGAAGCATTATTAAAAGCATGGTCTTTAACTCAACAGGTTTTAATTGTCGCCGCACAAGTGTTAATCGACGATCGACAAAGGGGATTTATGGTATATGGTGATGGTATAGTAACTGAGAGAAATACTTTTCAAAAATATTATGATCAAGAAGAGTTAAAAACCTATATTGAAAATGTTTTAAATCAAGAAGCAATTCCTGCAGGTTTAGGAATTTATTTTGTGTTTAGAGATCAGGAAAAAGCAAATAATTTTCGAGCATCTCGTTTTCATTCTAAAGTAAGAACACCTCGTATTTTATTACCAGTTAAAAAGTTTGCAGATTACCAACAATTATTAACTCCTTTAATGAATTTTTATACAGAAAGAGGAAGACTTCCCCAAAAAGGAGAGTTATCTCAAGAAGCAGAAATTAAAGCAGAATTTCGCTCTTTTAAACAAGCATTTAAAGTCATTTTACAAGTAACGAATGAAGCCGAGTGGGATGAAATTGCCGATCGACGCAGACAAGATATATTATTATATTTAGCCTTGAGTCATTTTAATACTCGTCCTACTATTAGACAGTTATCTCCTATTTTAAAAGCAGATATTAAAGATTTATTTGGCAACTATCAAGCCGCCTGTTTTTTAGCTGATGAAATGTTAATTACTCTGCGGAATCTTAACATAATTAAAGAAATTTGTCAAGATTTAAAAGTAGGAAAAGTTTTTGAAAAAAGTTACTTAATACATTTGAGTATGTTAGATTCTTTACCGACTTTGCTCCGTTTATATGAAGGTTGTGCTAGTCGCACGATCGGTCGTATGGAGGGAGCAAATTTAATTAGATTTTACTTTAATATTCCTCGTATTAGTTATTTATATGTACCAGATTTTGATAGTAAAAAAGAGCCTATTTTAAAAACGACGATGTCGATCGATCTTCAAGATTTAAGGGTACAATATCGCAATTTTGCTCATGATCAAAATGCACCTATTATCAAAGATAAATACTTGTTAAAAATACCAGAGAATAATTAATTAACTTTTTAATAATTTTTGGGATAATTTTCATCTGATTACCATTTGATTGGGTTATTTCTAATATATTGATTAATATTATTTAATAATTTTTCATCTCTAAGAAAAAATTAGCAAATTTAAAAACAAATTAGAGAAACTCGAGATCATAATCTTAATAAAAGTTTGATCGTATAGTGGCACTTCTCGATCGAAAATGTAAAAATCCTCAATCTTATTAAAATTTTATTAAATTATAATTTACTCAAAAAAGTAACGCTAATATGATGATAGTAATTATTGAATAATTTGTCATCAAAATTTGACAGTTTTTTTATGTCTAAAATCAAAATTGGTATTAACGGTTTCGGTAGGATTGGTAGATTAGTTTTTCGTGCCGGTTTAGATAATCCTAACATTGAATTTGTAGGTATTAATGATTTAGTGCCTCCTAGAAACATCGCTTATTTACTCAAATATGACTCTACTCACGGTAAATTTAAAGGTACAGTAGAGGCGAAAGCCGATGGTATTGAAGTCAATGGCAAACTAATTCCTTGCGTTTCTGTGCGCAATCCTGAAGAATTACCTTGGGGGGAATTAGGAGCAGATTATGTAGTAGAAGCGACTGGATTGTTTATCGACTATGAAGGCGCAGGAAAACACTTGAAAGCAGGAGCGAAAAAAGTTGTCATTTCAGCACCTACAACAGAACCAGACAAAGTCGTTACCCTATTAATGGGGGTAAATAATGAAACCTATAACCCAGAAAACGATCACATAGTTTCTAACGCTAGTTGTACTACTAATTGTTTAGCACCGATCGCAAAAGTAATTGACGATAATTTTGGTTTAGTGGAAGGTTTAATGACAACAATTCATGCCATGACAGCGACACAACCTACTGTTGATGGGCCTAGTAAAAAAGATTTAAGAGGTGGACGTAGTGCAACTCAAAACATTATCCCGGCTTCTACAGGTGCGGCTAAAGCTGTAGCCTTAGTATTACCTCAACTTAAAGGAAAATTAACAGGAATGGCCTTTAGAGTGCCAACTCCTGATGTTTCTGCCGTAGATTTAACCTTTAAAACTGAAAAAGCTACTACCTATGAAGCTATTTGTCAAGCCATGAAAAAAGCCTCGGAAACAGACTTAAAAGGGATTTTAGCTTATACTGATGAAGCGGTAGTTTCTTCTGACTTTATTACAGATCCTCATTCTAGTATCTTTGATGCGGGTGCTGGTATCGAACTTAACTCCAATTTTTTTAAAGTTATTTCTTGGTATGACAATGAGTGGGGTTACTCTAATCGTATGATTGATTTAATCTTATTTATGGCAAATAAAAAATAATTGATGAACCTATCCCACTATTAAGATTTTTGTATATTTCATCAATTTGTCAATCGCGCAGCGTGCCCTTGGTATCACTTCGTTATTCTGCACGATTGATTAGAATAAAGAGTTTCAGGAATAGTGGGATAACCTCATGGGTTGGAAATTGTTTAAAAGAGTTAAAAAGGTTTTTAAAACTGGAAAGAGAATCTTTTTTTCTTGAGTCGGGTGAGTCGGATTATTAAAGGGGATGTCTAAACTATTTTTTTACTTTTACTAAAAATCTAAGAAATTATTATTTATATAGTAAACATTTATATTTATTTTTTTATGTAATTGGTCTAAATTTGATCTAAAGAAAGTATAGTAAAACTAAAAATAGAGTTAATATTGAATTTAAAACGCTAAAGTGTAGAGATAGTAAGGAATGCAGAAAGTGGACGTAGCCTGACTCGAACAGGCGACCCCATCGATGTCAACGATGTACTCTAACCAACTGAGCTATACGTCCTAACATTTATAAAATTATATCTTGAATAAAAAAATGATGCAAGTTTAATGATTTAGACACAACAATCTTAAAAATCATTAATAAGACTTAAAAGACTTAACGGTACTTAGACAAAACAATAACAACAATTAAGCTATAATTTTTACATCATATTGCTTTTAGGTCAAAATGAAAGAAATTACTTCTTCATCAATGCCCCCATGTTTCAATCGCTGGTGTGAAAAAATAGACCCAGTCTTAAAAACAAAGGCACAAAAACGAGAGTTTAGAAATTATTTGGGCGGTTTATTAGGAGATTCTCAAAGAAAAAATATAACTCAAATTGCCCATAATAATCTTGATATTACTTATCATAAATTACACCATTTCTTAACAGAGTCCACTTGGAATTATGATGAGGTAAATGATAAAAGATTAGAAATTATTGCATCCTGTCGTCAAACAAAAATTAGTCGATGTTTCTCCTTAATTATAGACGATTCAGGTCATCGTAAAAGTGGAAACTTTACTGACTGTGTGGGAAGACAATATATTGGTGAAATTGGCAAAACTGATAATGGTAATGTTATAGTCACTACTCACATTTATGATGGTGTGAGAAGTTTTCCTTTAGACGTTGAATTATATGAAAAAGCCGAAAATTTCCCTGAAGGAAAAGACGCTCCACAATTTCAGAAAAAACCAGACATTGCCTTTAATTTAATTGAAAAATGTTTAAATCGAAATTATTGTCCCCAAATAATTTTAATGGATGGTGGTTATGGAAACAATACTAATTTATTAGGCAAACTAGAAAAAAAGAATTTAAAATATATAGGAATTATTGCTAAAAATAGATTAGTAAAATTGGTAAAACAAGATTTTATCGAGTCTGAAAAAACCATAGCTGAAATAGCAAAATCATTACCCCAAGATAGTTTTGAAAAAATAAGAATAGGAAAAAATCGAGAAAAAACTCTTTGGGTAGCAACGATAAATATTGAATTATCAGCTTTGTCGGGAATAAAAACTGTAGCTATCGTCATGAATGCAGATACTTTTGAAAATTCCACAGATATTGATTATTTAATGACTAATGAAATAGGAGAAAAAGTGTGTGGAAATTGGATAGTAGAAACTTATACACAAAGAAATTGGATAGAAGTATTTTACCGTGAAATCAAGGGATGGTTAGGGTTATCACAATACCAAGTGAGAAATAAAAGAAGTTTAATGAGACATTTTATCTTGGTATTTTGTGCCTACACTTTTATTCAATGGCATCGTTTGACAGGAGGTTTAAGAAGACAATGGGGGAATAAACCGTTAAATACTTTTGCTGAGGCATTGGAAGCGTTTCGTAATGCTGTGTCTTTTCGCTTTTTTCAATGGTTAAAAGACAATGTGGAAGTATTTAGTTTATATAAAGCTAGTTTAGGGTTTATTTGGGCATAATTTTTGTCTAAGTACCGTTAAGCAAGTGAATGAGGAAAATAAGAAGATAACTGTTATTTATTAATGAATTCGTTATTTTAGTACTATTTTGTCAATACTAATTAAAGACTAAAAGTTATTTTGCATCTTTTTTATTTTTTCCTTCTACTTCCTTAATAACTTTGTCTGTTTTTTTATTGTTATATTTATTATTCTCTAGGACATCTTCATTAAAAGAACCAACTAAAACTTTATTAATTGTATTTCTAGTATTTGCACTAAAATCACTCAAAGGAGAAGGCAAAAATCTATCACCATAGGCAATAAGTAATATCATGTAAATAGGAAAAAACTGAACTAACTTGATGCCAATATTACTTAACAGTGGCCAAAAACCATTCAAAAATGTCTTGTTAAGATTCATTTTCATAATACTTACTTATTTACTTTTTATAATAATGTTATTCTTAATTTAACAAAAATTTAGGCTTTATTTTGTACTTTAATAGCATAGTTTTTAAATCTATCTAAGTCTGCTTCAATAGTAGATTCTACAATTTGTCCTAAAAATAAATTATCCATTAATTGTCCTAAAATTCCGGGTATGGCATAAGCGATCGTTAATCGAACAATACTACTTCCATGTCTATCATAAAAACGTACTGCTCCCCTATTTGGTAAACCATCTACGGATTCCCATTGAATAATTTGATGAGTTTCCAATTTTACAATTCGAGACAACCAGCTAAACTCAAAACCACCACTAGCTAATTTCCAACGAGATAAATCAGGATCATCTGGCAAAATTTTAACAGAGTCAATCCATTTCATCCAAAGAGGCATTTGTTCTAAATCAGACCACAAATTCCACACTAAATCAATCGGTGCATCGACTTCTACTTCTACACTATGTTCTAACCATTTACTCATTGTATAGATAATACCCAAAATTTAATCTAAGTCAATAATAACTGAGTTTTGAGTCGATCGTGGCTATTAGTCTTTAGAAAGACAAAGAATAAAGTATTTTTATGGCTGAAAACGAATCATATTTCTAAATAGATTGTGATATATTTAACTGTAGTCAAAAACTACCCCCCTCGTTTCAAATTTTACGTTTATCTTATATCTCCCAGTTTTCAATATCTTCATTAAGATCTTAAAATAAATCCAATAGAATTACTCCGTTTATTTTGTGACAATTCAAAAATTAAAAAATAAAAACAAAATTTTACAAAAAATAACAATTATCAGCTAAAATTGAGGGAACTATAAATAATCATTACATTAAATTAACAGATTTATGTCTCTCCCCATTCGCAATCTTGCGATTATTGCCCACGTTGATCATGGCAAAACAACCCTAGTTGATGCACTATTGAAACAATCAGGTATCTTCAGAGAAGGTGAAGAAGTGCCTACCTGTGTTATGGACTCCAATGATATTGAAAGAGAAAGAGGAATTACAATTCTTTCAAAGAATACAGCAGTACGTTATAAAGATACATTAATTAATATTGTTGATACCCCTGGCCACGCTGACTTTGGCGGTGAAGTAGAACGAGTTTTAGGAATGGTTGACGGTTGTGTTTTAATTGTTGATGCTAACGAGGGGCCAATGCCTCAAACCCGTTTCGTGCTGAAAAAAGCCCTTGAAAAAGGTTTACGTCCTATTGTTGTAGTTAATAAGATAGACCGACCCCGTTCTGAACCTGACAAAGCCGTAGATAAAGTATTTGACTTATTTGTGGAATTAGGGGCGGATGATGATCAATGTGACTTTACCACCCTTTACGCTTCAGGTATTAGCGGTTTTGCTAAAGAAAATCTGGACGATGAAAACGTGGACATGAAACCGCTCTTTGAGGCGATTTTACACCATGTTCCACCTCCGGCAGGAGATCCCAATAAACCTTTACAATTACAAGTTACCACCCTTGACTATTCCGAATATTTAGGGCGTATTGTAATCGGTAAAATTCATAACGGAACAATTCAAGCAGGACAACAAGCCGCTTTAATTAAAGAAGATGGTAGCATTGTAAAAGCCCGCATTAGCAAATTACTTGGCTTCAATGGTTTGCAACGAGTGGAATTAGAAGAAGCTACTGCCGGTTATATCGTCGCAGTAGCTGGTTTTGCCGATGCGAATATTGGAGAAACGATTACTTGTCCTACCGAACCTCAAGCATTACCTTTAATTAAGGTTGATGAGCCTACCTTAAGAATGACATTTTCCGTCAATAACTCTCCTTTTGCTGGACAAGAAGGTAAATTTGTCACATCTCGTCAAATTCGCGATCGTCTTGATAAAGAGCTACAAACTAACGTTGCTTTAAGAGTTGAGGATGGGGAATCGGCTGAACAATTTGTAGTATCAGGTCGTGGGGAGTTACACTTGGGAATCTTGATCGAAAATATGCGTCGTGAAGGATTCGAGTTTCAAGTATCTCAGCCTCAAGTAATCTACCGTGAAGTCAACGGACAACCTTATGAACCTTTTGAGTACCTTGTTTTAGATGTCCCAGAGGAAGCTCAAGGCTCTTGTATCGAACGTTTAGGACAACGTAAAGCTGAAATGCAAGATATGCAATCTAGCGGAAACGGACGCACTCAATTAGAGTTTATTGTACCGGCAAGAGGGTTAATTGGTTTCCGTGGTGACTTTATTCGTATGACTAAAGGTGAAGGTATTATGAACCACAGTTTCCATGAATATCGCCCCTTAGTCGGTGATTTAGACACTCGTTATAATGGTGTATTGATTTCCTTTGAAGAAGGGGTTTCCACTTTCTATGCGATGAAAAACGCTGAAGACAGAGGAATATTCTTTATTCATCCGGGTACAAAAGTATATCGAGGTATGATTATTGGTGAAAGTAACCGAGCACAAGATGTGGAAATTAATGTTTGTAAAACTAAACAGTTAACGAACCATCGTGCCGCAACAGGTGATGAACTTGTTCAACTACAAGCACCGATCGAAATGAGTTTAGAAAGAGCATTAGAATATATTGGCCCGGATGAGTTAGTGGAAGTAACTCCAGAATCTATCCGTTTACGCAAATTACCGAGCAAAAAACTAGCTAAACGTTAGAAATTATCTCATTTTCATCATATTTTTTTGTCCTCCTTTGGGGGGACTTTTTTCTTGGTAATTCAATAAAATAAAACTGGATTTGATTATAATTATTAATATAACTTAATAAAACGTAATATTAAATCCATGACAGTAATCACTAATTCTATTCATGATGTACCAGCCGTTGAGGGAAACTATTGGCAGTGGCGAGGAGAAAAAATATACTATGTACAAGCAGGACGATCACAAAGTGGTGCGGCTCGATCGAATAGTGATAAGCCACCATTATTATTAGTACATGGTTTTGGTGCGTCCACAGATCACTGGCGTAAAAATATTTATCAATTACAAGAAAATTTCTCTGTATGGGCGATCGATTTGTTAGGATTTGGTCGATCGAATAAACCAGCATGGGAATATACGGGTAATCTGTGGAGAGAACAATTAAACGATTTCATAGTAGAAGTAATTAAACAACCAACGGTAATAGCTGGAAACTCTTTAGGAGGTTATGCTTGTTTATGTACTGCCGCTGAATATCATGATAATGTTGCTGGAGTTATATTACTCAATAGTGCAGGGCCTTTTTCCGATACGATTAAGAAAAAGCCAACAGTAATACAAAAAATTAGCGGTTGGGTATTACGACAGAATTGGATTACCTATCTTTTATTTCAACGGTTACGCCATAAGAAAAATATCCGTAAAACTCTTGAAAAAGTCTATTTAGATTCTACGGCCATTACGGATCAATTAGTAGAGGATATTTACCGTCCTTCTTGCGATGAAGGAGCTTTACAAGTGTTTGGCTCTGTGTTTAAAAGTCCTCAAGGGGAAAAAGTAGATCAATTATTACAGAAAATGCAGTGTCCTTTACTTAATATATGGGGAGAGGGTGATCCTTGGATGCGATCGAAAGAAAGAGGAGAAAAATTTAAACAGTATTATCCCAATTTAACGGAATTTTATCTTAAGGCTGGTCATTGTCCCCATGATGAAGTGCCGGAAGAAGTGAATAATTTAATTACGACTTGGATACTCGATCGTCCATTCCTTGTAATTACTAATGCAAAATAAATTGTATATTTTTATATTTGTAAAAATTATCTCAAATTCATATTGAATCTTGATAGTAGCTAAATAATTACTTAAAGTCAATATATAAATAATTTTGCCTACCAACTAATTTTGAGAGGAGAATTAAAGTTATTCTCTCATGAAAAATTAGTCAATTTTGATACACTAGCAGAACAAACTTGGTAAGATTATAAAAATGATTTAAAGAGGTAAATCGTTAAATAGTTTATTAGTAGAATTTATCAAATTCTTTTCTATTATTTTTTGTTCTGATTTTATCTTTATACCAGTAATTATATTTTCTAAATATTTTTTGCGTCTTGATAACCTTGATTTTTTAACAGTTTAATTCTCATGGAACTAAAATCAAATATCAAATAAGCTGTTTAAATCCCCTAAAATAGCCGTATTAGAACTATTAATTAGTTCTTCTGGTCTAATCTCTATAATAGTTTGTTCAGGATAGTTAGATCGAACTTTACACCACTAAGCAAAGTGAACTTAGATTACTCTAAGTTGTCCTGTCGTGACTGACTATCAACTGTCAACTGTCAACTGTCAATCATCCTTAAATTGAACTGAGGCTATTTACTAATAGCGTCTTCAGAAACGGGAACGAAATCACCGTGAATAGTTAAAGCTAATAACATAGCATCGTTTTCAGAAATTAATTTACCACTTAAAACACAACTTTCATCTTTTCTAGCCGTAGCAGGAATTGTGGCACGAATATCAGTTTTAGAAAAATTAGGACGATATTCACCAGATTTTTGTTGAACATAATTCCAAAGAATATCTCTGATCAAAGTTTGATAACCCTGACTGCCAGATAATGCTTTTAAGCTATCTTTGAGAGTTTTTTCTAAACGGATACTGGTTACTTCCATTTGAGTTGTCGAAGTTCTATGTACACCACGCATATTTTTAGTTCCTTTGAATTATTTAGACATTAGGTTAACACTAGAGTAGTACAAGACTGCCCTGTATTGCAACCATTTTTTGAAAATAGTTACAAATATTTACTATTCATTATTACATAAAAGTGATTAAAATGAAATTTTTTGGGAGAAATTTGAATTATCGAAAGGATTTTTCTCGGTTTTGCTTTTATTTATAATGCTTGTTGTTAAAATGTGGGAAAAGCAATTTATTAACTATAACCATGACTGTCAAATTGATTGGACTCAAAGCAGATCATTTTCGTCATCCACTTGATTATGAGGCAACTACTAGATTGAAACAAATTCCGGGTTTAGACTTAGCTATGCGAGGACTTTTAGGCAGTGTAGCGGAGGATTTTTTCTATCTCAACAATATTGCCTCTAGTATTCTCATTGGGGAAAAACAGTTACCAGATTTACACCAATTACTACTATCGGCCTGTGAAATTTTAGATATTGAAACACCTCAACTATACATTCAACAAAATCCCGTACCGAATGCCTATACCTTGGCTATTCGGGGTAAAAAACCTTTTATTGTTATTCATACTTCCCTTTTAGAAATTCTTACGGAGAATGAAATTAAAGCTGTTATTGCTCATGAATTAGGTCATTTAAAATGTGAACATGGAGTTTATCTGTCTTTAGCTAATATTATGGTGTTGGCGGCGGGTTTAATACCCTCTTGGGGAACTTTAGTGGCTCAATCATTACAAAATCAGCTTTTACAGTGGGTACGATGTGCCGAATTTAGTTGCGATCGATCCGCTTTATTGGTCGTACAAGATCCAAAAATTGTGATGTCTGTATTGATGAAATTAACAGGAGGTTCTCCCAGTATAGCCAATAAATTAAATTTAGAAGCCTTTATGGAACAGGTTAAAGAATATCAGAATATGGGTAATACTGAAATTGGCAGAATGTTGCAAGAAATGCAAACACAACAATTAACCCATCCAATACCAATCATTCGAGCGAAAGAAATTGAAAATTGGTCTCGATCGTCCAAGTATTATGAGTTGCTCAAAAAAGATAAAATTAGTTATAATAGTGAAGATGAAAATTCGGGCGGATGGCGAAATTGGTAGACGCACCACACTCAAAATGTGGCGACTTCGGTTGTGCGAGTTCGAGTCTCGCTCCGCCCACTCTCTACGTACTGTATTTTATAACCGTTTCATCAAGTTTCTTTTATACTAAATAGTTTTTATTCAATTATTTTTGGTAACTACCTACGTCAAGTAAATTAATTAAGGCAGAGAGAACATAAAATGATAAAATAATTTTCATGAAAGTGGAACCCCAGATACTGCAAGTAATTAGCGGTACTTAGACAAAAAAAGTTAAAAATTAAGCTATAATCTTTACATCATATTGCTTTTAGGTCAAAATGAAACTGATAATTCCAAGAACCTTGAAAAGCTATACAATTGCTGAAATCCCCAAAAAATCGTGCTGAAAATGCTCTTTGATTACATCTGTTAGTCGAGTTGATGATTGAATTTTTCTCATTATTTGCGTTAATGATAAACGACGAAAATTTACCATAAACTGTATTGATAATAACATTAAATACATTATTATCTTAATTAATAATCCTGTATAAATTCCTTGTTTCCTTAATTTCATCTCGGCAATTTTTAGCACCGATTTTAAAATTTTCCAAAACTGTTCAATAATATTGTGTGCAGTCCATATCCGCCATATTTCCGCTCCTCTCAATGATATACTACTTAAATCCATCAACAAATAACAATTACTATTACTTTTTTGAAAAAACAATAAATTGAGAGTTCCAAAAGTTGGATTTGATAATTTTTGTCTCACACAAGGTACATCAATTCCCCATTGATTTTCTTGATAACGGTACTTAAACTAAAAATATTAAACTATAAGTCTCAAATCGTTATAAATCAAAAATTTTACATCGATCGATAACTTTTCCTTTTATACCAAGAGTTTCAGCCGTTTTTATGGCGTTTACCTAAATCCCTTACTCTGACTGTATTTGAAGCTATTTTTGCACCAAAATTTTTCAAAGTACCGTTATATTGGTATTTTGTGCTTATACTTTTATTCAATGGCATCGTTTGACAGGAGGTTTAAGGAGGCAATGGGGGAATAAACCCTTAAATACTTTTCCAGAGGCATTAGAGGCGTTTCGTACAGCAGTGTCTTTTCGCTTTTTTCAATGGTTGAAGGATAATGTGGAAGTATTTAGCTTATATAAAGCCAGTTTAGGGTTTATTTGGGCATAATTTTTGTCTAAGTACCGTGAATGAAAATATTGACGTATTTGTAGCTTATAAAAAGAGTTTAGGGTTTATTTGGGTATAATTTATGTTTAAGTTCCGGTAGGTAGTTACGATAAATTTTGATTGCGAAGATATTTTAAAACCCGTTCTAAGTACCGCTATTTTGTTACTTGTAAATAAATATGCTCTAAATCGATCGTTTTTTTTGTAATCGCACTTAAATTTATTCCCTCAAAAAGCCTAATAATTTCTGTTAATTCTAAAGATTTATCACTTAAAAAGGCTAATTCTCCTTGATAAAAACGATGACTAAAACCTAATTTTTTCCCTTGCTCAATAGCTTTTTCTTTTTCCTCTGTTGTTACAAAAATAAGTTCTTTAGCTGGAATTGTTTCTTTTAATTGTGTTAAAGTGCCTTCTACAATAATTTTTCCTTCTTTCATGATACCAATTCGATCGCTTAATTTTTCAGCTTCATCGAGAAAATGAGTCGTTAATAAAATAGTTATTCCTTCTTGTTTTAGAGATTGTATTAACTGCCAAATTTCATAACGAGATTCAATATCTAAACCTGTAGTTGGTTCATCTAAAATTAATAATTGAGGATTGTGTATTAAAGCTAATGCAATATTAAGTCTTCTCTGCATTCCTCCGCTTAAAATTTCTACGGTTTGATCTTTTTTTTCTAGTAAATTAACTGCTTGTAAACTCTTATAAATAGCTGTTTTTAATTTAGTTCCTTTCAAGCCATAAAGTTTGCCAAAAAAACTTAAATTTTCTTCACAACTAAGTTGAGAATATAGGATATTTTCTTGAGGAGCAATTCCTAATAAATATTTACTTTTGTGATTAAATTTCTCATCATTAATCTTAATTTCTCCTGAATCATAAGTTAAAAGACCGCAAATAATATTAATTGTAGTAGTTTTTCCTGCACCATTTGCACCTAATAAACTATAAATTTCTCCTTTTTTAATATCTAGGTTAAAATTTTTTAAAACTTCTTGATGATCATAAATTTTGGTTAAATCTTTAATATTTAATATCATAATTAATTTATCAGTACTTGGGATTTTTATAAATATCTTTAAATCATCTTTATCAACAGTTCCAAAAAAATTCACCGATAAACTAAGACGCATTTAACTTAGATTTTTTTCTAATAATAAAAAACTGTGAAACTCTTAACTATTGTCTGTTACCTTTTACCTGTTGCTTACTCTTACCAGTTAACTTAGACGCCTCCTATTATTGATTAGTTGCTACAACTTTGTCTTTGACGGGTATTTTCTACTTCTAACCAAGAATACGCAAAATGACTAATTGATTGTACCGATCTGGCAGATGCTCTTATACCTTCCATTTGAGATTCTAAGGAGGGACGTTGTCCCTCATTTTTTCCCCAAAATCCTGCTAAGACTGGTTTTACATTACTACCTTGAGAAGATGCTTGTAAAACTCTTTTTACTTGTTCCACAATACAGTTCGGATTACCGCAAAGAGCATAGGACATAACGTGCCATTCCATACTTTGAGAAAAACTATCCCAAGGTTGTAAACGAGAATCAAAACCAATGTCTCCCACTACTTGATTACCATCAGGAAAAAATACTGCACCAGTGGTTATTCCCCTTTGTTTAACTTGATTTGAGGAAAATTCCAGAAAATCAATGACTCCTTGAGCGGCATGGGCAACGGTAAAATACCAAATATCCAATTGTAGAGTTGATAAGTTATTAGATGCTGATGGACTTTTTCCTTGCCAAAGAGGAGTTTTTTCATCGGAATAAAGATTTTTCATTTGGGCTATATCATTGGCGTTAATCATACCTTGATTGATATATCTTTCTAATAACCATCTACCTTGTTTATTTTGCGCTCGTTTTAAAAGAGTTTGTTTTGAGGCTTCGCTATAAATCCATAAATCTTTGACTTTGCCGACTACGGAATCTTTTCCACTACCACGAGGATAACGAATATAATCGAATAATACGCCATCAGGTCTTCTTTGTAAGACAGCTTGTAATAATTGCGTATAATCTTGCCTAGCTTGGGGGCTATAGGGATCAATAAAGGCTTGAGATTTGTCGTGGACAAAATCGACGCTAGTTTGTCCTTTACCATTACGGGCTAATACGTTTTGTCGATCGGATCTTTGAGCGTATAAATAGCCAAAATTCATAGAAAACAACCAAGCATATACTTTTAAACCTCTTTCTCGTCCTTTTTGTAAGGTTTCTGCATATAAATCTCGATTCTCATAACCGGCCATATCAACGACACTAGGCCAAGGAGTGTAATTACCGTTTTTGGGTAAAAGCACTTGACCGTCAAAAAATACTTCTACATAGACAGTGTTATAACCTTTGTTAACGATCGTGTCTAGTACTTTATCGATCGAACCATCTCGAACGTCACAGGGATAGATTCTTAACCAAATAGCTTGTTCTTTTAACCAATTATTACGACGACAATTGATTAACATATCTCTATGCTGTTGTATAACTTTTTTGTATTGTTCTTGGGCTGTGGGATTCCCTGCGATCGCATTTTGTCTTAAGGTTTCTTTTGTGGTAATCTCATTTTGTTCAAATTGACAATAAGAATTTGTTATTGCATTAGCAGGAAAAGGAATTACAGTTTGACTGACGAAGGAAATCAATGCGATCGCACAGCGTGCCATTGGCATCGTAATTTTAGACCAAGAATTTTTTAACATTTTTAAAATAAAATCTCAACACTTCAAATATCATAACGGATAATAAATTACAAATTAGGGATTTTACCACACTGAATCTAAGCTCACCTGAGTTTGAGAAAAAATCCTTGATGTAGGTACGTTTTAGGTTTTAGGCTTTAGGTTCTGAAAATACCAAATCTGATTGAATTATTTAATTAAATTAATCTAAGTAAAATCAATTGTTAACAGTTTTTCATCAATTATTTACCTAATACCTAACAACTAAGGTGATTTCTTAGAAAGAAATTACCCGCTAAGAAGGTCGGATAAGAATATCCCATTTTGGTAAGTCTGGATTACGTCCCAAGTGCATTTCAATGTTTTTCATTTCTTTTTTTGTTAAAGAGATTCCTTTTTCATATACTTTCTCACTGAAGTTAACAATTGGTCTTAATCCTTTCCATGTCATGGTTTTTGCCCAAGCTAACATGGTTTCTACATCCCTTAAAATCGCTCCATTCCAATGTTGTTCTAGTATCCCCCAACAGCGTTCAATGGGATTATAAGTAAGTGGGCAGAATTAATTGTATAATTATAACATTAAAATAAATTTAATAAAATCAAAAAGTAATATACAAAAGTTTTATTTATATTTAAAAATAATTAATGTAGCTTAAAATCTGCTAAAAATATGAAAAATAAGTAAATCAAGGATAAAAAATGCGATTTGTTACCAGATTAGCTCCAGAAACACAACAGTTATTAAAGACTATTGAACAAAAAAGTAAATACTATCAAGTTAGACATCGAGCAAAATCGATTTTGTTAAGTTATCAAGGTTATAAAATTACTCAAATAATGTTAATATTAAATATTAGTAGAAATACAATTTATAATTGGCTTAATAATTGGGAAAAAAATGGTTTAAATGGATTATATAGCTTGAAGGGAAGAGGAAGAAAATCAACTTTAAATGAGCAACAAGAATTAAAAGTAAAAGAATGGATAAAATCTCATCCAAAAACCTTAAAGATAGTTCAAGAAAAAATAGAAAATGAGTGGGAGATAAAAATAAGCAAAGATACGATAAAAAGATTAGCAAAAAAAAAGGGCATGGGGTGGTATCGGTTCAAGAAAAAGGTAAAAGGGGAAGTATGCCCTGAATTATACCAACAAAAAAAGAGACAATTAGAGCAACTAAAAAGAGCAGAAAATGAAGGAAAAATAGATATATATTATGGTGATGAAAGTGGATTTAGTTTAGTACCTTGTTTACCTTATGGATGGCAAGAAAAAGGGAGAAAAATAGAAAGAGAAAGTAGCCTAAGTAAAAGATTAAATGTGTTAGGATTTATGAAAAAAAATAATGAGTTAGAAAGCTATGTATTTGAGTCATCAATCAATAGTGATGTCGTGATAGCTTGTATAGATAACTTGAGTAAAAAAATAAAGAAGGAAACAGTATTAGTAATGGATAATGCCTCGATTCACCAAAATAAAAAATTCTGGAATAAAGAAGAAGAATGGGAAAAAAAAGGATTAAAAATATTCTTTCTACCACCCTATTCACCACAATTAAACAAAATAGAAATACTGTGGAGATTTATGAAATATAAATGGTTAGAGAACTCCTGTTATAAAAGTTATTTAGATTTAGTAAAAGGAGTAGAAAATATTCTTATAAACTTTGGTTCAAAATATACAATTAATTTTGCCTAGGTACTTATTTGCTATGATAGGGAGGAAAATATAGTAACTGAACCTTTTTTGTATTTTACTGGCAAATTCTACCATTCTCTTCAAAAATTGAGTTCTGACACCACTGCTTTCTGAACCATTATCTATTTTTATTTGAATTAAATTTATTTCTTCTTTTTCTCGTGTACTAATGTTCTCCCACCACATCGAGATATTATCGACTATAAAATCACTTGTCTTATGGGAACTGCCAAAGTTTAGATATAATTGTCCACTATCCTCATCTACTATGCCACAGGGAATATATTTTTCTTTTTCTCCCATGTCATGATCTTGTGCTTGATTATTCCCTCTTGTTTTCCCACCCCGAGAATAATCACCTATATTTACCGTTGCTTTGCAATCCATACTTAAACGTTTTACTCCACAGACGTTTTTGAGATCTTTTTTTTCAAGTTTTCAAAGATGGCATTGGTTTCGGGAATTTTTTTTGAGGTTTTGCTTTGACTATTTTTCTTAATCGATAACCCATTCGATTCAGGATAGTTGCCATTGTACTCCCTGGGAGAATTTCTTCCTGAGTAAATCCTCTCTTTTTTAGCTCAGCCATGGCGGATGATGCTGTTAATCTAGTATAAGCGATGGATGTTTTGAAACTCGGTTCTTGTTGACAATGAGCTTCAGCTATCTCTTTGAGTACATTTGCCACTTCTGGATATTTTTGTTCCCATTTTTTTCTTCCACTCGACATTGATTGTGTACCCAAACAAATAATACCAGTACGTTCTTCTTCCAAACCAAGTTGAACATTATCTCGCCCCCATCCCCAAATTCTTTCTGCTTTTCTGGCACTTCCATG
This sequence comes from Geminocystis sp. NIES-3709, assembly GCF_001548115.1. Classification (GTDB taxonomy): domain Bacteria; phylum Cyanobacteriota; class Cyanobacteriia; order Cyanobacteriales; family Cyanobacteriaceae; genus Geminocystis. Next base: position 2,810,651 of record NZ_AP014821.1, on the reverse strand, counting down.
ACAATATTTCAAACACATTTGTGCTTGAAATCAGCGGCGAAAAGCACCATACATTTTACTTGCAGCCATTCGTATATCTTCAATCTGAGATTGTGTTAATTCAATAGCTTGATCCATTAAACGTAACGCCAATTATCTTTATTGTACAGCTATGATTATCACAAAATTTTGATTTTTTGGGTAGATCCTTTTTCAGAAATCACCTAATACCTTGCTATTAGCCATACATTTTGCATCAAACTGAGGTAAGCTCTGAGTTTTGATTGATTGTGTTAACATTTTTGATTATCCCGTATTTAAAGGTTTTAATCATGGCTATATCTGTCGATTTCGATCGAAATATTATTTATCCTGATAGTGATGGGCAACCTATGGCAGACAACACAAAACAATTCAGTTGGATCGTATTATTAAAGGAAAATTTAGAATGTTTATTTGCACAAAATCCCGCAGTTTTCGTAGCTGGTGATTTACTTTGGTATCCTGTAGAGGGAAGGCCTGACATAAGAGTTGCACCTGATGTATTTGTAGTGTTTGGTCGTCCAAAAGGAGATCGAGGTTCTTATCGTCAATGGCAGGAAGATAATATTTCTCCTCAAGTGGTGTTTGAAATTCTGTCTCCGGGGAACACTTTTAAGGAAATGATTAAAAAACAGCAATTTTACGATCGTTATGGCATACAAGAATACTATATCTATGATCCCGATGATAACGAATTGACAGGGTTACAAAGAGTTGAAGGAAATTTAATCATGATTGAAGAAGTAAGCGACTGGATAAGTCCTTTATTGGGGATTCGTTTTATAATGACAGAGGAAACATTAGAAGTATATTATCCTGATGGGCAACCTTTCTTAACTACCGTAGAATTAAGACAAAAAGCTCAAGATGAAAAACTACGAGCAGATCAAGAAAGACTACGAGCAGATCAGGAAAAACTACGAGCAGATCAAGCTCAGTCAGAAATCGATCGATTACGTCAATTATTACGAGAATCAGACATAAATCAACAATAGCAGATAATTAATTTTCAACGATAATGAACAATAATTTTTCTTCACAATGGCAATGGCAAGAAACAGAGAAAGGTAGTTATTTAACCTGTAAGTTATTAAGGGATTGGCAACATGGTTTTTTTTCTAGTCATTTTCAAGGACAACCCCCAGAAATTTTAGTAAAATATCTTCATCCTTCCGCTTCCAGTTATCGAGTCAAACAAATTCATAGTGATGTGGTTGTTTCCACCGACGATATTGATTCGGTTAAAAATAATACTAATTTAGTTGAGGGAGATGGTATTATCACCAAAAAACCCTTACAGTCAGTATGGGCTGCCAGTGCAGATTGTACACCAGTACTTATCGCCGATCGAAGTACGGGAAAAGTAACAGCGATTCATTCAGGATGGAGAGGTACAGCCAGTAAAATAGTGCCAAAAGTTATTAATTTACTCAAATCTCAAGGAAGTAAAAAAGAAAATCTCTTATTTGCCTTAGGCCCTGCTATTCATGGTAAGGTTTATCAAGTCGATCAAGCAGTAGCGACAACAGTACTTAAAACCGTTATTCCAGAAGATTTAGAAGCCTCTTTAATACTGGAAAAAGGTTATCAATTAAGCAATGAACCGATTTTACCTGATACAGAGGAAAATAAAGTCAAATTGAATGTAACTCAAGTAATTAATTTACAGATTCAACAGGAAAATATTTCTCCTGAACAAATTACGATCGCACCTTACTGCACCTATCAAAATCCAGAATATTTCTTTTCCTATAGACGTACCAAAGAAAAAAACGTACAATGGTCTGGCATTGTTTCTCTTTTTAATTCATAGTAATCCACTAATTTTTATTCAGAAAAAACTTTAATTTTCCTTGACTTTTTTTAGCTGTTTAACATCAGGAGGATAGGGATTGAATTTAAGAGATTTAATTTTGTTAATAATTCGTTGCTGAATATTAGTGGGTAATTTTGCTAATTCTTTTTTTTGCAGTCTTTAAAAACTCAATTTTATACTCAGACATAAGTTTATAAACCTAGATCTTTTTTGACATCTTCCCAAGATATTCTTTCTTCATTTTTTCGATTATTTTCTGCCAAAATGGCATCTCTAAAGTCGATTAAATCTTCTAATTCTTCTGTATCAATAATTGTTAATTTTTCTTGATTTATTTACTCTAATAGCTGATTAACCAATAAGGTGATTTCTTAGAAAGAAATTACCCGCTAAGAAGGTCGGATAAGAATATCCCATTTTGGTAAGTCTGGATTACGTCCCAAGTGCATTTCAATGTTTTTCATTTCTTTTTTTGTTAAAGAGATTCCTTTTTCATATACTTTCTCACTGAAGTTAACAATTGGTCTTAATCCTTTCCATGTCATGGTTTTTGCCCAAGCTAACATTGTTTCTACATCCCTTAAAATTGCTCCATTCCAATGTTGTTCTAGTATCCCCCAACAGCGTTCAATGGGATTATATTTGCTATGATAGGGAGGAAAATATAGTAACTGAACCTTTTTTTGTATTTTACTGGCAAATTCTACCATTCTCTTCAAAAATTGAGTTCTGACACCACTGCTTTCTGAACCATTATCTATTTTTATTTGAATTAAATTTATTTCTTCTTTTTCTCGTGTACTAATGTTTTCCCACCCCGAGAATAATCACCTATATTTACCGTTGCTTTGCAATCCATACTTAAACGTTTTACTCCACAGACGTTTTTGAGATCTTTTTTTTTCAAGTTTTCAAAGATGGCATTGGTTTCGGGAATTTTTTTTGAGGTTTTGCTTTGACTATTTTTCTTAACGGTACTTAGACAAAAATTATGCCCAAATAAACCCTAAACTAGCTTTATATAAACTAAATACTTCCACATTGTCTTTTAACCATTGAAAAAAGCGAAAAGACACAGCATTACGAAACGCTTCCAATGCCTCAGCAAAAGTATTTAACGGTTTATTCCCCCATTGTCTTCTTAAACCTCCTGTCAAACGATGCCATTGAATAAAAGTGTAGGCACAAAATACCAAGATAAAATGTCTCATTAAACTTCTTTTATTTCTCACTTGGTATTGTGATAACCCTAACCATCCCTTGATTTCACGGTAAAATACTTCTATCCAATTTCTTTGTGTATAAGTTTCTACTATCCAATTTCCACACACTTTTTCTCCTATTTCATTAGTCATTAAATAATCAATATCTGTGGAATTTTCAAAAGTATCTGCATTCATGACGATAGCTACAGTTTTTATTCCCGACAAAGCTGATAATTCAATATTTATCGTTGCTACCCAAAGAGTTTTTTCTCGATTTTTTCCTATTCTTATTTTTTCAAAACTATCTTGGGGTAATGATTTTGCTATTTCAGCTATGGTTTTTTCAGACTCGATAAAATCTTGTTTTACCAATTTTACTAATCTATTTTTAGCAATAATTCCTATATATTTTAAATTCTTTTTTTCTAGTTTGCCTAATAAATTAGTATTGTTTCCATAACCACCATCCATTAAAATTATTTGGGGACAATAATTTCGATTTAAACATTTTTCAATTAAATTAAAGGCAATGTCTGGTTTTTTCTGAAATTGTGGAGCGTCTTTTCCTTCAGGGAAATTTTCGGCTTTTTCATATAATTCAACGTCTAAAGGAAAACTTCTCACACCATCATAAATGTGAGTAGTGACTATAACATTACCATTATCAGTTTTGCCAATTTCACCAATATATTGTCTTCCCACACAGTCAGTAAAGTTTCCACTTTTACGATGACCTGAATCGTCTATAATTAAGGAGAAACATCGACTAATTTTTGTTTGACGACAGGATGCAATAATTTCTAATCTTTTATCATTTACCTCATCATAATTCCAAGTGGACTCTGTTAAGAAATGGTGTAATTTATGATAAGTAATATCAAGATTATTATGGGCAATTTGAGTTATATTTTTTCTTTGAGAATCTCCTAATAAACCGCCCAAATAATTTCTAAACTCTCGTTTTTGTGCCTTTGTTTTTAAGACTGGGTCTATTTTTTCACACCAGCGATTGAAACATGGGGGCATTGATGAAGAAGTAATTTCTTTCATTTTGACCTAAAAGCAATATGATGTAAAAATTATAGCTTAATTGTTGTTATTGTTTTGTCTAAGTACCGTTAATCGATAACCCATTCGATTCAGGATAATTGCCATTGTACTCCCTGGGAGAATTTCTTCCTGAGTAAATCCTCTCTTTTTTAGCTCAGCCATGGCGGATGATGCTGTTAATCTAGTATAAGCGATGGATGTTTTGAAACTCGGTTCTTGTTGACAATGAGCTTCAGCTATCTCTTTGAGTACATTTGCCACTTCTGGATATTTTTGTTCCCATTTTTTTCTTCCACTCGACATTGATTGTGTACCCAAACAAATAATACCAGTACGTTCTTCTTCCAAACCAAGTTGAACATTATCTCGCCCCCATCCCCAAATTCTTTCTGCTTTTCTGGCACTTCCATGACAATATTTCAAACACATTTGTGCTTGAAATCAGCGGCGAAAAGCACCATACATTTTACTTGCAGCCATTCGTATATCTTCAATCTGAGATTGTGTTAATTCAATAGCTTGATCCATTAAACGTAACGCCAATTATAGCGTTTGTTACAATGATGAGGTACAATTTTGAGATGAAAAAATTTAGACGATATTATAGTTAGTTAAAATAACACTGAGACAGTTAGAGAAATTATGTAAGGTGGCCATTGTGCACCAATCAAGATTTTTGAAAATTTTTAATATTATTAAACTGTTTCATTCTTATTTTTAATGACTATAACATTAATCTAATGCGTCCCTACTCTTTGGATTTAAGACAAAAGATTATTCATGCTCGTGAAAAGCAACAATGCTCCATTCGTCAATTAGCTAAGAATTTTGGTGTGGCAAAAAGTTTTGTACAAAAGATAATCAAGCAGTAAGCTAAGACGCATTGATTTGGTATATAATTTAAGTCAGAAAAGATAAAACTTAGGTGTGATTTATGCCTTCTAAAAATTTTTTGTCAGAGGAAGGAAGAAAGAAAGTATCTACAAGATGCTTTAAAAATAGAAAAGAGATCGGAAGTCAGGGAAAGAATTTTAATATTTTTATTAGAGAATGATGGTAAAAATTATCAAGAAATAGCAGTTTTTTTGGGTTGTTCCCCCAAAACGGTGGCTTACTGGGCAGTTCATGGTAATCCTAATAATGTAGATTCATTGCAAGATAAAAGAAGAAAAGGAAACCAAACAAAAGCAACGGATAAATATATTGAAAGATTATTAGAAGTAGTTGATAAAAATCCTGAAGATTTTGGATATGATTTTGGTCGATGGACGGGGCAAAGATTATCAGAACATTTGGAAAAAGAAACAGGAATTAAATTAAGCAAATCACAAGTAGTGAGGATATTAAAAAGAAAAAAGTATAGTTATATTTGGGGAAAATATAGTTTAGAAGACAAACAAAATCAAGAACAAAGAAAAGCATTTAAAGAAAAATTAGAACATTACATAGAAATAGGTAAAGAGAATCCTGAGTTAGTTCAAGTATGGTTTTGGGATGGGGCGTTTAAAGTGGCGAACTAAATTCGCCACACAGCCCCTCATGAATGTGGTTTTAGTTTAAGGGTGATAAGAAGAAAAACATGGACGAAAAAAGGAAAAAGAAAAAAGGTGAAGGGAGAAAGAAGAAGAGGAAGAGTAAATATCATGGGAGGAATAAGATATTCGGATAAAAAAAGAAGATGTTTTGTAATAAAAAAAGGTGATTCAGAAACGTTTTGTGAACAATTAAAAAAGTTATGGGAAGAAATAAAAAATGAATGGGTAAGTAAGGGAAATGATGAAAAAGATTTTAAAGAATGTGGTCCGAAAATAATCATAATATTAGACAACGCAAGTTTCCATAAAAAAAAGGAAATAGTAGAAAAAATAGAAAAAAATCTACCGAATATAAGACTAGAATATTTACCGGTATATAGTCCAGATTATAACTTAATAGAATTAGTGTGGCATTCGGCAAAGGAATATATAGCTTATAGAAACTTTGAAAATAAAGAACAGCTAGAAAAAACAGTAAATTACTTATTAAATGAAGGAGGTTTAGTAATTAATTGGAGTAAAAAATTTAAGAATAAGGGTGAATTAATCAATGTAAGTTAAATGCGTCTTAGCTTATTGGGATAAAGTGAGAGAAATTAATGAAGAGGACTTAATTTTTGTGGACGAATCGGGAAGTAATTTAGCAATGCTTCGCCTTTATGGTAGGGCAAAAAAAGGGTACAGAGTCAGAGGAGAAAAACCCCAGAAAAGAGGGGGTAATGTTTCTATAGTGACGGCAATATCCTTAAAGGAAGTAGTAGCATCAAGAAATATTTATGGTTCTGTAGATGGATTAACTTTTGAGGCTTTTGTGATCAGAGATTTAGTGCCCAAATTATGGGTGGGAGCTTGTGTAGTTATGGATAATGCAAAAATTCATTTAGGAGAAACAATTAGAAAGGAAATAGAGAAAGTGGGGGCATCATTGGTGTATTTATCACCCTATTCCCCAGATTTTTCACCCATTGAAAATTTTTGGTCGAAAGTCAAAAATCAGATCAGAAAACTAAAACCGAGAAATTATCATGATCTAGTAGAGGCGATTGGAAAAGCCATGGAGCAAGTAACACAGTTAGATATGCACAATTGGTTCACCCATTGCTGTTACTGTACCTCATCATTCTGATAAATGCTATATCTTTATTGTACAACTATGATTATCGCAAAATTTTGATTTTTTGGGTAGATCCTTTTTCAGAAATCACCTAAATTTAATTCCTTAGAAATTTGCAAGATTCCCGTAAAAATATTTTGTAGTAAAGTTACTTGATCCATTATTTTTTCTTCTAAGTTATTTTTTATAGCGTTTCTTATGGTTACGGGGTACAAAAATAAAATTAAAGTTTCCCTTATTAAAGGATTTGATCGTACCTCATAATAGTAGAAATTGCTATATTTATTTTAACTCATTGTTGATAATTAGATTATCTAAATTTATTTCATTTTATCACTGAATTATCATGGATTATTTGCTTAATAACAAATAAATTTTTAATATTTTTACTTGTTTAATCGCACTATTCAAAGCGGTAGAAATTTGAAGACAATTTGCTTTTGAGGCTACCCTCTCCTCATAAGAGAGGAGCAAGGGGTGAAGTATATTTAATTATCCTTTAGAAAATTTAATTTTGAGATAATCTTCTTCCATTTTTGCACCGGAAGGAGTTAATGCGGCCAAGGCTTGAGGAAGAACTAAATTTCTGCGATGATTTCCTATTCTTATGTTTAATTCATCTCCTGTTTTATTTAATTTAATTTGTTGTTTTGGTATGCCGGGTAAATATAATTCGAGACTGTAATTATTATCTTCTTGAACTACTCGAATGGTGTTTTCTGCATAATATACTTTGCTGGGATCTTCATCTTGATATAGTATATCTTTTAATCTTTCTAACGCTTTTAATCCACACATTTCTTCAGAAAATAAGGGAACTTCTTTAACGGGTAATGGGTGAAAATTATCATGGATTTCCTGCTTATAAATCGATTGATTTTCTTTCCATTTTTTGAAAAAAGGATCTTCTACTTCATCGGGGATAATACGATTAGCGATGATTAAATCGGTGGAAACATTGTATAAACTGAGATAAGCATGGGCGCGTAAAGATTCCTTGATTACCATTTTTTCGGGATTTGTTACCAATCTAACAGAAGTTTGAGTATTATCTGTTAAAACTTTTTCTAAGGCTTCTATCTGCTGATAAAATTCATAGGGTGCATCCATTACTTCATTGGTAGGAAGAGAAAAACCTGCGATCGGTTTGAAAATAGGTTCAAATAAAGGGCGTAAAGCCGCAGACATAGTTTGAAAAGGTTTATAAAATCTTCTCATATACCAACCGCTAACTTCTGGAAGACTTAATAATCTTAAGGCTGTACCTGTTGGTGCAGAGTCAATGATTAAAACATCGAAATCTCCCTCATCATAATGTCTTTTCATGCGTACTAAACCAAAAATCTCGTCCATGCCGGGTAAAATGGCTAATTCTTCCGCTTGTACTCCGTCTAATCCCCTAGCTTGTAACACCTCCGTGATATAACGTTTTACTGCTCCCCAATTACCTTCTAACTCCATAAGTGCGTCTAATTCCGCACCCCAAAGGTTATTAACAACAGGTTGAGGTTCGTGTCCTAATTCCATATCGAAACTGTCTGCAAGAGAGTGGGCTGGATCTGTACTTAGTACGAGAGTCTTATATCCTAATTCAGCACATTTAAGTCCTGTGGCAGCGGCAACGGATGTTTTTCCTACGCCTCCCTTTCCTGTCATTAAAATTACACGCATTACTTTTGATTTGTTATGATTATAATTGCTCTTTTCCTTAGAATATAACGTTTTGTTACAATCTTGGGGTTATACAAAAAGAAAAACAAAAATTGTCATGATAAATTTATTCGATCGAATGAAAATAAAACCAGAAAATAAAATTATAATTATTGTAAAATCATGAAATACTAAAAACCTTTATTGATTGTTGATTGTTCAAAGTCTTTGTTATACTAAAATATCGTAATTTTTATGGAGTAATAGAATACTTATTATGGTCGATCAAAATAAACAGGATAAAGAAAATTTTATTTTTCCTCACACTTCCTATAGAGGAGAGTTTACCCCTGAAAATTTAATGTTTAACGCTAATTTACAGGAGTTTGCACAAAAAGTTAGTTATATTTGTAATTTAGAAACTAATGGTAAAATTCCACCTCAAGATGCTTATAAACAAATCAAGAATTTATGGGAAGATTTAAGACAAAGTATTAAAAATTTAGGTATTAAGGATAAAAAATAGTTATTAACTTATCTCCATCGAGTTAATCTCAAAACTAAGTGCAATCTAAATAAAAAAATTTCTTTAATATATAAATTTCTCATTTTTTTGATATTGTACTTTTAAATTAAGTAATTTCCTGGGGTAATTGTCGATCGAATAAAGTATAAAAAATATTTTGATAATAGTGTAAACTTAGAGCGATTAGTCCTAATCTTGCTTGGGATAACATAAGATTATTTTTCAAAGTTTCTCCCCAAATTCTACAATAAGACTCCATATCTGATATAGTTTTATTTAGATTATTTAAGCAGGAAATATTGTTAAATTTATTTTTCTCTACTTTTTCAGTTATGATTATCAATTCTTTGACCAATTTTTCTTCATAACTTTTAGAGAAATTCAACATATCATAAGGAATTATTTCAGGTTTTTCTATGTGCCACTGATTATATTCAAAGTTTAAATTATTAAGAGTGATTATGTTTTGTTGATGAGCAGATTTTAGAATTGAACAACATCTAGCATGGGTATAATAATAAATAAAATTTATTTGATCATCCTCTTTTTTTTTATTTCTTGCAGAGGAAATTTAATATTTTTTATTTGATTTAACCATTGATTTAATAGTCGATCGAGTATGACAAATTCTAGCCAACCATTGTCAGATATTCTTATTTGAAAATATTTTTTTAGATTCGATCGATTAAAATTATTTGCTATTTCTTGAGCTATGAATAAAGGAGATTTTTGTTCAATTTTTGCTAACAAAAAACATAGACAACTTTTATAGATGAAATTTTCACTATTTTTACTAAAGTCAATAGAAAAATTAATGTTATCTAAGTTATAGATAGTTAATAATTCATCTTTAATTATGGTAGATAAAGTTAAATACCTATCAAAGTTTAATATATTATTCATTTTGATTTTTATCTTGCACCTCCATCATAAATTCTCAGTAAAAAGAGGTAATAGGAAAGGAGGAATAGGGGAAACGTAATAATAATTGATTCAAAATCATAATAAATTGATTTATTTTAATTATTTATTAAATTTAAGTCTCCCAATTCTCATGGATTTAGAAGGTTATAAATGTAAGTCATCAGTCTGGGATTTGCCATATATTCTTAATAAGAATTTTGATAGCCACAATAATAGTTATATAGATAGTAGTAATAAACGCATTATAAGTACTTGATTTGATCGAATATTCTTCTCTTTCTTCTTCAGATTTTGCTTGATTAAATTTCTTTTTTTTGATGTCGAAATAAATAAATTGACTAATAGATAAAATTAACAAAATGATAATTACAGTATCACTATTAATCAATAAACCGATACCACTTAGTAAAGTTAAAAAACCTCCTATAAACATAAAATTACTAACTAGACGATCGACTTTTTTTTGTTCTAATTGTTCAAGACAAGTATCCATAAATTCAGATTCTCTGGCGGCTTTTAACGTAAAAATTCCTCCAACAATCCAAAATAAACCGAACATTCTTAAGAAGTTTTCTAAGACAACTAATATTAAATTCATTTAGTCAATTAAAAATGAAAAATTTATCTCTTTACTATAAACTATTCACGGGAATTTATCAAATATTAAGTATTAATCGTTTCTTTGATAAACTTAATATAAAGATGTTTAAAAGTTGATTTTAATACTCTAGGTAAACCAAAATCGATCGGCATTAATGTTTCTGGTAATTTCCAATTTGATACTGTTAAATCTTGAGGTTTTAATAAAAGAAATTCGATGTCTTTTATATCGCTTACTAAACCTAATTTTTTTTGAGCTACTAAAGTTGGCACTATTTCTGAAGATACATTTAGTATATCGGCGATCGAGACATCAAGAGCAAAAACATTGCTAGAAGCACCCAATATTCCTAATTCTCTAGGCTCTCCACCACTAGGTCCATTACCTTCATGACCAATAATACCATCAATAATAGTCAAATCAGGTTGAATAGCTTTAGCCGTTTCCACTAACATTTCACCAAAACGACTGGCATCTTTTCCTGTTTCCATATGCCACCATGCCTTCATTTTTCCCGGCACACAACCGAATAGGTTTTTAACTCCCATTGTCATAGTTAACTGCATATGAGATTTTATTTTGGGTAAGTTGATAATGACATCTGCTTCCATGGCTTCTTTTGACAATCGTAGATTTTGAAAGTTATCGTTATCAATGGAATATTTTTGTCCATTAAACTCGATAATTGGCAAATTTATGGCTTCACACAGAGGTAAATAACCATTTGCTTTCGCTACTCCTTTCGCACTTCCAAAAGCTGGACTATCTCCTAAGAATGGTTTACCGCCGACTTCTTGTACCATTTGAGCTACACAATAAATAATTTCTTTGCGAGTAGTACATTCTTTAGTCGGGCGAGAAGCAGTTAACAAATTGGGTTTAAGTAAAACTCGATCGTCTTTTTTTACAAAAGCAGATATACCACCAAATGGTGCGAGTAAATTTTCTAAAGATATGCGTAACTCTTTTAAATCGTAGGATTGAGCTTTGATTAAGGAAACCTGAGTCATAAAAAAGGTATTAGATATTAGGTGTTAAATATTATATGTTAGTATCAAAACCCACCTTGAAATAAATTTCAACGCTAATAGCAAAAGTAGGCTAAAGCGACTCAATTCATTCTTCACTATCCATTCCATTGTCCAGAAGGCAAATAAACTCCGTTTAAAGTTTTTACCTTTTGTTCTGTCATAAAATATGCCCAAGCATCCTCTATGGGCTGATTAGCCTCATCATAGACCATTATTTTTACTCGATCGTATTCATTTGAAGGAGAATAAGGAATACCAGAATAACCCTCTAATTTGTCCAAATTTTCTACATCTTTAAAAGAAGCAAAAGAGAGTAAATACCCAAAAACTTGATCTTCTCCCTTCACCATAGCTGGATAGCCAACAGATAAAGCAAATAATTTTCCTTTTGTCCAACATTCGATTTCCCTCAGGGTTTTTCCCTGACAATAAATTTTATAGTATTTTCCTCCGGGTTTTAATGTGCCATAAACAAAGACTCTGATCATATCCATTTGTCCACTTGTCTATCTGTCTTGTATTTATCATTTATTTTTCGATCGAACTAAAGTTAGTTATAACTCTAACCAATGACCAAATTCAAGAATAAAACGATCGTTAATAATAGCTTGACGAATTTTATTGGTAAACTCAATTAACTCATGCAAATTATGTAAAGATAATAAAATATAGCCTAACATTTCCCCCGATCGAATTAAATGGTTAAGATAAGCACGGGTAAAATTTTTACAGGTATAACAACTACATTGAGGATCAAGGGGAGTAAAATCTTCCTTATATTGGGCATTTCTTAAGTTTATTCTTTCACCTTGTACTAATGCCGCCCCATGTCTGCCTAAACGAGTCGGTATTACACAATCAAATAAATCAATACCAGATGCGATCGCAATTACCATTTCTTTATAACTGCCAACACCCATAAGATAACGAGGTTTATTCACAGGTAAAAGAGGAGTTGTCCATTGTATAATCTGATGAATTAACTCAGGTTTTTCTCCGACACTCACTCCCCCAATGGCATAGCCCGGCAAATCTAAACCCACTAAATCCAAAGCTGATTGAGTCCTTAAATCTGCATAAATTCCTCCTTGTACAATCCCAAACAAGGCTTGTTTATCAGTGTTTCCATGGGCATTAATGCACCTTTGCAACCATTTATAAGTCCTTTCCACAGCAATGACAACTTCTTCTTTTGTCGCCGTAGCTGGAGGGCATTCATCAAAAGCCATAATAACATCAGCACCCAAGGCATTTTGAATACGGATAGAGTTTTCTGGTGTCATGTTGATAATTCTGCCATCTCTAGGCGATCGAAATTTAACACCATCATCTGTAATTTGTCGTAACTTAGCCAAACTAAAAACCTGAAACCCTCCAGAATCAGTCAACATAGGCTTATCCCAACCGACAAAACTATGCAATCCCCCCGCCTTAGCAATAATCTCCTCTCCTGGTTGAATATGTAAATGATAAGTATTACCCAAAATCATTTGAGCATTAACGTCTTTTAATTGAGAAGGAGTGATACCTTTAACAGTACCAACCGTACCGACAGGCATAAATTTAGGGGTTTCCACATCTCCATGAGGAGTAGAAAAAACCCCCGCTCTTGCTTTAGTATGAGAACAAGATGCGATTAAAGAATAAGAAAAAGTCACCTAAATAGTTAATAACGAATAGATAATAATGAACAATTTTTAAGGGTTGATAATAAATAATCTAGGAAATTTTACCGTTATTATGAGTCATAAGATCAGCAATCAGAGAAATAAAATTTACTTTTTTTAATTTTAATTTCTAATATCGTAATACTTATTCTTAATTCCTCATTCTGGCATTATTTAAAAGTCTTCATCCAACTGTACATCCCACTTTGCTGACAAAACTTCTTCTAACATATCTTCTAAACAATCAAAACCAATACTTTTCGTAGTTTGTACATCCTGATTTGAGGTTGTGAGGGGAATTAATCTTAATTGACGATTATCTTGTATTAAATCAAAATGAGTTTCTTGAGGCGATACTTGAGTTAATTTCAAATAATCAAAACTTTGAATATTAATGTAAAGGCTATTATTTACTACTACAGTGGCTTGACTGGGATCATTAAATACTTCTAAAATCCAACCAGTGCCATTATTTTGCACCACTCCATCAATGATGTGTATATAACGCACTTGAGTTAAATCATTAATTAAACGTTTGATGTCTTCTTTATTTACTAAAATGCCTGACTCAATAATGCAAGGTGCTGGTATTGGACAATAATTTGGTTGATGATTCATAGTATTAACCCTTTTTTTCGCTCTTACTTACTAATATGTTTTATATGTTTTACTGGAAATTAAAAGTTTGACACTAAGGACGAACTAATATCACTAGGATAGTACTGATAGCTTGAATTTAAAAGCACAGTTGGCTATTTTAATTAAAAATTAACAATATAAGCTAATTAAATTCTCATATTGGAGAAAATAATTAGTGTTAACGGATTGTTTCACTGACAAACTGATTGTAGTTAACTTCTAAGAAAGTCAATAGCTACACAAAAATCTCATATTTTGATGATTAAGTCAATCTTCAACAACAAAATTGTGATGTCAAGATTAATATTCATTGAGATTATTTGACAAAAAAGTCGTAATCTACTCTTATATTAATAGCAAATTTGGAATTGAATAAATAATTTTTATTGTTCGCTACGACACAATTTTAACGTAAAATTTCGTTTTTGTTTAGATCTATTTTGATATTTAATTAATTATGAAAAAATTGATCCCTTCTTTTTTTGGGGCAATACTTTTTTATACCATTATTCCTTTACCTACTTTCATCCCTATAAATTTTAGTAAAATTGCAGTGTGGTTGCCCTTCGTTGGTTTTCTGGTGGGAGGATTATTAGGTTTTATAGCTTATATTTTCGATGTTTTGGGCTTTTCTCCTTTCCTTCAAGGTATTTTAATGGTGAGCTTATGGATATATTTAACGGGGGGATTACATTTAGACGGAGTAATGGATACTGCTGATGGTTTAGCGGTACAAAATCCCCAAAAACGCTTAAGGGTGATGAGTGATAGTAATACTGGTGCTTATGGTGTGATGGCAGGAATTGTGGTTATTTTAATAAAAGTCGCTACCCTCACGGAAATTAGGGAAAATTCTTGGTTTTATCTTATTTTTTCAGCTTCTTGGGCTCGTTGGGGACAATTTATCTCGATCGTGTTGTATCCTTATTTAAAAAAGGAAGGAAAAGGGGCATTTTTAAAAGAAAGTTTAAATTTACCTTTTGATACAATATTTAGTTCATTATTTATTATTCCTTTAGTATTAATTCAATATTTCTGGTTTAATAATTCGATCGAGGTTATTCTTTTAAGGATGTTAATTGGTGGATTTATACCATTATTAATAGGATGGTGGTTTTATCAACAATTAGGAGGACACACGGGAGATACTTATGGCGCGACAGTAGAATGGAGTGAGGCATTAATTTTATGTTATTTAACATCCATCCTTAACCTATTCCACTACTAAGAGGAAGGTATTAGGTATTAGTTGTTAGGTATTAGGTAAATAATTGATGAAAACTATTAACAATTGATTTTACATAGATTAATTTAATTAAATAATTAAATAACATTTGGCAAAATGAACCTAAAACTATCACACCTAAAGCCTAAAACCTATCGACATCAAAGATTTTTCTCGAACTCAGGTTATTTATTAGAGTGGTAAATTCGTTTAATTTTTGCTCCTAATTTTTGGAATTTTTGCTCCAAGTTTTCATAGCCTCGATCGAGATGCTGTAACCCTTGTACAATAGTTTTACCATCGGCGGCTAAACCAGCTAACACAAGAGCGGCAGAAGCTCTTAAATCCGTTGCCATTACGGGTGCACCGGATAGTATTGGGACACCAGAAACAAGAGCGGAATTGCCTTTGACTTTGATATTTGCACCCATCCGCTTTAACTCAGCAACATGACGCAAACGGTTTTCAAAGACTGTCTCGGTAACTAAACTATTGCCCTCACTAATGGTTAATAAAGCCATAAATTGTGCTTGCATATCTGTAGGAAAACCGGGATGAGGTAAAGTTTCAATGTCACTGGCTTTTAACTCTCCCGGAATGGTGCGCAAGGTGATTTCATCTTCTCTTACGACTTGACAACCAATTTCTGCTAATTTGGCAATAATAGGCGTTAAATGGTCATAATTGAGGGAAGTAACCAGAATTTCTGATTTAGTAATCGCCCCTGCTACTAAAAAAGTTCCCGCTTCAATACGATCGGGTATAATATCATAGTCAGTGGTATGTAATCGATTGACTCCTTCAATCACGATGGAATCTGTACCAGCACCAGTAATTTTAGCTCCCATGCTATTACAGAAATTCGCCAAATCAACGATTTCAGGCTCTCTGGCTGCATTTTCGATAATAGTTTGCCCTTGGGCTAGGGTTGCCGCCATCATAATTGTTTCTGTGGCACCTACACTGGGATAGTCAAGGAAGATTTTTGCCCCTTTCAAACGTTTATTGACGGAAGCATTAACGACTCCATGCTCAATAATTACTGTAGCACCCATCGCCTGTAGTCCACGCACATGGAGATCCACAGGGCGAGAGCCGATCGCACATCCACCGGGTAAAGGTACTTGAGCGAATCCTAAACGGGTTAAAATAGGCCCAATGACAAAGAAACTAGCTCGAAGTTGAGAAACTAAATCATAGGGTGCTTTAACTGCTTTTAAATCCTTACTATTAAATTCCCATGTACTACCATTTTTGTGTATTTTAACCCCTAAAGAAGCCAAAACTAACCCCATAGTATTAATATCAGCAAGACAGGGTACATTATTCAAACGACAATCATCAGCACAGAGAAGGGTACCCGCCATAATTGCCAAAGCAGAATTTTTCGCCCCACTTATTTTTACCTCACCCTTGAGAGGATTTCTACCAATAATTTCTAAAGCAGGTTCAGAAATAGAATTAATAGAAATTTCATTTTCGATCGAATCCTGAGTTGAAGTATTTATAATCTTAATCCTCCTAATCTAAATTTTTTAATATAATGTTACATTTTCGTTTTGATTCTACCTGATAAATTCCCTTTTGTTCAATTTTTTTTGAGAAACAAAATTACTATAGTAATCCTTTATTAGTTGTGAGATTTTGACAAAATCAAAATTAATTATTTGGGAAAAACCATACTTTTTAGAATGATTAGGTATTATTTAGAAGTTGACAAATCATTGACAATTACTAATAGAACAAAGTTTTCCCACAATTATAATTTAGACTCGATAAACAGGCGATTAAAATTTTATTTACCAAACTTAGGAAGTTTTAAAAATAATTTATCTTTAGATTTTTTTTGTTTATTTTGTGAATTTTTTATTTCTTGATTGGAAGACATATTTCCCTGATTTAGTGGCGGTAAAATAGGATTATTAGAGTTATTTTGAGATTTTAAAGGTTCATCAATTGATTCTGACAATATATTGTTAGAGTTATCTTCTAAATTACGATCAATTTGAGCAATTTCCATATCAATTTTTTCTAACAAAGGTATATTTTCAGGGGTAGAATTATTGTTTTCTAAATTACTATTAATATTGTCATTTTTTGAAATTGAATTGTTTTCTGACCAAGATTTTATTCTTAAACTATTAACATCTGGAGGAGTAGAAGAGTTAGTTAAATATTGATCCAACGCAGTTTTATATTGAGCATTATATCGCTGTTGTCTTTGCAATCTAGTATATAACTCTTTATTTTCTTTTTCTTTTTGTTTTAACTGATATTGAGCTTCATTATAACTATCTTGAAGTAAAGAACAATCTCTTTCTAAACTAGCCGCTAATTGCTGGGTTTTTTTTAATTCTTTAGTCAAGTTTTCTATTACTGATTTTTGTTTTTGATATTGATCATTTTTTTCTTCAATTCTTATTTCGTTTTCATTAATTTTTGTCTCTAATTGTTCTATTTTACTCTGGTATTGAGCAGAATTTTTCTGAGAATCTTGATTCTTTATTACTTGAACTTTAATCTGGTTTTTTTGTTCTTGAATTAAGTTTTCTAATTCTTGAACTTTGCTCTTTAAATCTTGATTTTGTGTTCTTATTTTACACGCGATCGTGTACCAATCTTTATTTGTTAAATTAGATTTAGGAGAGTGAGGAGTATTCATAAAAAAAGGTGATAAAGTAGAGTTTAATAATTAAATTTCATCAAGATTAGAATAATGACAAATAATATATTATAGCAATCCAATTTAATTTAATTCATCATATTCCAATGCTAAAAATAAGATTACAGCAAACCTAGATAAATTATCGAAATGAATATAGTGCAGAATGCACCTTTTTAGTCAGTTGAAAATTTAGAATTTAGAACTAATAACAGTTTTAGAATTATTAAATATCTATTTATGGTTTACTACCTATTTAGGACTGCTATATCTATACTATTATTGTGTAAAATTTCCGACTTGATTTATTAAAACTCAGAAACGGACTGCTATACCAGAGTTTTTGATAAAATCACAGACATTATAACAGAGATTAAACAACCTGAGTTTATAATGCTCAGAAAAAGAAATCAACAATATAGGTAATTACAGTAATTAATAATCCAAGATTAATTTTCTATTATGATGATCAATATTTTTAATATTTATTCTAACTTTTGAGAATAGATTGCTAGATTTTTAATCAATTCAGAAATTCCTTGAATAATTAATAAAATAGGACTGAAAATAATCATAGTTTTTATCGGATAACGAGGTAAACCACCATCATCAGGAGACATTTTCATTATCTGCCATGAATTTAAAACATATTGCCAAGAAAAATAAATAATTACTCTACAAAAAGGAATTAAAAATAATATTATTCCGATAATATTAGCTAAAACCTTACCTTTAGAAGATAAATTTTTATAGAAAATATCTACTCTTACATGACTATCTTTTTTTTAAGTATAAGCTGCTCCAAAAAAAAATATTAAATCGAATAAATACTACTGAAGTTTAATTAAAATATTAGAAGTTAAATTTTCACCAATTATTTTATCAATATATCTACCAATTACATTCCATACGCCAATACCAATCACTACCAGTACTAACCACTAAATAACTTTTCCGTACCATTCTGTAATTACATCAATTGTCTGAGATATTTTTAATGCTAAATTCATAAATATTTAAACTTTAATCAAAAGGTTTTTTAAAAGTATTAATAAACCGGATAAATATATAAAATTAAGGATATTTAGTCTCTTTCTATTGAATATTTTTTGTTACTTTTTTCAAATTATAAAATAGACGATCGAGTAATTATAATAACATTTTTTAATAACAATTCATTCTCAACTTTTTTATAGAAGTTTTTCTCCCAATTGTAAATGAGTACCATTAATAAAATTCCATGCAGATTGTTGTTTTTTCCCTGCTAATTGTACCTCTAATATTAATAACAAGCCTTGTTTTGTTTGCACTACAAAGCCAAAATTTTTAATTGTTTTTAGTATTTCTCCAATTTTTCCAGACAATTGATCAATATCTTGTAAAAATGATGGTAATTTACTTAAATGTGGGGGTAAATCTATGGTTGTTATTTCTGTTAAAGGTATCGTTTCTATTACTTTTAAAATTTGTCCTCGAAAATTGGTGATACAGTGAGGATAAAATGCCCTAACTTGATTATGAATTTCTAAGGCCGATTTATGCCAATTAATATTGTAATCTTCTTTCTCAATTAAACGAGCATAGGTGGCTAAATCATTATCTTGAGGAATAGGTTGAATTTCTTGTTTTTCTAGTTTCTCCAAAGTCTCCAATAATAAATCGGCACCTTGTGACGCTAATTTACCTGATAATTGTTCTACATTAATAAATAAATCAATAGGTTTATAGGCTTTAAGCAACATATCTCCTGTATCCATACCTTCATCCATTAACATGGTTGTTATACCTGTTTCGGTTTTGCCATCATAAATACTCCATTGAATAGGTGCGGCACCTCGATATTCAGGTAAAATTGAACCATGAACATTAATACAACCTAATTTGGGCATATTTAGGATTTTTCGGGATAAAATTTGTCCGTAGGCAACAACTACAAAAATATCACTGTGACTTTTATGCAACAATTCTAAAGTTTCTTTATCTTTTTTTATTCTGATGGGTTGCCATACTGGTAGATTATGTTTTAAAGCTAATTCTTTCACCGGAGAGGGTATCATTTTGTTTCCCCTACCTCGTCTTTTGTCGGGTTGGGTGACAACGGCAGTTATTTCATGAGGAGAATCAGTCAGCAATTTTTCTAAAGTTGTGACAGCAAACTTGGGTGTACCAAAAAAAACTATACGCATTCTAAAATAATAAATAATTAACAGTTGATTAAAATTTAGTCAATATCTATAATTATCAGTTAGGAATTATTAATTATCAATTAATCTTATGGTTTCTTTTTCTGTTTTAGTCGAAAAAGCGATCGACAATCAAGTAGTTAGCTTCCCTACAGATACTTTACCTGCTTTAGCGGTGAAACCTAGTCATAGTCATTTAATTTTTGAGTTGAAACAGAGAAGTTACGAAAAGCCTTTAATTTTAATGACTAGCACTGTAGAAGAAATCTGGCAATATGTCAAAGGCACATCAAAAGAATTAAATATTTGGCAGGATATGGCAAATAAATACTTACCCGGTGGTTTAACGATGGTTTTACCTGCTTCTTCTTTAATTCCATCGACAATGAATCCTCTTAATCCTAATAGTATCGGAATTCGTGTTCCTAATTGCTCGATCGCACAAGAAATCCTTAAAGCTACAGGAGCATTAGCGACTACAAGCGCAAACTTATCAGGAGAAGATCCTTTAACGGATATGTCTGGAATTGCATCTAAATTTCCCTCAGTTTACGTTTTAGATTACGAAAATACTCAAAATTCGGGAGTTGCTTCTACTGTTATAAAATGGACGGGAAAAACTTGGGACATTTTACGACAAGGAAAGTTGATAATTTCATCATTAAATCAAATTTAATTTACAACTTTAAAGTTCGCACTGGCAAGCAGATTCCGAAAGAATAGACTCATTAAATATTTAAGACAAATTTAGAACTTACGCATTGACAAATAAATCAAAAAGTGTATGGCTTATGTTGTCAATACAAATAATTAAAATGCCTGTACCGTTTTGTATTCTGAGATTTTTGCATTAGCTGATTCTCCACAAGTGCGAGGAGTTGGGAAAATTTTGTCAGGATTTGCTAACCCTTTCGGATTAAAACTTGCTCTTACATACTGCATAGTTTCTAAGTCTGTTTCTGTAAACATATCTCTCATATAACACTTTTTGTCGCTACCGATACCGTGTTCTCCTGAAATACTACCGCCCACTCTGACGCATAGTTTGAGAATTTCTCCTCCTAACTCCTCTACTTTTGTAAATGAACCTTCGATCGCATTGTTATATAAAATCAAGGGGTGTAAGTTACCATCTCCTGCATGAAAAACATTAGCGATACGATAGCCATATTGTTCCCCTAAAGCATTTATTTCCCCTAATACCTGAGATAGTTTTGATCGAGGTACAACACCATCCTGTACAAAATAATTAGGGCTAATTTTACCCATAGCGGCAAAAGCGGCTTTTCTTCCCTTCCACAATTTTAAACGGGTAAGCTCATCATTAGCTGAAGTAACACTTCTTGCACCGCACGATCGACAAATAGCATCTACTTTTTTCTTATTGGTATCAACTTCCACTTGTAAACCGTCTAACTCTACTAAGAGAATGGCTTGAGCATCACGGGGGTAACAATCAGTCGCCACCACATCTTCTACTGCATTAATACTAAAATTATCCATCATCTCCATACCTGCGGGAATAATACCAGCTCGAATAATCTCTGCAACAGCACTTCCTGCTTCTTCAATACTGTTAAAATCTGCCAAAACAACACAGATAGCATCAGGGATTTTAAGAATTTTTAAGGTTATTTCTGTGGCGATGCCTAAAGTGCCTTCTGAGCCAACAAATAAGCCTGTAAGGTCAAATCCTGGCATTTCTGGTACTTTTCCCCCTATTTTTAATATATCTCCTTCTGCTGTCACGATCGTTAAACCCAAAACATGATTAGTTGTCGTACCATATTTAAGACAGTGGACACCCCCAGAATTTTCTGCCACGTTACCACCAATAGAGCATATTATCTGACTGGAAGGATCTGGAGCATAATAAAAACCTTTTCCACTAACTGCTTGTGTCACCCAATTATTAATAATACCGGGTTGCACCACAATTCTTTGATTATCATAGTCAATATCCAAAATTTCTCGCATTCTCGCTGTAACAATTAAAATGCAGTCTTCTACAGGTAACGCACCTCCAGATAAACCCGTACCAGCCCCTCTTGCTACCCAAGGAGTTTCATATTTATTACAAATCTTGACCACTTGTGCTACTTGCTCTGTAGTTTTTGGTAATGTTACTAAGGCAGGGCGTTGACGATATTCAGTTAAGCCGTCACATTCATAGGTTAAAAGTTCTTCTTTGCGTTTGACTACACCATTTTTACCCAATATTTCTTCTAATTCTTTGATTATAGATTGCCATTTATTGCGAGTAGAAGTAAAAAACATGGTGGATAATACATAGTAGATAGTAAGTTATATTATATTTTAGATCTTGCACCCTCTATCATAAATTCTCTGTTAGGTGTTAGAGTTATCCACAAAAATAATAGACTTCGGGAAGAAGTCAGGCAATAGACAAAAGTCAAGAGGCAATAGTTACGATAATTGATTATAAACAGCCTCTAAGTCAAAACATAAATATCATTAAAGAAAATCCCCAAATTTTACGGCAATTATCCACAGAAAATAACGAGTTAATCAACTGAAAATGATGAGTCAATCTATAGAAGAATATATAACAATTATTTCTAAAGATTTTACTTTTAATTCCTATAATCTTAAAAGAATTTGGCAATTGATATAAAAAGAGTAAGTAAAATACAAAGAATAACTATAATCTTCTTATTTTTTATAGGATAAATCAAAAAATAATTTCTCTTATCCTATTTATCTTTTAGTATATTTTTGTTACTATTTATCAATAATATCTTATCGTTATCAAGAGCGTTAATTATTTATCAAATATTTATGCAATTAACCAGCCAAGAAATTAGTTACTATCGAGATCAATTAACTGAATGTCAACCAGCTATGATGGCATTGGAGATGATAGAAGATGCAGAAGGAGATTTAGAAGACGGTGCAACCTCGATCGCACTTAAAATAGGACAAACCCCTGATCGAGTTGATTGGTTAGAGGGTTGGGCAAAACGTTGTCGGGTAGCCATATGTGAGGAAAATTTACGATCGGATTTACAAGACAATTATATTGAAACGGCAGTCAATTCGATACTAGAAAAAAAAATTTGTCCTCCTTTATTAGTAGTCCCTGTTATTATCTATGTAATCAAACAAGGAATTGATCAATTTTGTGAACCTCTTTCTTATCAACTAACCTCTAAATCTTCATAAATAGTTATTTTACAAAAGAAGGTAATTTCCACCAAGGCACCCAAGGATATTGATGATGTTCTTGATGATAACTAAAATGATAACAGGCAATTAATGACCAAAATTTTGGTAAATAAAGACTTTGAATAGAGGATATACCCTCTTCTTCGTTATTTTGACGATGAGGTAAAAAAGTGCCAAAAAAGAATAGTTGTAATGAGCTTAAAATTAAAGGTAATGCCCAAAATAATAGTAAATGAAGCCAAGTAATTTCACAATAATAAGCAATTATTAACACAATTGAGCATAATCGAAATAAATTATTAAAACTGAGATATTGAGTCATAAATTCTCCATACCAACTTAAAAAACTTGAATTATCCCTATTGTGAAAATCTGGATCAAGATTAGTTCCAGAAAAACGATGATGTAATAAGTGTTTTTTTCTTAAATTTTCATAGAATAAAAAAGCATATAAAATCAAAGCAACCGTACCAATAAAATGATTAAATTTAATATTTATCGGTAAAATTAGACCGTGCATAGCATCATGGGCAATAATAAATAATCCCGTATTTAAAAAAGTTTGCCACAGAATTAATAATAAAATTACCAAGTAATTAACTTTAGTAAAGTCATTAATTTGATAAAGAGAAACTGTTACTATCCAAAGAGAAATAATCACTAAAGCAATAACTAAACCCCAGTAATTACTCATAATATTTTTTGTTTAAGGCGAAAAATAAAAACAAACTCTAGGGTAACATGATCTTTTCTTTGGTCACTATCGCAGAATCCACACCTCAACACTAAATATTTTTTAAACCAAAAATGTTAAATTAGTTACATAACTTTACAAAATTAGGTTTTAATTATGCCTTTTACTATTGATTCGGCTCGTACTATTTTTCCTCAAACCTTAGCCGCAGATGTCGTACCAGCTACGATCGCCAGATTTACCCAATTAAGTGCAGAAGATCAATTAGCCTTAATTTGGTTTGCTTACCTAGAAATGGGTACAACAATTACGATCGCAGCCCCTGGAGCCGCTAGTATGATATTAGCAGAATCAACTCTTAACGAAATCAAAACCATGACAGCTCAACAACAATCACAAGTCATGTGCGATTTAGCTAACCGTGCGGATACTCCTATTTGTCGTACTTATGCTGTCTGGAGTGTAAATATCAAACTTGGTTTTTGGTATCAGTTAGGCAAATTTATGGAAGAAGGAATCGTTGCACCTATTCCTGAAGGTTATCAACTTTCTGCTAATGCCAATTCTGTTTTAGAAGCTATCAAAAAATTAGAACCAGGTCAACAAATTACCGTACTTCGTAATGCAGTGGTTGATATGGGTTATGATGTTAATAAATTAGGGAATTATACACAGATCGCTGAACCTGTAACTCCTCCTCAAGAAGTATCTAAGCGTACAAAAGTATCCATTGATGGGGTCAGCAACCCAACAGTACTTAACTACATGGATAACTTAAATGCTAACGATTTTGATACTTTAATCGAATTATTTCTTCCTGATGGTGCATTACAACCTCCGTTCAAACGTCCCATCGTTGGTAAAGATAATATTCTCCGCTTCTTTAAAGAAGAATGTCAAAACCTCAAATTAATACCTAAACACGGTGTTACCGAACCTGCTGATGGAGGTTATACTCAAATTAAAGTTACAGGAAAAGTACAAACACCTTGGTTTGGCGGTAATGTTGGCATGGATATTGCATGGCGTTTCCTTCTCAATCCCGATGGAAAAATCTTTTTTGTTGCTATTGATTTATTAGCTTCTCCCAAAGAATTATTAAACTTAATTCGTTAATATAGCAATCATATATGAATCGTGAGAAATAATTATGTTTAATTAGCACTGAGCAATTAGCAATTAGGAATTAGTTATTGTGAAGTTAAATTTCTTTCCAACATTATAATTGATTACTTATTCTTTAATCAAAAAAAGGCTAACAGCTAAAAGCTAATTCCTTTAATTAAAAGTATCTAAAATTCTCACAAATGATTATAGTTTTTTATAGATAGTTATTAGCTATTTTATGTCTTAATAAATCCATAGAGTTTTTCTTTTTGAAGGACTCTTTTTTTTGTTTTTTTTCAAATATATTGATAAAATATAATAATGTTTAAATTTTCTTATATCTTTTTTTAAAACATATTATGTCAAGAATAATTACTGAGACACAATGGACAAGTACAGAAATAGAAATTAGCCAACGAGTATTAAAAACAGCATATCAGCGAGAAACAGAAACTTTAGTGACACAAATACGCCATCAAATTAATAATCTGACTGAGATGGAACAATTGTGGCAAATTCATGATATTTTGAGTGCTAAACGTTATGATCTTGATGGTAAATATGATGCCAGAGAATCTATGTTAATTTTTACCTTTGCACAACTGTTAAAAGAGGGTTGGATAAGTTTAGAAGAATTACAAGGTTTAGATCCAACAAAATTAGCCAAAGTTTCTTCTTTATCTAAAATGTAACAATCAAATTATCCTGCAATTATAATTAATCAAATTGCTGTGTTTTATCTTTTTTGTTTTTAATAATAATCAATTTTTTAATAAACCTTATTTAGTAAATATTCACAAGAAAAGTATATTAATATGAATAAAAATTATCAAAAAATTATATTACTTAGTGATGAGTTAGAAACGAAAAAATTAGGACATCAATTAGCAGATGAATTAACTCCAAATAGCATTTTGTTATTGAGTGGTAATTTGGGTGCAGGAAAAACAACTTTAATTCAGGGATTAGGAGAAGCATTAGGAATTAAGGACTCGATCGTGAGTCCAACTTTTACTTTAATTAATGAATATTTAGAAGGAAAAATACCTCTTTATCATATTGATTTATATCGTTTAAATTCTCAACAAATTAAAGATTTACACCTAGAAAATTATTGGACAGGCATTGAAGTTGAACCGGGTATAACTGCGATCGAATGGTCAGAATTATTACCCAATTTACCACCTAATTATATCAAAGTTAATTTAGAAATTGACGATCGACTGGGAAGAAAAGCCATCATTGAAAAGATAATTGATAATGAATAATATAGCATTCCTATTTAGGTTGTGTCTCAAAACGTAAAGATTTTGTCATTGGTAAAAAGGATTTGGGCTAATGTTTGATAATCTTTGATTGTTTAATTAGCTATCAGCTATTAGCTAAAAAAAGAGCGATCGAACCTTACTGTATAATAATTTGGCAAAATGTATCAGACAAAACGTTATCCAATACATTTTTAACGTTAAGATCTTAAGATCGTAATTGTTGTACTTAAGTGTTAATAAATGTAAATTCAAGACGTGTTTAACTAAATTATTGATAAATTTTAATCTGAACAAGTTTAATTAGAGTATCATAACTGTTAGCTTAAGCCGATCGCCTTCATGGGAGACATTTTTTCTATAATTATCTTCTGAAATTTCTCTTGTTTGAGTAAGACCGTATCCATAAATATAAGATATATAAAAAATATGATGACTTCAACCACCACAAATTATAAGGAAAAAGAAGAATTGAGTATTTATTCCAGTTCAGAATTATTACTGCGTCACCGTCTAAAATTAGTTGAAAATTTGTGGGAATCAGTGTTAACGAATGAATGTGGACAAGAATTGGTGGATTTGTTGGATAAATTGAAGTCTGCTTGTTCTCCTGAAGGTCAAACAACTACAGCTCAAGAAATTTCAGCAAGTAAGTGGATTGAACAATTAGAGTTAGATGATGCTATTAAATCGGCTCGTGCTTTTGCCCTATATTTCCAATTAATTAACATTGTAGAACAACATTACGAACAAAGAACGCAAAAGTTAATTCGCAGAACTACAACAGAAGATCAAGTTAACGCTATTCAACCCCCCGAATCAAAAAATCACAAGCCTTCAGTTTTGACTAATGGGGAAGAAAATCCTAGTTATTTTAATCCCAAAGAAAATCCTGCTAGTGGGGGTACTTTTCATTGGCTTTTCCCTCATTTACAAAAGTTGAATATGCCTCCCCCCAAAATTCAACAATTACTAGATAAATTAGATATTAGCTTAGTTTTCACCGCTCACCCCACCGAAATTGTTCGTCATACTATTCGGAAAAAACAACGGCGTATTTCTTTCATTTTGGAAAAATTGGACACCGCCGAAGAGTCTTATCGTGCCATGGGTTTAACCAATTCTTGGGAAGCTGAAAACTATCGTCAACGTTTGATGGAAGAAGTTCGTTTATGGTGGCGTACTGATGAACTTCATCAATTTAAGCCAACGGTTTTAGATGAGGTCGACTATGCTTTACACTACTTTCAAGAGGTTTTATTTGACACTATTCCCGAATTGTTTATTCGTTTAAAACAGGCGTTACATAATACTTTCCCTAAATTAAAACCCCCAACTCACAAATTTTGTTATTTTGGTTCATGGGTAGGAGGCGATCGAGATGGTAATCCGTTTGTGACTCCAGAGGTAACATGGTCAACAGCTTGTTATCAACGTAATCTTGTCATTGATAAGTATTTAAGTTCGATGGAACAACTTAACGATATTCTCAGTTTATCTTTACACTGGTGTAATGTATTACCTGAATTATTAGATTCTTTAGAACGCGATCGTATTCGGATGCCAGAACTGTATGATAAATTGTATGTTCGCTATCGTCAAGAACCTTACCGCTTAAAATTAGCTTATATTGAGCAAAGATTAAAAAATACTCAAGCTCGAAATCAAGCCTTATCAAATCCCGATACCAGAAAATCGATCAAACTAGCAAATAAAGAAGATAATCTCTATCCCTCAAAATTTGAGTTGTTAGAAGATCTAAACTTAATTAAAATAAACCTAGAAAAAACGGGTTTAAAATGCCAAGAATTAGATCATTTAATCTCTCAAGTAGAAATATTTGGTTTTCATCTCACTCCTCTCGATTTTCGTCAAGACTCTTCTCGTCACTCCGAAGCTCTTAACGAAATTGCTGAGTATTTAGGCGTGTTAGATAAACCCTACAACGAATTATCGGAAGCAGAAAAAACCGAATGGTTAGTACAGGAATTGAAAACCCGTCGTCCTTTGATTCCAACGGAGGTTACATTCTCAGATCCTACTATTGAGACGATCGAAACCTTTAAAGTATTAAAAGCCTTACAATTAGAATTTGGCTTAGATATATGTCATACCTATATTATCAGCATGACAAACTATGTCAGCGATGTCCTAGAAGTCTTGTTATTGGCAAAAGAAGCAGGATTATATGATCCCATTTTAGGAGTAACAAGTATTCGTATCGTACCATTATTCGAGACAGTGGAAGACTTAAAACGAGCGCCGATGGTAATGTCTGAATTGTTCGAGTTACCTTTATATAAGGCTTGTTTGACAGGAGGCTATGAAAATATTAAATTCTCCTCTAACCTCATCCTACCTGAATTATTTCCTAAAAATTTACAAGAGGTGATGTTAGGTTACTCGGATAGTAACAAAGATTCAGGATTTTTAAGCAGTAACTGGGAAATTCACAAAGCACAAAAAACCCTTGCTAGAATCGGGGATAAATACGGTTTAGATATAAAAATATTTCATGGTCGTGGTGGCTCTGTAGGACGTGGTGGAGGGCCAGCTTACGCCGCTATTTTAGCACAACCGACCTCTACGATCGACGGTAGAATTAAAATTACTGAACAAGGAGAAGTGTTAGCGTCTAAATACTCTCTGCCTGAATTGGCATTATATAATCTTGAAACCATCAGTACTGCGGTTATTCAAGCTAGTTTACTCGGTAGCGGTTTTGATGATATTGAGCCTTGGAATGAGATAATGGAAGAAATTTCTGCGTCGTCTCGTAAAGCCTATCGTCAATTAATATATGAACAACCCGACTTTATCGACTTCTTTTTATCGGTAACGCCTATTGAAGAAATTAGTAAATTACAAATAAGCTCTCGTCCTGCCCGTCGTAGCAGTGGGAAAAAAGATATATCCTCTCTCCGTGCTATTCCTTGGGTTTTTAGTTGGACTCAAAGTCGTTTCCTACTTCCGGCATGGTATGGAGTAGGTACTGCACTACAAGACTTTTTAAATCAAGAACCGATCGAAAATTTGAAGTTATTGCGCTATTTTTATTTAAAGTGGCCTTTCTTTAAGATGGTAATTTCTAAAGCGGAGATGACTCTTTCTAAAGTTGATTTGCAGATGGCTAGTCATTATGTGGCGGAATTGTCGAAAGATGAAGATAAAGAACGTTTTCAGAAGGTATTTAACCAAATTGCCAAAGAATACTATCTCAGTCGTGATATAGTCTTGCAAATAAATGAACAAGAAAGATTATTAGATAATGATCCTGAACTACAACGATCTGTGCAACTAAGAAATGGTACGATCGTACCGTTAGGATTTTTGCAAGTATCCTTACTGAAACGTTTGAGACAATATGCAAGTCAAGACAAAGCAGGTTTAATTCACTTCCGCTATAGCAAAGATGAGTTGTTAAGAGGTGCGTTGTTAACTATCAATGGTATTGCCGCTGGTATGCGCAACACTGGTTGATGATTAATAAGGTGATTTCTAATAATAAATATACCTGCTAAATCCCCCTAGCCCCCAAAACACAAAGAGGAAATTATAAAGAAGATGGGTAAATTCTTTCTTGGAAATGGCCTAAGTAATAAGTAATAAGTAATAAGTGATTAAACCTAAACACCCTTGCAATAAAAGATAAAGTAGGACAAAAGTAGAAATAATGTACTGTAGATGTAATAATACTAAAATCCTATTGAGGTAAGATTTAGGTGATAAGATGTGCGATCTTTACTTAAATAAATCATTGATGGTGATATTAAAACCTGTTAAAACTTTTTGGGTTGTTACTATATCATCATTACTGAAAACTAAAGTTCGATCGAGGATAATAATAATAACTTTCTCATTTTCAGGCAAAACTAACCATACTTCCTCAGCACCAGAAGCTAAATATTCGTTGGCTTTAGCAAACAAATCTTCTGCAGAATCTGCCGGAGAAGCAATTTCCGCAATTAACGGTGGACTTTGAGGTAAACTAGGGGCATTACTATAATTTTTGACCAATTCTGAGGTAAGATAACAAACATCAGGCCTTCTTCCTTGTTTCAGGGTTTTACAAGGCAATTCCGTGTAAATTTCTCCTTCTTGTTGAGAGTCATTAACATAATTTCCCCATAAACGAGCCAATTTAGCTTGTATTTTGCTGTGTCTAATCGTCATTCCTGTTGTCTCCTTTAATTCTCCGTCAATCCACTCTTGATGATTGGGGGGATTAGCTAAAAAATCATCTAAAGTAAAAGTTGGTTTCGTAATTACTGTTACCATAGTCTCAAAGTAAATAGTTAGCAATTAAATTATAGCTTAAGGATTTGACGACTTATGCTTAAGTCCTTGAAAATGTGTCAACCGTATATTATATATTCATGAGTAACCCACAAGTAATTATTTTTGGTGAAGTTTTATTCGATCGATTTCCGGATGGTAAGATGGTGTTAGGAGGAGCCCCTTTTAATGTGGCTTGGCATTTACAAGGTTTTGGAGTCTCTCCCTTATTTATCTCTCGGGTGGGCAACGACTCGGAAGGGGAAAAGATTAAGCAAAGTATAACGGATTGGGGGATGGATTTGTCTGGGATACAAACTGATAAACAGTACCCCACAGGAGTTGTCAATGTAGAATTTAAGGACAACGAGCCTCATTACAATATAGTGGAAAATAGTGCCTATGATTTTATCGATTCATCTTATATTCCCTATCTCGATAAAAATAGTATCCTTTATCATGGCAGTTTAGCTTTAAGAAATAATACTTCTAAAACAACCCTTGAAAGTATTAAAAAAAATATTTCCCCTTCTATCTTTCTTGATGTTAACCTTCGATCGCCCTTTTGGAACTTGAACTCGATCGAATCTCTACTAACGCAAACATTATGGTTAAAATTAAATAAGGAAGAATTATCTTTTATTGTACCTCAAGAAAAAGATACGATATATCAAGTTGAATCTTTGTTTTGTCATAATCCCATAGAGCAAATAACTGTTACTTTAGGAAAAGCTGGAGTAATATCATTTAATCGCAATACAACTAGACATCAAATTTGTCCCCCTTCTACTATTTCAGTAGTTGATACTGTAGGTGCAGGAGATGCTTTTAGTAGTGTTTTACTTCTTGGTATTGTCAAAGGTTGGGATATATCAACTACCCTCCAACGCGCCCAAGAATTTGCAAGTAAGATCATCGGAATACAAGGGGCTACTACTTTCGATCGAGGTTTTTATGATACTTTTGTTTAAGAATTTTTATAGAAAAAAATAGATTCACAAATATAGCAATATTATCTAACTTGTTAAAAAAAACGTAATTAAAAAAGCAAAAAGCAAGATTATCAGTATCTTTGATATTATTTTCTACCTGAGTTCGATGTTAGAAACCTTATTATTAATAAACTTCTAAGGATATTTTACCTTAACAAAAGAATTAAATAAGGGTAAATAATTATCTAAAATCAATTTGACTAATGTTTAAATCAATTATTCCTACTATCTACTATCTCCTCTATGCTACCTTAATCAAAAATTTTATGTCGAACTGAGGTGATTTTCTAATAATTGATTGTTCACAAATAATTTAGGAATACTATATAACTCTTTTTCTCTCCTTTTTATGTTTAAGTACCGCTAATTAAATTTAATATTTCTTTAAATAATTCAGTAAAAAATATTCTTAAAGTTACAAGATAAATTAAAAATCCAATTATTGAGCAACTAATTAAAATAAGTAACGGACTCAGATATGGAGTTAAGATTATTTTGGTTAATAATAAACCTAAAATCATCATTAATGTACAAGTTATAGGAGCTAAAAATTTACTTAAATAAGTTTTCCAAGAAAGAATAATTAGTCTATTTAACATTAGTTGTCCAATCGGAAACACAATATAATTACTCGTTACATAAGCAAGAGCGATCGCTGTCACACCCCATTTTACGGCTGTTAAACAAAAAACGAAATTTAAAATACTATTAATTAGTCCTAATTTCAACTGTAAATTTGGTTTTCCTAAAGCTAAAAAAGCAGATTTTTGAAAGGAAGTAATTGTGTAAATTATTCCTCCTAAACTTAATATTTGCATAATCGGAATAACATGAAGCCACTTTTCTCCAAATAAAGTTATTATTAATTCTGAACTAAGAATAATAGTGGCAGAAAATATAGGAAAAGTTATTAAACAAGTCCATTGAGTTGCGCGATAAAAAGTCTCTAAAAAACTTTGAGAATGATTTTGTAAACGAGCAAATAAAGGTAAAGCAACTTGATTTAATGTCCCTACTAATAATTGATTCATTACTTCTAAAATACGATGGGCGATCGTATAATATCCTAAAGCAATTTCACCTAAAAAATAACCAACGAGTAAATTATCAAATTTTCTTTCAACAAAATTCATAAATTGATATGATAAAACATAAAAACTAAAACTAAATAATTCTTGAAAATGTCTATAAGAAAATCTGAACATAGGTCGCCAATTAACAGCTTTTGACATTACTAAAACCACGATAGATTCAAAAACAAATTGTTGAATAACTAAACTCCAAACTCCTGCTCCTAAAAAAGCGATAAAGATAGCTAAAATTCCGCTAATAAAAATTGCAATTAATGAGCGAATTGCCATGATTTTAAAGTTTAATTCTCGCTTTAAAATTGCTTGGTAAACATGACCAAAAGAATTAATAATAAATAAAAAAGATAAACATTTAATAATAGGTATTAATTGCGGTTGATTAAAAATATTTGCGATCGAATCGGCTAGAAAAAAACTAATTAAAGTTAAAAAGATTCCGATTATTACTTGAGTACAAAAAACGGTATCTAAATGTTCTCTCTCTAATTTTTCTCGTTGAATTAATGCAGAACTTAACCCTTGTTCAAGAAAAATATTCATCAAAGCTAAAAGCACATTAGCCAGACTCACTAAACCGAAATCTTCAGGAGTTAATAAACGAGCTAAAATTAAAAAGACAATGAATGAACCTGCTTGACTACCCCAATTTTGAAGGATTGACCAAAAAAACCCTTGAATAGTTTTTTGTTTTATACTCATTTTTTTCTAAACTCAAATATAGTTGAGTTAAATTAGTTTTAAATGTTCATATTAAATGGTTCATTTTAACTTTGTAAATTCAACAAATTTTCGATAAATAAGATAACTCCAATGAGGCGGTTTTATCACTATCCAGTTAGTAACTAATTCTCCTCCTAATTGATTTTTAAAATGACCAACTTTGTTTAATGAAGATCCCATTAAATCATTAGTTTCATATCCAAGTTTTCCTAAATGTTCAAAAGATTTCCAACGCAAAAAAGTGGCACTACCAAGATTTAAGTAATTATGATCACTCCCCGCAAAAATAGTATAACTGCGAGATTTATTATCGTTTAAAATTAGAAATGCACCGATCGATTGACCGTTATTTAAACGTACTTGATGAAGTCGGCAAAGATTTTTTTCCCGCAAAAGTTCATAATATTTTCGATACTGATTTTCTGACAAATATAATTGTAATCCTTTTCTTTGATAAGTTTCTGAATGCAATTTATAAAAACTATCAAAATCATCATCATCACTAAAATTTAAACCATTTTTTACAGCTCGATCGACTAAACGCCGTAAATTTTGCTCTATATTTAACCAAACTTTATTAGTGTCTTTAAGATTAATAATATAAGTATAATGGGGATAAACTTGCCATCCCACTTTTAAAAAAGGTCTCATATCATTAATTAAATGAGAAATACTAAGGTTTAAATAAACATAGGGTAATTCTAATAATTTGTTAATTAAACTCTCTAAAATAGCCACATATCTAGCTCTTATTTTACTAGGATAATTACTCGAATAATGTTTTAAAACTGGACTATGAAAAGATAAAAGTGATCGAGGAGAAGCTACCGCAACTAAAGAAAAAGCAGACCAGGTTTCATAAAGAGCAATACCACCAACTAATTCTATTCCTTGAAATACACCTAAAATCCTAAAACTATCTCCTGTTATTTGACATAAAATTTCTAAATATTCAGGCAAACTATAAATACTTCCCGTTGGGGATTCTAATACAAATTTTGCCCATTTTTTATATTCATTTTCTGATAAAAATCTTGTTGTTAATTCTCGACTCATAAATGTATAATAAAATTATTTTTGATATTTTATCGTACAAATTTCAGGAAGGATTGACTATTCATTAAAATGCTCTGAAATTGGTAATCCATTAAATTCACAACAGTTATCGCTATATATTAATTATTTTAAAAATTGAGGAAACCAATCTTCATCTAATAATTGCTGTAATGTATATGGACAATCTACAGGAAAAATATCTAATCCTGATTTAGCTTTGACATATTTTCTAGCGTATTCATAAATTTGTGAGATATTCTCATCTAAATAGTTATAAAAATTTTTAGTCATCCGTCTCTTAATTTGTCCTCTAAAACTGATAACTTCTGAGAGCCAATGACGATAATTTCTTTCTCTTTCTTCCTCCCAATATTGCAATAATAATAAATGTCTAATTATTTGCTCTAAAAGACTTTCTACTTTATGTTTTTTTTCTCTCCGCAAATCATCTAACTCCTCAATTAAATTTTCTAAATCTAGTTCATTAAATTTTTTTTCTTTTAATAATTTTACGGTTTCTTGTATCCATAAATAATCATCAATTTCGTATAAATCTTTTAAGTCTAGTTTCTCAATTACTGTCATAATTTGTTACCTTTTTTAGACCTCTCGATCGTGATCGTACCACTTCATCATGTCAATGCTACGTCCCATAAAAGAACTTTTTATTAGTATAATTTATCTCACAACCTTCGATCGCAAGTGAGCCACTTCGTAATTGAATAATCCTTTAGGATTGAGAGTTATAATAAAACTATTGACAATTATCCTTTATTCAATTGTTAAATACTTAATTATGGTTTTCCATGAGGAATTAAATCTCTCCATTATTGACTATCATCCTATTCTCATTTTGCCGGATACTTCTTTTGAAGATGTAGTAAAAAAAATGGCGATGGGTTATGAGTATTTGATAGTTGTTGATGATTTAGTACCTTTGGGAGTTATTTCTCCACAAACCATTCTCAAAATAGTTGCCTCTAATATTAATGTTTATTCTTTAAGGGCTAAAAAATTTTGTGAAACTTTTCCTTGTTATCAAGAAAAAGAATTACCTAATTTATTTACGATAACTCAAAATATTTATAAGAAAAAATATATAATTTATGGATGTGTAAATAATCGAGGTAACTTAAATGGAATTATATCAGATAAAAGTATTTGCAGTTATTTTAACACAGAATCTTTTTATCACAGTATATCTATTTCTGAAGTTATTGAGCCTAATTTAACTCTAGTTAAAAGTAATTTATCTTTAGCTTCAGCTATTCACAAACTAAATGTGAATAAACATCTTAAAGGATTTATTTTTGAGGAGAATTGTTCCTTAAAAATTGTTACTTATTCCACAATAATTAGTTCTATTCTTACTCATGATTGGAAAGGTGAAACTCTCGGACAATTAGAAACAAAAGAATTACCTTATCGAGAAGATCATGAAAAAATTACTTTAATAAGTAGTCTTTTAGAACAAAATCCGAATCTATTAATTAATCATTATTTCCCTGATTCTGTAATTAATTCTTGTTTAATTAACAATTATAGTAGTGACTATCAAGATAATGATAATAATTGTTATTTTAAAATCTACAATCGACTTAGTATAATAACATCTAACAGTCTTATTAAAGTATTAACACCGCCGTGGCAACAAGAATATTTAAGACAACAACAACGAGAATTAAACAGAATAAAAACTGCTTTTAAAGTTGAAAAAAAACAAGTTGAACAAGAAAAATTATTATCTCAATTAAGTCAACGCATTCGCAAATCTTTACATTTAGAAGAAATTTTAAAAAGTACGGTAAATGAAGTTAGACATTTTTTAGCCTGCGATCGAGTCATTGTCTATCAATTATATCCTGATGGAGACGGAGTCATTATTGCCGAATCAGTTATTGAAGGAGTAGCGTCTATTTTAGGGCGAGTAGTACAAGATCATTGTTTTGCTAAAGATTTTATTAAACCCTATCTAAACGGTAGAATTCAAGCTGTCGATAACGTTTTTGAAGCTAATCTTTCTCCTTGTCATCTCGACTTGTTATTAGGAATAGAAATACAGGCGAATCTAGTTGTACCAATTATTTTTCATGATGGTTTATGGGGGTTATTAGCCGCCCAAAATTGCCTTCAACCTCGTCACTGGCTAGAAGATGAGTTAGAATTACTGCAAAAATTAGCCTCTCAAGTTGCGATCGCAATACAACAGTCAGAATACGCCCAAAAAGCCCTACAAGTAGCACAATATCAAACAGCGATTGCGACATTAGGGAATACGGCATTAATTAGTAATAACTTAGATACTCTAATTAATACTACCGTTAAGATTGTCAGTGAAACTCTTAAAGTAGAATATTGCGATTTATTACAATTACAACCAAATCGAGCTTCCTTTGTATTAAAAGCGGGAATAGGATGGGCAAAAGAATGGATAGGATTAGCTCAAATTGGCTCGTCACCTCGTTGGATGCCCGGATATACATTAAAAGTTCTTCATCCAGTAATAACAGAAGATTTACTGGTAGAAACTCGCTTTAGTCCCTCTCCTATTTTACATAATAGTGGTATTATTAGCGGCGCTACAGTTCATATTGCCAGTCAACAAGGTTGTTTTGGTGTAATGGGGATTTATAGTCAAAATCCTCGCAAATTTTCTTCTGAAGACATTAATTTTTTACAAACTGTTGCTAATGTTTTAGCTACCGCCATCGATCGAACTCAATCGCAACGACAATTAGACTACTTTTTTAATTTATCTCTTGATATGTTTTGTATTGCAGGAGTAGATGGTTCATTTAAACAGGTGAATACCAGTTTTCTTACTACTTTAGGTTACAATGCGTCTGAGATGGTAAACAAAAATATTCTATCTTTTGTACATCCTGATGATGTAGAAATTACCAAACAAGAATTAGAAAAATTAAGTAATGGTTTTCCGAGTGTTAACTTTGAAAATCGCTGGTTAACAAATGATGGACAATATCGCTGGTTAGCATGGAAAAGCCTTCCCTACGATGAAGGGATTATTTACGCTGTGGCTAGAGATATAACCCTAGCTAAACAAGCAGAATCCCAGTTACGCAGTCTTAACGAAGAATTGGAAACCAGAGTAAAAGATAGAACAGAAGAACTAGAACAAACTACCACGCAATTAAGAACATTCGTACAAACAGCAGGTACTATTTTACTGGTACTTAATCAAGAATATCGTATCGTAGAATGGAATGAGGAGGCGGAAAAAGTTTTTGGTTGGCGCAGAGATTCCGTATTAGGAGAAGACTATTTCTTATTATTTATTCCTCCCCATGAGAGAGAGTTTTTTAAAGAAAAACTTAACCTTACCCTAAAAAAAGGACAAGTTTATCGTAACTTAGAAAACAAAATTTTAACTGCTGATGGTAATGAAAGAACAATATTATGGAATGTTAACCGTTTTACTGATAATCATGGTCGTGGAATTGGTATCATTGCTTGTGGACAAGATATAGAAGAAGTTAGACTAGCACAATTACGATTAAAATTAAGTGAGCAACGTTTTCGTAGTATTTTTCATCAAGCCGCCGTCGGTATTTTACAAGTTAGTCTGCCGGGTAAATTAGTTTTGGTTAATGATAAGTTTAGTCAGCTAGTCGGTTATAATCGGGACAATTTAGTTGATATGGATTTTCATTCCTTAATTCATTCCGATGATGTTTCTCCTACTCTCACCGATTTATCTAGTCTATTGGGAGGAAATAATGCTACTTTTGAACGAGAAATTCGTTTAAGATGTGCCAATGGTAAATTTTTATGGATTAATCTTACTATGTCTGTAGTTTGGGTATCTGTTGATCCATCTTACTTTATCGCTGTAATCAATGATATTAGCGATCGAAAAAAAGCCGAAGAATCGTTACAAAAAAGTGAAGGGCGTTTAAATAGTGTTCTTAGTTCATTACAAGACGTAGTTTGGTCAATGTCTCTACCTGACTTGAATTTGCGATATATAAATCCAGCTTGTCAAATATTATATGGTTATTCCCCAGTGGATATATTAGTCAATCGTGGTATTTTATTAGAAATGGTAGTGCCAGAATATCGTCAATTAGTAGAAGATACATGGCAAGAGATTATGGAAGATTATCATTTAGGGGTTTTACAAAACGAATATGGCAAAAATTGGGAATTGGAATATAAAATTCAGCTATCTACAGGAGATACTCGTTGGATTAGAGAACGATCGCACATAGTATATGATGAATATGGTAGAGCAATAAGTATTGATGGTATTTCCACTGATGTCACAGAAAGACATCTAGCAGAAGAAAAACTGTTTAAATCTTTACAAGAAAAAGAAATTTTACTAAAAGAAGTTCATCATCGAGTCAAAAACAATCTTTATGTTATCTCTGGATTGCTCAACTTACAATCTAGTTATATTGAAGACGAAAAACTCAAAAGCCTTTTTGAAGATAGTCAAAATCGAATTCAAAGTATGGCAGTGATTCACGAATTATTATATCAATCCGATGACCTTTCTGAGATCAATTTTGCCGAATATATTAACCGTCTTGTGTCGAATCTTTTCCTTTCTTATAATCATTACCATACGGGTATCAAACCCATTACCCATCTCCAAGAATGTTATTTAAATATTGAAACGGCTATCCCCGCAGGATTATTAATTAATGAATTAGTTACTAATGCCTTTAAACACGCTTTCCCCCAAAGAGAAGGAGAAGTCACAATAAATTTGACCACAAAAGATAAAGAACCGATAAAATTAGAAGTAATAGACAATGGCATCGGATTACCATCTAATTTAGATTGGGAAAAAAATAACTCCCTAGGATTACGCTTAGTTAGATTATTAAGTCAACAATTAGATGCAGAAATAACAGTTAACGCTAATAATCAAGGTACTTGTTTTATTATTAGTTTTACACCTTAAATAATAATTAAAAATTAGGAATGAGAAATTAACAACTATAGTTTACAAAGGAATAATTTGATATTGATAAAAATAACATCAGAGGATTTTTCTCTTTAAGACTACTTTTGTCGCATTAACTTATCACCCTAGTGAGGACACTTTTTAAAATTTTAATAATCATCTTTAATACTGGGATAAAATAAAAAACCAACGAATTTTAATTACTCATTTCTTTTTCTCCATTACTCATTATCATTGCCTAAATTAATATAATCGACATGAAACAACTAAAGATATTAATAGTTGAAGACGAATTAATCGCCGCCGAGAGTCTTACCCTCGACTTAGAAAAACTAGGTTATCAAGTTTGTGGTGTGGTTAACTCAGGAGAAAAAGCCATTGAAAAGGTAAATAAAAGCAATCCCGATTTAATCTTAATGGATATTATGTTAAAGGGAAAAATGGATGGTATTAGTACAGCACAAATTATTTATAGTCAACATAAAGTACCCATTATTTATCTTAGTGCCTATGGGGATAAAGAAACCCTTGTTAAAGCAAAATCAACTCCTGTTTATGGTTACTTAGTTAAACCTTATAAAATAGTTGATGTTAATACCACTATCACTATGGCATGGGCAAAATATCAAGAAGATTTACAAAGAGAAGCCGATTTATGTGCCGAAAAAAAAATTAATCAGATAAAAACTCAAGCCTTAGCTACCGCTTCTCACGATTTACGGACTCCTTTAACTAATATTCTCGGTTATACTGAATTAATTAGAGATTATGGCGATCGTATTGCACCAGACAAAAAAGAAAGATACTTTAATTTCATTAAATCTGCGGTAGTGAAAATGACAGATTCCCTTGAAGATTTATTATTAATCAGCAAGGCAGAAGAAGGAAAAATAACTCTCTATCCTCAGACATTTAATATTGTCGAATATCTCAGTATCATGGTAGATGAGTACAATAATTTAACGGAAAATCACACCATAGAATTGTACAGTAATCAAGAAAATTATCAAGTATATTTGGATCAAAAAATTCTTAATCATATTTTCAATAACTTGCTATCTAATGCTATTAAATACTCTCCTGATGGTGGTAGAATTACATTGAATTTATTTTGTGAAGAAAAAGAATTTATTTTAGAAATAGAAGATAAAGGCATTGGAATGCCAAAAGATTATCAAGCAAAATTATTTACATTATTTGAGAGAGGAAGTAACGTAGGAAGTATAAAGGGTAACGGTTTAGGCTTATCTATTGTCAAAAAAGCAGTAGAATTACATGGAGGAAAAATAGAAGTTAAAAGTAAAGAAAATGAAGGAACAAAATTTACGGTAAAAATTCCTTTATCTCTACAATAAATTCTATTTGTACATTATAACAAACAATATTTTAATAACGATTTATTTATTTTTACTAAAAATAATTTATAGCAATTCCCGTTTTGGTGAGCTACAAAGATTGTCGTTGAAAGGCAAGAGACAATAAAAAAAGTACGTCATAATTGTAAAAAACGCTATATCATTCTTATTTAAGACTTTTATCAATTATTATTATTATTTTTCTCCTTATTTCCTCTTCTTCTCTTCTTCAACAATTTTCTAACGTTTCACTCAGTTAGTTTTAAGCCAAGACGTATTTGAAGTTTCATTTGATTTTGTAGTAAATATTCTTGTACTCTCATCTTCATCAGTAAATCTAAATGAATTTGTTGGTTATTATGCACTTTGCTATTAGAAAAAAATTTCTAATTCCCAATTAATCTTCCTATGGTATAATAATAGTTTGTGACTAAATATGCTAATTATAAAAAATTCCCTATTAAACAGAGGTAGATATGGCAAAAAAATTACAGCTATTATTAAATAAAGATGTTAATAAGTTGGGTAAAAGAGGTGACTTAGTCGATGTTGCACCCGGTTACGCCCGTAATTATCTTGTTCCCCAAGGCTTTGGCGTGTTAGTAACTGAAGGTATTTTACGCCAAGTTGACCAAAGAAGAGAAAAAGAAAGACAACGTTTATTAGCTATTTTAGAAGAAGCTAAATCTCGTAAAATTGCTTTACAAACTATCAATAATTTCGTAATTCGTAAACAAGTGGGTGAACAAGATGCTATTTTTGGTACTGTTACCACTCAAGAAGTCGTTGATATTATTAAACAAAATGCTGGTTTGGAAATTGAGCGTCAAGCTATTACTTTACCCGAAATCAAAAAAACTGGCAAATATCAAGCGGATATTAAACTTCACACTGAAGTAACTGCTCAAATTACGATCGAAGTTGCACCACTTTAAGCAATCAGGAATTTCAACAATGAACAATGTACAATTGACAGTTGATAATTTTCAATAATTATTTACAGTTATCGCATCTACCACAACGAAAATTTGTCGAAGGAGAAAAGCCAAAAGCTGATAACAAGAAATGCCATCGGCAGGTTTTCGTAATTAGGTATTGATGAGTTTGGTAAGTTAATTTTTTTTGTTGATTAATAAGAGATTGTATTGACTGATGGGTTTTTTTTGGGGTTAACTGATATTGAGAAGTATCAATCCACTGCAATTGTTCACTACTATTAAGAATAGATAAATATAGTTGATAGTTAGGATTGTTAAATTTTCTCGATAATTCTTCAATATTTCCTTTTATGGGTATTTGCTTTAAAAATTCTTCTGCTTGTTGATAAAGTTTAATTTGTTGGTTTAAAAAATACTCTCTCCTTTGCTTATCTTCGGGATTTAACCAACCACTTGCTTCGCTAATCAGAGTAACTGCTTCCGTTAGTTTTCCGTCTCTGCCACCCCTTCCTATTTCTTGAATATACTCCGACAACAATAATGGAGCTTGGTAATGAAAAATCCATCTAAGATTGCTTTTATTTATTCCCATACCAAAGGCACAAGTACAAACTACAAATTTTATTGTTTCCTTTAGCCAATCAGATTCTATTTTTCTGCGGATGTTGCTACCTAATCCTCCGTGATAGGGTTGATTTGGATAACCCGCTTCATTTAATAAATGAGCTAATTCTTCGCTATCTTTTCTGGTGCGTACATAAATTAAGCCACTTTCTTTCTTTTTTCTTTGGATATATTTAATTAACTCTTGTTTTCTTCCTTTTGGTGTCCAAATTGTTTTTACCTCTATCTTTAAGTTATCACGGTAAGGACTAATCAAAAATTTTTGAGGATTGATTAACTGTAAGGATTCAATGATAGTTTTTTGAGTATTTATATCGGCAGTGGCAGTAAAAGATGCGATCGGGATTTTGGTACTTGATGGTTTATAATTAAGTAAGCATGAACGAATCGTGCCTAAACGTCGATAAGCTGGACGA
Organism: Geminocystis sp. NIES-3709; assembly: GCF_001548115.1. Classification (GTDB taxonomy): domain Bacteria; phylum Cyanobacteriota; class Cyanobacteriia; order Cyanobacteriales; family Cyanobacteriaceae; genus Geminocystis. The sequence continues at coordinate 2,768,150 of NZ_AP014821.1, read as the reverse complement.
AAAGACTCCCCCCATTGTGCTAAACAGTGAGCTTCATCTAAGATTAAACTATTAATTTTAATTTCCCGAATGCTAATTATTTCCCAGATAGATGGTGAAAGTAAAGTTTCTGGAGACAGATAAAGTAATCTTAATTTTTCTGATTTTAAGGCAAAAAGAGTATTTTTTCGATCGAACTTACTCACCTCACTATGTAAAATACCTGCGGGTAAATTTTTTTCTCGCAACTCTTGTACTTGATTTTCCATCAAAGCCACTAAAGGAGAAATAACTATAGTTAAACCCTCTTGTAATAAAGCAGGTAACTGAAAACAAATTGACTTGCCTCCTCCTGTTGGCATAACAATTAAACAATCTTTTCCTGACAAAATAGCCATCATGATTTCTTCTTGAGGGTATCGAAAATTATCGTAACCCCAATAGTGTTTAAGAGTATTTCTTAGTTGTTGTATTTTATCCATCATCTAAATAGGGTTTGCTGTTGGGAGTCAGAAGACTACTAAAATCGAGGGTTTAAAAACATTACATTCACAAAAAAGTGTACAGTTTTAGCAATTATTACTCAAAAACTCAACATTTTTAACCTTATTTTCTTTCAAACAAGTTTGTATGTTTTATATTTAAAAAAAGTCTCAAAACTTTGAGTTTTCATTATTTTACCTAATACCTAATATCTAACACCTAATACCTAATATAATATCAATGGTTTAGTAATAAATTTAACCACAATGAAACAATTACTTAAAGATAAAATAGACCAATTTTTATTAAATGTAAAAATTCCTTATCTTTCCTTTTTAGTATTTCGTAATAAAGAGCTTGAAAAACTATCAACAGACTTAGAAAAAATCCGTCAACAACAACAAACTATTCTTGATAGATTGGGTACTAATTTTCGTTCTGAAATTGAGGTTAAAGACTCAAGAAATTTTATTAAAAAAATATCTAATTTTGAAGTAAAAATTACACCATTTAATAATTATCCTTATACTTTTATTACAGTAAAAAATAATCAAGATTTTTTTGAAGAAAAACTATTATATGGTCATTTAGGGTTAGCAAAATTAATTACAGAATATGAATTTAATAATATTTTAGATATTGGCTCTCGTAATGGTACAAGTGCAAGACTATTTTCTTTTTTAGGTAAAAATGTAACTACCATAGAAATGTCAGAAGATTTTAAAGCTGATTATGCTGGGGATTATTTAGAGGTTTCTTTTCCACAAAAATTTGATGCTATTTGGTGTAGTCATGTTTTAGAACATCAAAGAAATATTGGTATTTTTTTAGATAAAATATATAAGGATTTAAAAGAAGATGGTATATTAGCTATTACTGTTCCTTCTTCTTTATGTCCTTTAATGATTGGACACCCTAATATTTTTACCCCATTACATTTAATTTATCATCTAATATTATCAGGTTTTAATTGTCAAAATGCCAGAATTAAATATTATGATTGGCAATACACAATTTTATTGCAAAAAAAGAGTAATGGTATCAAATCTATTAGTTTAGCTTCTACTCATTATCCTGATTCAACTCCCATCGCTTTAGTAGAAAATTTATTAGATTATTTTCCGTTAAAAGTACCTGAAAATGGTCATATTTGGGGAGAAATAGAGTCTTTAAATTGGGATTAAATAATAGTGAATGGAGAATTGAAAAGATTATTTAGGGTTTACTGTTGGAAATCAGAAAGCGATAAAAATCAATTGATAATTGTCAATTGTACATTGTTCATTGTTATCGACTTCTTTGCCACCATGTGACGATCGCAACAATAAAACCCAAAGCTGGTATAATAATGAGGGCTAACCAATTAATCAGATTAGCTTGTAAACTACTAAAGTTAATTCTACGATTAGTAGGCTCTTTTGGACTAATAGATAGAATAGTGTCATCTTGATTACCCAACCATGACACGGTATTAACAAATAAGTCACCGTTAAGTTGTTGCTGAAACCAGCCATCAGTGGCAAAGTTTGCATTACCCATTACTACCATTTTAGTTTCTGGGGGTTTTTCTCTTTTCACCATCGGTTGATTTTCCCCTTGGGGCGTTTTCATGGTGGGAGGAGAAGGTAAGTTATCTTCTTCTTTTAATGGTTGTGAAATCTCTGTTTCTTCTGATTTATCATTTTCTGTTTTTAAAACTTGTTTTTGCGGTTTTAAAGTTTCACTGAGGGCATTTTTGTGAACCAATGCAACCCCTATATTTAATGGACTGGGCAAATCTTCAGTGGCAGAAAATTCAACGGTTTCTCCTTCAGGATTACTTTCTCCCCAAGTTTGGTTATTGGTAATGAGTAGGGGGGTGGCGGTGATATTTTCTTTTGAATCGCTTATGATAGCTCTAGCCCAAGGAAAAAGGGTGATAGAATTATTAAAATCTTGAGTGATAGGGTGTTTACCATATTCTACCACGATCGTAATCGAAGGGCCTAAACCAAAAACATCTCCAGTACCGGAAGCATCTATTACTAATCGATCGTCAAATTTAACACCCCATTGGTTTAAAATGGAATCAAGATTAACTTTAGTTTGGGCGTTATACATCAAAAATAAGTTACCGCCATCGTCTATATATTTTTGAATAATTTTTATTTCTCCTTCGAGTAATTCTTGTTGAGGGTTACTAACTATTAATACATCAGCATCGGGAGGAATTAAGGGAGAAGTGGCAAGAGTGAGAGGATTAACGATATAACCTTTATCTCTAAGAGTATTTACTGCTTGAGAAAGACTAATTTGTCCTTGCTCGATCGAAGGTTCACCATGACCTTGTAAAATATAAATAATCGGTTGTTCTGTTTGTTGAATTTTAGCAATGGCATTGGTTAATTTGACTTCGGAAAGACGATTGTCTGGGGATAAAGTTTGTACTAGCTGTTTTTTGTCTATTGACTCTAAATAAACATCTCCGGCACGAGTGACATTAAACTTTTGTGCTAGGCTAATATTAACTTGAGGATCAACAAATTGATATTGAAATCGATCGTTGTTTCTAGCATAATCTCTTAATAGTTTTCGATCGAAATCATTGGGAGGGGAATCAAAGACATACACTGTCAAAGGTTGACTTAAATTTTTAACTAACTGTTGAGATTGAGCAGATAAAGTATAGAGTTGAGTTTCGGTAAAATCGAATTTAAGTGAATATCGCAACCCTAAAAAGTTCACTAAACCGAGAATTAATAATAAAGCAACCGTGGAAATTATAGCGTTTGTTGTTGCTTCTGTCGATCGTTTTCCCCAAAAACCCTTATTCGTGTAGAGAAAGATAATTACTCCTGCCACAATAACTGCAATTCCGCCTCCCACTATCCCCATAACAAGGTTACTTAAGTTACTATTAATTTGTCCTATAATAACTCCGGCAGATATTAAAAAGATACCGAAAAAAAAGCAGTAGATAAAATATTTTTTCATACTTAAAATAATTCACTGTTTATCAATAATTAGGGGTTGCTGAAAAAGTATTTTGATGAGGGAAGGTGTTAGGTTTTAGGTTAAATAATAAAAAATCAAGGTTTTAAGGTTTTATGTAATACATATATAAATAATCTGGTTCTTAAAAAAATAAGTGAAAAATGCTAGGTTTTTGATTAATAATTGCTAAAACTGCGCACTTTTTTGTTAATGTAATGTTTTTAAACCCTTGATTTTAATAGTCTTCTGATTTATTCAGCAAACCCTAATTAAAGAGATATTTTACACAGATTTATACTTATTAACCACCTCAAGTATTTTTTGAGCATATTCTTTATCTGTGATTTGTTTAAGAGATAATCTTACAAAAATTACCCCAAAAGACGACTCATAATTTTCTATTATCTTTATGATAAGGTGTTAAGGTTAAGGTTTCTGGTTTTGAAAGAGTTTCAATACTTTTTTCTAATAATTAATGTTGACATCGATACATAAGAATTTTTACATTTATAAGGGAATTAGAGGTTGAAATTTATTCTTTAGTTAACGCCGTCACGATCGTATTTGTATTAACCTTTAACATTTTAATATAAGTGTCCGCCTCACTGCCTTTGACTCCTATTGAATCGGAATATAATTTACCTTCTGCTAACTTAACTCCAGCTTCCTGTGCTACGGTGTTAATTAAAGTAGGGTTAATAGTGGTTTCTGCAAAAATTGCTTTTACCCCAGTATTTTTGATAATTTCTACTAAATTTTTGATAGTTTGGGCACTAGGTTGTTCTTCTGTACTAATACCTATCAAAGTACCCGGAATTTCTAATCCATAAGCGTTACTATAATATTGAAAAGCATCATGACTGGTAATTAATTTTCTTTGGTTAGGTGGAATTGTGGCAATTTGAGTTTTTATCCATGAATCTAACTCTTTCAATTCGATAATTAATTGTGCTGAATTTTCTTTAAAAATAGCTTCATTTTCTGAATCTATTTCTATTAATTTATCCCTAATATTTTCTACCATAATTATAGCATTTTGGACATCCCCCCAAACATGAGGATCAGGTTTTTTTTGTCCTTTATAGTCAAAATCAAGAGGTTTTACCTTTTCTCCTACAGCTAATTTTTCTCCTTTAATTCCTGTAGATTCAATTAATTTAATGATATTTGGTTCAAGATTATAGCCATTATATAATATTAAATCTGCTTCTTCTAATGCGATCGTATCTTGGGGTACCGGCTCGTAAATATGAGGATCACTTCCAGGTTGTAAAATGCTGATATGATCAATATTCTGTCCACCAATTTCTTCAGCAAAATTAGCAATAATAGTACTGGTAGAAACAACTTGAAGTTTATGATTATTATTTATTAACTCTTGATTTTGACTGCAACCACTTAATAAAATAATTATTCCACTGATTAAACTTACATTGTTTTTGTTTTTAGGAGAAAATTTTATTTTCATTTTTCTATCATTTTATTTTCATCTTTTTTTCATAAAGTTTAACATAAATGAAGGAACAAAGAAAATTAAATTTAGGAGATGAAAAATTTTCACTCAAGACTTTCCCAAAAGACATAATAATGGCAGGAGATTTTAATTGGTTTTTAAAAAGTGTTCCATAAGGATAAATTATCTGGCATATTTTCATAAGATAAAGTAATTTTTGCGTTGATTAAACTACCTAAACTTTGCCATTGATTATCATTAAAATTAACAAAACTAATACTAATATTTTCTGATAATTCAATATCTTTTTCTAGCATTAAATTCATCGCTACTTCCGATATAAACAAACCAACTTCTTCCGCATCTGCATTATTTAGATTTACTAATAAAGTTATATTTTCTTGTTGATATATTTTAGTGAAAACTTCACTAATCGCGATCGCTAATTCTTCTTGATCTGCTGTCCAATCGGGAAAAATAACATAGTTATTACCATCTCCATTAATAGTAATTAGATCTTCAAATAATGATTGATTAACTAACTCTTGATTGTCACAATTGAGAGCAACTCTAGCAGTTATATTAGTTAATAATTTTTGCCATTGTGATTCATTTAAGTTATTTACTAGAGCAAAATCTAAAGTATTATCTAAATCTAATTCTGCCTCTAACATTAAATTCATTGCAATACCTGATAAAAATAAATTTGCATCTTCTTCAGTTATCCCAGTTGTATCAATTATCAGAGTAATTAATTCATCTAAATTATTAGAGGCTAATTGTTGAATTAAGTTACTTAATTCTCTTGTTAAAATTTCTTCATCGGTTTGCCAGTCAGGGAAAATAAGATAATTAATATTACTCAAATTAAAACTAGGTAAAGATAATTTTTGTTCTTCCAATAATAATTGATTTAACTTTTGTCTCAATACTTCTGTTGGTTTAAAATTAGGTGCATAATGATCAAGATTATTTAGAGCTTGTTGCAAAACATCAATCTCTTGTAAAAAATCAGCTACTTGGGCTAAATACCAAAATACTCGCCAATGCTTATAGCCTTTGTTAATAGCCATAATATATTGTCCCAAGGCATCTTTTACTTTTCCTTGTTTTTCTAAAACCAGTGCTGTCCAAAATCTTAAATAACCATCATCTGGAAAATAATTAAGATATTGAATAACTCCCCCTTCTCCCATACCTAAAAGAGTAGAAGAATTAGCTATTTCATCATCACTAGCAAATAATTCACTATCCTCTTGTGAGGTTAAATTTGTCATAAATTGAGGTGCAGTATCTCCTAAAGATTCAATAAAAGTTTTTGCACCACTAAACTGTGAAGGAATATCAATTACATCGAAAATTGAAACAGGTTCATCTAATAAGCTACCATCAACGGGAATACTCCAATGTCTTCTTCTTTTGGGCATTTCCATCAACTGATCATAAATAGGATTTAATTGTTTAGCGGCATTTTCTGCACCAAATATTTGACTGGCATATTCTTTGGCATTTTTGCCCAGTCGTAACCTTTCTTGAGGGTTATGATATAGATATTCTAAGGCTTGGCTATACTCTAATTCGTTCTCTACTATTAAACCTGTATAGTTATTGATAATCAACTTTTTGATGCCCCCGTGAGGAAAAACCACTGGTGGTATTCCTGCATACATAACTTCTTGTAGATTTAATTCGGCGGCGGCATAGGTATCTTCGCATAAAGGATAACCATAAACATCGAATTTAGCTATTTCGGAAGCTATCTCTTCTACAAAACCACGAAAATCAAATTTCTCAACGGCATTAAATTCTGAAGCTTGTTGTTTAAGTAATTCAATGTCACCTCCACCGCAAAGGATAAATTTAACATCGGGAATATTTGCTTTGGCACTCATAGAAATATAGTTAGGGTGCATTTTGCTAAAAGATAATGTTCCCATATAGCCAACATTAAAGCCTTCATGAGCTTGGGGTTGAATCTTTTGTACTCGATCGAAATCGGCGGCATCATATACCATGGCAACTTTTTTGTGTCTAATTTCTGGTGCTAATTGTTTCACTACAGGTAAATCGTAAGAGTGGGGATTGCAAGGAATAGCAAAATCAGCAAAATTAATTAAATCACGAGTAATTACTTGAGGTGCGTTATCTCCTGATACATGAAACCAGATCATTAATCTTAGGGGAGGTAATTCTGAATGTAAGAAAGAAAACATCTGAGGATTATTCCAGTAATGAATATGTACTAAATCCGCCGACGCAATAATCTCATTTCTTTCTTGTTCGTTTTCGTAGTCTAAAAATTCCATTCCTGCTTGTTGAGCTAACTCTATGGCATCTGGAGTTGCTTTTTTGAGAGAAATAACTTGATGATGAAATTGGTTGTCTAAACGGGTAGAATATTTAGAAATGGCGATCATCGATCGAGCCGCACCACCTAAAGAAAGAAAATCGATAATATGTAAAACTTTAATCATATAAAATAAGTTAAATTTTTGTTGTAATTTTAAGTGCTAATTGTTTCCTGTTTCTAGTTTTCCCAAAATAATCAAACTTTCTAAATCTTCTACTGCCGTGGGTAAATAAGTTTGAATAATTTTTTTGATTTTAGTTAATTCTTTTTCTTCTGCTAAACCCAACATTCTGCTTACGTCTGCTAAATCTTGAGTGCGACTTGCAGATAATTTCATTAATATTAAATATGGCAAAGAGATAATTGGTAAACTATCAGGTGAATAATTTGGCCGGGCGATCGCATCTTTTACCCATTCGTCTTCCCCTTCTAAAACATCCAATGAGGTATGATCTGATAATTGCCATTGGCTACCTGCAATACTTAAATTTCCTATTTTCTTCGCTCCAGCACTTTTTAAATCTTGATAAATAAGTTCAGAATCTTCTGCTTTGATAAGAATATCAAGATCTAGGGTCATTCTTTCTGGCATATACATTCTGGTTGCAACACCATCAATAATTACAAAAGGGACTTGTTTTAAAACTGAGTTTAAATTATTCACTGGATAAGTCCAAGTACGTTCATGTAAAAATGCTGAACTACTACCACTACCTGATTTTACTCGCTTTTTAACCAACGTGAGAAAAAATCTTCTTTTTTGTGCAGATAAATCTTGAACTAACATAACTTATAAATTTATATTATTTTACAGTGCAAATATTTCAGCTAAAATAGATAAAAGTTACTCTTAATAAGTTATCCTCCATGACTGTTTTTTTTGTGAATAATTTTAAGGTTTAATTGCCTCCATAAATAATGAGTCACTTTTGCGCACTCGTCCATCAGGCAATACATCTAAATGATAAGTATTAAAATCAATAATTCTTGATTCATCGGCTCGACAAACTTTCACATCAACAAAACCGACTGTTTCTAGTAAAATTCTTAAAGAATATCGATCGTACATCCATTGATGCACCTCTCCTCCTTGTCTAAATTGACCTATTTGTGTAGGATTTAATTGAGCTAAAGATACATAGGGAAAATTTCTACCTTTAAAGGCATTGATTAACATTTCACCTTCAACCCCAAATCGCTCAATAATAAATTTTTCGTTGGGTATAGGATTTTGGGCTAAATACCGCTTCATATCTCCCCCCGATTCATTTCTAACAACCTGATCATACATTTCTAACATGAGCCAATTATAGTTATCAGCATCTTCTTTTGAGCCTTCAAGGGCTTTTTCGAGGGATGTTAAATATAATCGGACAATTTGTTCTAAGTTTGGAATAACGACTCGAATAATACCCTTTGATTGTAAAACTCGATAACATTCTTGTAAGAAGGGTTGGGCTTCATTTTTTGGCAAATGTTCTAATAAGTGAGAATGATAGACAACCTCAAAACTATTGTCAGGGAAAGGAATTCCTTTGAGTAAATTATGGGCAATAACCCCCTCTCCTGTTCGGTAAAAATCAATATTTGTCCAATCAGGATGAAAACAACTACCACAACCTAAATTAAGCCATATTCTCTTACTGATAGATTGTTGATTTTGGATGAAGTTAAGAGGAGTTACTTCCGATTTAGCAAACCATACTCCTGTACTATCAATAACATTTAAGTTAAATTTCAGGTTATTTTGTTGTTGAAATTCCGTAATGGCTTGGCGACATCCTTCCCAGAATCCATAGTCATCTATTTGTATATAACCATAGGGGGAAATACGATCGTATAGATTATTAATAATCGCTTGAGTTGAGGAATACCAATCACCATCCATGTGCAAGAAAGCAATTACACCTAATTGATCTCGCATTTTGGGTAATGTATCCTCAAAATAACCTTTAACAAGATGAAGAATATCAAAAGAACCCAATTTATTACAAATTTCTGTCACACTATCTTCAGGTGCCGCACAAGTACCTGTACTCCATCCAGTTAACTCCGCAGGAATACCGCTAGATTTATCTTTATCTGTGGGAGTTGGCATTCCTTCAAAAGAATCAAAGGCATATATTTGACGAGGTTGTTTTGTATAACGTTTAACGATCGCAGAGATTAAGCCCGTTGAACCCCCACCGGCAACACCACACTCGACAAAATTACCTGATATATTTTCAAGACAAACCCGTTTTACTAAGGTAAATAACGAATATAATCGAGCTTCACTGAGCATGGTGTAAGGTTGAATTTCTTGATATAATTCTTGAAATTCTGAGTCTTGAATTTGACGAGCAACAAATTGAGGATATTGTTTTAATAATTGTTCAAGAAGTGTTTTTGCTTGATTATTGTCAGGAAAATAGCGTAATTCTTCATAGAGAGATTGAATAGAAGAAGGAGGTTGTTTTATGTGTAAAAAACATTTTGCCCTCAAATAATCTAATCCTAAAATCGGTTGTTTTTTGGCTTTAGCTTCATTCAGAATTTTAAAGGCTTCTTCTACTATTCCATTATTAAAAGCCTCATTAGCCTTGTAAATAAAATTATTACTTAAGTCTAAACCTTTGGACTCTAAAGAATTTAAAGGTTGAATATTAGCAGAAGTTAATTTTTTCAGATAGCCATTGGTTGCCCAAGTTAAGTTATAACCAAAAAAGTCGCAATAATCACCATCAATTTCATATTCACTATTATGATTTGCTAAAAAAGTTTTTAAGGCTTGATGAGGGCCACTACTATAAGATTGATCTTTAACTATATCGGAAATGATACCATCTTCAATCACAATATATTCATCTCGATCGAGATAAGGATGGAAAAATTCTAAAACGGCTTTACTGGTTTGATAGGAATGATCAGCATCTTCGATAACTAATAAAGGACGTGGTAATTTTTGTAAAAAATCAGGACTAAAAGTTTCTTGTAAATTTTGTCCATCTCCTTCTAAAAAAGTTACTCTACCATGAGAATATTTAGTCACTTTCACAATATCTACAGAGTAAATATGACCATCTATTTTAAAATTATCAAATAAATCCCCAAACCATATCGCACTCCCTCCACTTTTAGATCCTATTTCGATAATAGTACGGGGTTTTAAATTCCAAATTAGTACAGGATAAATAGCAAAATCAAAAGGGTTTTTTTGTATCGGTACACCACTATAAGAATAATTATGCAAACTATTTTGAATTGACATCATTAAATCATAAGGTAATGATGTTCCCCATGTTCTTTGATTATTAGGAATTTTCTCTTTTTTGGGTTTAATTAATGCCTTTGTTAAAGAGGTAACTTGTTCTCTTGCTTGTGGGTGATTAGGGTTATATTTTAATTCTAATTCGGCGGCTTCTAATGCTTCTTCATATCGAGCAACAGCACTATTAAAAACGGATCTTAAATAGTGTAATCCCGTGATAAAAATGCCTAAAGAAGCTGCTTTTTCTCCCAACCGTAACGCTTTAATTCTTTCTCCTTGATTAAAATAATTTAAAGCCTGATTAAGTAATTGTTGAACTTCCTTTTCTGATTCTTGACTAAGTTCTTTTAATAGTTGTTGAGCTTTAAGATGATCAGGTTTATTTAGTAATAATTGATTCAGAGAATTTTTAGCATCATAGATATAACCTAATCGTATCTCTGCTAAAGCTTTAATATAAAAATAATTCAGATTATTCTCATTATTAGAGTTAATAATATTGATAACTTCTTGATTTTTGTTATTGTTAATTAGTGAGATTAATTTTTCCATTGATAAATGATTATTATGAATAACTGGTAAGACTTTTTTAATTACACCACTAAATATTGTTTCTTCAGTAAAATTATCTGCTTGAGTATTTCTAATAATAAAAGAAGGATGATTTAAAGGAAAATCTAATGCTTCCACAGCCAAATTTTCTATTTGATTGTTTTGTGTAGTTGTATGAGTACCGGAACTAAAACCAATATTAGAAACTAAATTAACATTAGGTAAAATTGTTAAGCCATTATTTGCCCATAGAGTAAATAACCAAATATAATCCCAAGTATTAAAACCATCATAAACCAACTGAAATATTCTTGACCAATAAGTAACGGCTTGATCATTTTCTAATACATCTTTTAACCAGTGATTATCTCTTAATTGTGGCCACAGTTGCATTGATTGATCATTTTTTATCCATGCACGTCGCCAAGTTGCCCATCCCCAAATATGCCCATAGCGAGAGAAATAATAACTATATTCGGTTCTTTTGTGTCCGAATTGGAAGTTATCCCCCGAAATCATCATAATGCGTTCATCATCACGATATTTTTCTAATAATTCTTGACAATAACGGAAAAAAGTCGAATGGGGCAGACAGTCATCTTCTAAAACGATCGCTTCTTCTACTTGCTCAAATACCCAATCTAAACCACTACCAATCCGTTTTCGACAACCCAAATTAACATCTGAATAATTGGTTAAAATCTCACACTCCCAATCCACTTGATTAATAATTGCCCTTGCATCGGCACATTTTTCTGCTTCTCCCCCTTCATCAACCCTCGCACCATCTGCAACCACTAATAATTTAGTCGGTTTTGCTTCTCTAATTACTTCAAATACTCTCGCAGTTGTTTCAGGGCGATTGAAGATAAAAAAAGCAACAGCAGTTGTTAATTGCCAATCATCTGTAATTTTCTGAATTGGTTGAGTTATTTGATCATTAGAGAAATTATTGAGATATGCTTTAACTAAGTTTTCACTTATGTAATACTCTCCCGAAGAATTAAGATAAGGAATTTTATTATTCATAATTGCAGAAGCTAGTATTACAGCTTGAGAAACATCAACAATATTAAACTTCCGACAATTGATAATCAGTCTTATAATTGTTTCCTGATTTTTGATTAATCCTTCATAGATTTTTATTTCCTCAGATGTGACTTTCTTTGTAATATTTTTCAGATCTGGAAAAGTGTATTTAGATAAATTAACCTGCCATTTGTCAGCTAATTGTTGTATGTATTTCCTCTCTACATTATATTGACTAGGATTACTATTGAGATGAGATATCATTCTTTGAATTATGTACTCAATATTTAATTTTATTTCCTCATCATCAGGAAAAAATAAATCTTTGGCATATAAAAAATCACTTCCTATACCAATAATAATATTGGAACATTCTATTAGTTTAGGATGAATATATTGTTTATTTTTAGTTTTTATTTCTGTGATAAATTGATCTCTTGGTTTGGATGCTAAATCAGGAAAAGCTGATGAAATACCATTACTATATGCCGAAATTCCAGACACGGAAAGATTAATTTCCGAAAACAAATATTGATTAGAAAAGTAAGCATTAACAATACCAGAGAAGATGTCAGGAGAAAGACATTGATCAATAAAATATTTCCCATGTATTGATTGTATTTTATTTGTGAGTTTTTTAGGAATAAAAGAACTATAAATCATGGGCAAATATTCATAAGATAATTTTCCTTCATAAACGAGTTTTACTTGTTCTCTGGAATTAAATAAATAAATATTTTTTCCTAAATTGACGTATAAACTATTACGATTTTCTGGCTGAATAGCATTATCCCAATAGTAAGGCCAACGAAACCAAGTGACAATATTTATGTTGTAGTTATTAATATAGTTAAGAGCTATTTCTAACGCATCTGGAATAAGTCCATCGTCATCTCCTAAAATATTCACATAATCACCCTGAACTTTGGACAGGGATAATTCCCAATTATCTGACATTGATAATCTTTCGGACGAGCGATAATATTTTATCCTCGGATCATTAAATTCATGTACTGCTTGATAGGTTTCTTTACTGCTAAAGTTATCCATGATAATTAGCTCAAAGTTATTATAGCTTTGATTTAGTACAGTCCTCATGGCATAAGGTAAAGTTTGATGTCTTTCTCTGGTGGGAATAATTATTGAAAATAAAGGTTTGTTCATGATTTTCTGACAAAAAAATACTGTTGTTTTAATAACTATGGGATGATAAGTTTTAAATAATTACAAACATATTTAACCTGTTCTTCCGTAAGATTTAATGCTGAAGGTAAATTCAGGCCATAAGGACTAATTTTATAACTAACTACATTTTGATTTTTTTTTGAAATAACTTGAGACAAATTTTCATAAGCTGGTAATGAAGTTAAGGGATGAAAAAATGGACGACAATCAATGTTATATTCTCTCATTTTTTCAATTATGTATTGTTTAGTGAATCCTAATTTTTCGTCTAAAATAGCTGTTACCATCCAATAAGTATTTTTGGTGTTGGGAGGTTCGTAATTTAAGGTTAGGCTATCTAAATGAGCTAATTCTTTTTGATACCAACTGAAAATCTCTCTTTTGCGATCGATTAACTCCTCGATGCGTTCTAATTGTGCTAATCCTAAGGCTGATTGTAAGCTAGACATTTTATATTTGTAAGCTACTTCAGTATTATAAAACATCCTATCACCGGGGGAACGACCATGATCCCTTAAAAATAATACTCTTTCATAAATGTCTTCTATGTTGGTAACTAACATTCCCCCTTCACCTGTGGTTAGGGTTTTGGAGCCGTGAAAACTGAATACTCCTGTATGACCAAAACTACCTGCTTTTTTGCCTTGATATTCTGAACCGATCGCTTCTGCGGAATCTTCAATTACCGCTATATTATATTTTTGGGCTATATTAAGAATCCCATCCCAATCACACATTCCACCGTATAAGTCAACGGGTATAACAGCTTTAGTTTTTCGAGTGATACAACTTTCAAAGGATTCGGCGGATAAACACCACGTTTTAGGATCTATATCAGCAAAAATAGGAGTTGCACCCACATAGTTGATAGGGGCGGCACTGGCTATCCAAGTTACATCAGGTACTATTACTTCATCTCCTTCACCAATTCCTAAAGCTAATAATGATAAATGGATTGCGGATGTACAAGAAGGTAAAGAAACAGCATATTTTACCCCTAAATATTCGGCAAAACTCTGTTCAAATTTTTGAGTATAAATATTAGCGTTGCTATACCAAGCATTTGTTACAGCATCAGTAACGTAATCAATTTCTTTTTGAGTAATCCAAGGTCCTGCAACGGGTATTCTATCCATATACTTTTACTAAAATATTTTGATTTTTATGATTAAAAATAATCAATAGCTTTAATCTTTATCTTTTCTTATAGCGTTTCTTAAAAGTATGAGGTACAGTTTTTTTATCCAATTTACCATTGCCTATTCCCTATTCCCCGATACTGATAATTTTTGTACCTCATGATAACGAGAATTGCTATATATTATTTCTAAATCTGGTTATTTAATACACTTTAAATAACCGTCTGGTGCAACTGTTATTAATAATTTTGCCTCCATTTCTTTATCAATTTCAACTCGATCACAGGTTTTCAAAAATTCCCAAACGGCAGTTTTCGGATTATTCCCTTTCCCCCAAGGACGATCGCTTTTTTTATTTATAGATGGCGAATAAAATCATTTGCTGTAATTTGTGCTTGTTTAATGATACCGCTTAAAGTTCCTATTCTTAATTCTCGGTGAAGTGGTACAACACAAACAATGTCCCCTTCCGAAGTTAACTTTTTTAATACCACATGACTACCTGTTTGCCTAGATTGAACAAAGCCCATTTTTTCTAAAGTTTGAACTGCTTTTTTCCCCGAAATGATGGGTAATTTAGGCATAACTCAACTCTCCGTAAGTTACCTCCATGGTTGTTACTAATCTAGGTTGAGTTTCCAAAGATGGGCATTCTTCTAAATATAATCTAGTTGCCTCCCTCAAATTTTCGATCGCTTCTTCAATGGTTTCTCCCTGATCTACTGTGCCAACTTCCACACATTCGGCAATATACATCTTATCTTCTTTATGCAGAATTACAGTTAAAGTTTTTTTATTCATATAAAGATACTTTTGTCATAGTTTTAGAACAATCATAGTAAAACCTCAGTGATAATCAACTATTTCTACATTAAAAGCATTTCCCCCTTGCTATTCAAAGTTTTTAATCACATTTATGACTTAACTATTTTACACGCTTTAAATAACCATCTGGTGCAACTGTTATTAATAGTTTAGCCTCTATGTCTTTGTCTATTTCAAATTCTGGATGAGTTTTCAAAAATTCCCAAACGGCAGTTTTAGGATTATTCCCTTTTCCCCAAGGGCGATCGCCAAAAAATTCTTCAGGCATATCTTCAATAATGGTGTCAAAAACTACGCAATAGCTTCCCACAGAAGTTAAAGATGCATAGGCTTCTAATTCTGCTAAAACATGATCATGAGTGTGATTACTATCCAAACAGATGAGAATACGCTGATAATTGTCAGCTATCCCATACACTTCTTCCACTATCGAGGGATCAATGCTAGAGCCTTCAAGCATCTGGATGCGAGAGAACATGGGATGAGATTCAATAACAGTACGATTATGACTTCGGATATCAATGTCTATACCTAAAACACGACGTTGAGAAACTTTTGGATTTAAAGTATGCCCTTGTTCAATTGCATCACACACATCTAGTAGTGCAAGCATAGAGGCACTAAAAATTAGAGAGCCTCCATGGGCAATACCAGTTTCTATGATCAAATCTGGTTTGATTTTCCATATTAACTCTTGAATAGCTATAATGTCTTGAGGATACTGGATTATCGGGCGATCAAGCCATTTGAAGTTATAACAATAAGAACCAATAACTCCTACTTTCACCATCCAATCTAAGGAATCTTTTGGCAGTTCTGTAGCCTCACCCAGTCGCTGAATATTTTTTGTAACTTCTTTCTGAAATTTAATAATTGGATTCATCCTTATTTTCCCCTTTAGAAATAATTTCTACCTTATCAATACGACCACCAATCTGCGAGCCATTGTATAAATTTTCGTAACAAAATTCATCAAAACCAGCTTTTTTCATCGCAATAGCGGTTTTGTCAATATCATAAGCTACACGATGTAAATAAATATCACTCCCGTCCAATGTAGCATATCCTGCTCGGTAATCACCATCACGGGGCTGTCCTATAGATCCAGGATTACAATAAATTTTTTGTCCAAATTTGACAAGAGTTTGGACATGGGTATGACCGGAGAAAAGGTAATCTACATCAATTGGTATGGTTTCTCTAGAAATAGAATAGAGATATTGATCTTGATAGTTTTTTGGACCGCCATGTATAAAAAGATATGTATTTTCTTGGTATGAAATTAATGATCGCTTGAGCCAATCTAATTGTTTTTTACTGATGATTTTTTTGTGATAATCAATAATACTGGCAACTAACTTAGATCTTTCGCAGTTTGTATCAAATACGAGATAACTATCATGGTTTCCCATAATATTTATGGTATTATATTGCCGCAATAGATCAATGCATTCACCCGGTTGTGCATAGTAACCTACCACATCACCAAGTGAAACAAACCTATTACAACCTTGAGCAATTGCATCCTTAAGAACAGCCTCAAGAGCCGGTAAATTTCCGTGAATATCAGACAGAATTGCGATCATAAATTACAAAATCCTCACTGAACCGCCAAGCAATTCCTTGACGGAGATTCGTCGCTATTGGTTGTTTTCCAAACAGAAAGTAGTCTATTGACATTTCTGCTTCATTATAGCCAAATGCAGTACGTAGAGAATTACTACTGGAAAAACGTGGATTAATTTCCAACAAATAAGCAATCTCACCTTCTTTACGGAATTGATAATTGGTTGCTCCCAGTGGCTGAAATAATTTTGTTAGAAGAAAAGTATTTTTTTCGATTAATTCATCATGAATTACTTCTGCTTCTAAGGTATTTCCTGCACCCGATAATTTACGTCGAAATATAATCGGATCAAGTGATTTACCATCACCTAGCCCAAAAACACCAACGGTATATTCGTCCTCGTCTGAACCGACGATCTTTTGCAACATCCAACGACCTACTGTCTTTTTTTGCCAATAGAGAAAGTCGGTTTCGTCATAAAGACGAACAATTCCACGAGATCCTTCGCCTTGACATGGTTTGAGAAGTAGAGGCGGTGATCCCAGAAGTTTAATGGCACACTTCCAACTACTTGGCATAATGGCTGAGGGGATTCGGGAAAATCCATTTTGTTGTAGTTTCTCTCCTAATAACCATTTATCTAATGACAAGGTAATTAAATCTGGATTGTTCAAAACTATAGGTACAGTGAATTTCTCAAATAATTGACGATTTTGTAAAAGGAAAATAATATCTACTCCTAGTCCCGGAATAATTAGATCTATCTTCTCAGTCTCCAGTATTGACTTCCAAAAAGATAAATAATCAGGGTTACTTTCATTACAAAATGGTTTTCTCAAGAAAACATCGCAAAGATAAGGACCAGGGGATCGATCACTTCTATCAACGCCAACAATTCTCACAGGATATCTTGAACAACGAAGGCTTTTAATAATTCCTTGACCGATAATGGCACCAATACCAGTCACTAGCACAGTAATCATCTGGTTTTTTGATTTTCCATAACTTTTAGAGAACATCGAGAGGACCAAAATTTTCAGCAAACCCTGACTGATGAATCATCGCTATACCCTGAGCCATACTAATGGATAGTTTATGCTGTAATCGCTCAAAAATAGAAAGGTCTTCAGGGAAGAATATAGCACGAAACGGTTTCTTCTTCATATCAATTATAATCTGACCACCACAACCAAATTCACGATAAGCTAACTCAGCCATCTCGGTGGTGTCTAATGATTCATAATGGCAAACGGGCCAACACCCTGTAATATGAGCTTTTGCTGATAAAATCATCAAACAAGCGGCTTCACTGACATGGAGAAAATTACG